>JBBRZR010000167.1:0-9613 GCA_038236495.1 Burkholderiales bacterium
CCGATCAGGGCGGAACCAGACGACCGATCTCGACCCGGCGGTTTTCAGCGGCGCGGGGATCGGACTTGTCCTTGGGGTCTTTGGCACCGACGCCCACCGCTTGCAACATCGTCTGGTCGGTGCCCGCCTTGACGAGGTAGTCCTTGACCGCCTGGGCGCGCTTTTGGGACAGCGGCACGTTGATCTCGTCCGACCCGGTGGCGTCGGCATGGCCCTCGATGCGAACCACCCGACCACTGCCACGTTTGCCCCGCATCGCCTCGGCAAACCGGTCGAGCTGCTGACGCAGCAAGTCCGGCAGTTCGGCCGAGCCCAGCTTGAAGGCGGCGGCAGGCAGCGAGAACCTCACCGCCGGTTTGAAGCCCATGCACTTGAAGCCAGCCTCTTGCAGCTCCTTGCAGGCATCCTCGGGAAACAACCCATCAGTGATGGCCTTGACCTCCGGAACCGCCTGGCCCAGGTCAACCGAATCGGCGGCCACGGCCGGGCCAACCGACAAGGACGACGCCACCAGCATGGACAAGATGGCCCCGCGATGCGCGCCACGCCAAGAAAAATTTGAAGTCATCACGTTGTCCTCCGTACTGAATCACGCCGGTTGCGAATGGCCGCAGCGGCCAGCCGCCGCCCGATCCGCACCCTGGACCAGGATAGTAGCGCGCAAGCGGGGGTGCTGCCATCCCACGAAGGAACAGGCCGGCGCCGTGGTGCGGTCCGCCTGCAACGCCGCAGCGGGCCGCTCAGCGCCCCGCCAGTCGTGCGGCCTCGCGCATGGCGCTCAGCGTACCGCGGGTGGTGATGACATCGGCGTCGAGCTTGAGGTGGATCAGCATGGGCGCGCCGGCGTCCAAGGCCGTCGCAAACGCGGCCTCGAAGTCGTCGGTGCCAGTCACCGTGGCCGCGCGCCAGCCAAACGCCCTGGCCATCGCCGCAAAATCGGGGTTAAACAAGTCGCTGCCGCTGACCCGCCCCGGGTACTCGCGCTCCTGGTGCATGCGGATGGTGCCGTAGGTGCCGTTGTCCACCACGAGGCAGATCAGGCGGCCTGCGCCCTGGTTGGCGCCATAGCCGGTGGCCGTGGCCATCTCCTGCCCGGTCATCAAAAAGTCGCCGTCGCCAGCCACGTTGACCACGGTTCGCTCGGGGTGCAGCAAGGCCGCCGCCACCGCCGCCGGAAAGCCATAGCCCATCGCACCCGAGGTGGGCGCCAGCTGGGTGCGGCCGTGGTGCTGCAGGCCGAAGTAGCGCACATAGCGGTGCAGCCAGCCGCTGTAGTTGCCAGCGCCGTTGGTGTAAACCGTGTCCGCCGGCGCCAGGCGCTGCACTGTCTTCATCACCACGGCCATGTCGAGTGGTGAGACTGGCGGCGCGATGTGGTTGGCCTCGTAATCGGCGTGGGCGGCGGCGGTCCAGTCCAGCCAGGGCAGCGAAGTCGCATCGCCGGGTGCGGCAATCGACTCCAGTGCCTTGGCCGCACAGGCCATCGATGATTGCAGCAGCAGGTCGGCGGCATAGACCCGGCCCAGTTCCTCGGGCCCGGCGTGGATGTGCACCAGCTTTTGGGCGGGCCGGGGCACGGCAAGCAGGGTGTAGCCGCCGGTGGTCATCTCGCCCAGGCGCACGCCCAGCGCGATGACCAGGTCGGCGTCTTTGACGCGCTGCGCGAGTTTGGGGTTGATGCCGATGCCGACATCACCGGCATACAGCGCATGGCGGTTGTCGAACGTGTCTTGAAAGCGGAAGCCGCAGCCGATCGGCAGTTGCCAGTTCTCGGCAAAACGCTGCAGCGCACGGGCGGCGTCGGCGTCCCAGCAGCTGCCGCCGGCAATCACCAGCGGGCGCTGCGCTGCCAGCAGCATCTCGCGCAGCGTGCGCAAGGCACCGGGCGCCGGCCAGGCCTGGGCGGTCTGGATCTGCGGCAGCACCGGGGCGCTGGTCAGTCGGGTCAGCATGTCCTCGGGCAGCACCAGCACCACCGGGCCGGGCCGGCCCTGCAGCGCGGTGTGAAAGGCACGTGCCACGTACTCGGGCAGTCGGTCGGCGTCCTGTACCTCGCCCACCCACTTGGCCATGCCCAGGGTGCCGGGGCCGAACACCTGGCGGTAGTCCAGCTCCTGGAAGGCCTCGCGGTCCCGCTGGTCGCTGGCCACCTGGCCGACAAACAGGATCAGCGGCGTGGAGTCCTGGAACGCCGTGTGCAGCCCGATGCTGGCGTTGGTGGCACCCGGGCCGCGGGTGACAAAGCAAATACCAGGTGCACCACTGAGCTTGCCCTGGGCCTCGGCCATGAAGCAGGCGCCGCCCTCTTGCCGGCAGGCGATGAAGCGGATCTGCTCGCGGTACTCATGAAAGCCGTCCAGCACGGCCAGGTAGCTTTCACCGGGCACACCAAACGCGGTGTGCACACCCTGGGCGATCAGGGCTTCGACAAGGACATGGCCGGCGGGTCTGGGCGTCATGGGATTGGGTCGGTGGGAACAGGAGGGACAGCGCGCCGATTATCGACACGCCCGCCGGCCGAGCCGGGCTTGGCTTGGCCGGCGCGAAAGCAATTCAAGCCGCGGCGGTCACGGGGATCAGCTCACGCCGCACCCGGCGCACGTTGAAGGCGCTGACGATCAGCACCAGCTGCACCATCGCCAGGCCGATCCAGATGCTGCGGTACTGGTGCAGGTCCATCAGCCGGCCAAAAACCAGCGGCGCCAGGGCCTGGCCGATGTCCAGCCCGGCGTAGACCACACCAAAGACCCGGCCGCTGGCGTTCTCGGGTGTTGATCGCTTCACCAGCAAGTCGCGCGACGGGCCGGCGCTGCCGGAGACCAGGCCCATCAGGCCAAACATCACCGGCACCATGCCGGGCGCCACCGGCAACAGCGCCACGCTCAATGCAATGCAGGCCGCCAGGCCCATGCCGATGCCCACCACGCGTTCGCAGCGCGCCGGGTCGGACGCCAAAAAGCCGCCCAGCACCATGCCGCTGGCGCTGCACACCATGTAGACCGACAGGCAGATCGCCACCCATTGCAGCGGCACGTCGTGCAGCTGCCGCGCGGCCTCGGGCGCAAAGCTCTGCACCACGCTCAAGGCCATCGCGTAAAAGAAGAAAAACCCGAAACACATCCAGACCGCCGGGATGCGCAGAAAGTCCAGCGGGCCTTCAGCGGGGTGCATCGCCATGCCGGCTGCAGCGCCGGTGCCCGCGGTCACCGGTTGGCCGGCGCCGACGGCCGGCGCCAGGTCAAGCGCCAGGCGCGCGCGTTGCCACCACAGCACCGCCAGCACCGTGAACGCCACCGCCGACGCACACAGCATGGCCGTGCGCCAGCCGGCGACCAGGGCCACCGGCACCATCAACGCGGGCGCCAGGGCCCAGCCCAGCGTGCCGGTGATGCCGTGTGCGCTGTAGGCATGGCCGAGCCGGCTCTTGTGCACCTTGCGGTTGAGCAAGGTGTAGTCCACCGGATGAAACACACCGTTGCCGATGCCCGCCAGCACCGCGCTGGCCGTCAGCATCGCGTAACTGTGGCTGTTGGCATAGCCCAGCGCGGCCAGGCCCAGCAGCGCCAGACCGCCCAGCAGCACCGGCCGCGGGCCGAAGCGGTCCACCACAAAGCCCGAGGCGGTCTGCACGACGGACGACACCACGAAGAAGACGGTCAGCAGCAGGCCCAGCTCGGTGTAGCTGACATTGAAGTCGGCCTTGAGCCACGGAAACAGCGGCGCCAGCAGCAACTGGCTGAAATGGCTGACCGCGTGCGCCAGGCCCACCAGGCCGATCACGGTGGCGTCCTGGCGCAGGGGCGGGGCAGCGGTGGCGCCGGTGTGGATGGAGGCGATTGCGGTCATGGGGTGCTCCGGCAGGGCCCTGGCGGCGGCGCGCGGCGCGACAGGCCGATAGGCAACTGCACATGGTAATGATGCGCAGCCCCGGTGGATGGCACCGCGGCGACTGTCGCTGCAGGCGGACTGTGCAGCGCTGCAAGCCCGCCCGGCCCCGCGCTGGCGGCGGCAGCGCCCCGGCACCGCTCAAGTTGACGGGCCTGCTGGCCGATAACGGTCTATTCCCCGACCTGCCCCAGGAGCCGCCCGCCATGGATTTCTCATCGGTCCACAACACCCACGAAAAAACCGTGTTCGCTGCGGTGATGTCCGCGTCCACCCGCTACCCCGGGGTGTCCGATGACCCCGAGCTGCTGGCCGATGTGGCCTGTGTGGCGCTCAACCGCATGCCGCCGCACTACATCCGCCACAGCGCCGATCTGGCGTTTTTCACGACTGAAAAAGAGCGCCAGGCGATTGCCCGCAACATCGACGAGTCGGTGGATTTTGCGTTTGGCTATGTGCAGGCCCGGCATGTGATGGCGGCGCGGCGCTGAGCTGAGCTGAGCTGAGCTGAGCTGAGCTGAGCTGAGCTGAGCTGCGGCTGCGGCTGCCGCTGCTGCCCAAAGTTCACCGCGCCGTGAGATTGCGGTGAGGACTTGGTGATGCGCAGTTTCTAGCATCGGTGCAACGGGCTCGAAGGGTCGGGTCCGTCACAACCCACTGCCAGGAGCCCGCTCATGCCACACGTCCCCAAGTCCCTCGCCCGCCTGACCACCGCCGCCGCACTGCTGGCTGCGGCCACAGCCGCCCAATCGGTACCGGTTCAGGTCATGGTCACGATCGAAAACCTGGCGCCCACCAACAGCGTGACGGCGGCACCGCTGCACCTGGCCTTCAACAACGGCAGTTTCGACGCCTTCAACCAGGGCGGCGTGGCCGGTGCGGCCATCGTGTCGGTGGCCGAAGGCGGCGCCGGCGTTGTCTGGCAGGCAGCGTTTGCCGCAGCCGACCCTGGTGCGGTGCGCGGCACCATCGGCGGGCCACTGTTCCCAGGCGCCAGCAAGACCGGCCTGTACCTGGTCGACGCCGCAGTGAACCCCTACTTCACGTTCGCCGCGATGGTGGTGCCCAGCAACGACTTTTTTATCGGCAACGACTCGCCCACCGAATACAAGCTGTTCAACGGAAGCGGCCAGTTGCAGATCAGCTCGATTACCGTCAAAGCGCATGAGATCTGGGATGCCGGCTCGGAGGTGTTCGACCCGGCCGCTGCAGCCTTCGTGGGCAACAACGACCTGCGTGCGCCACAGAACTCGGTTGTTGCGCGTAACTTTGCCGAGTTCTACGGCTTCAACGGGTTGACGACCGCCGCTGGCTACACCTTCAGCAGCCAGCTTACCGCCAACAGCGATGTCTACCGGATCTCGTTCAGTGCCGCTGCCGTGCCCGAGCCGCAAAGCTACGCGTTGATGCTGGCCGGCCTGCTGGGTCTGGGCTGGCTGGCGCGCCGCCGCCAGACATCCGGCCGCTGAGTTGCCAACCCTGCGCTGGCGCGTGCGCAGGCCGCTCCGGCGCAGTCTGGCACCGGCCCCAGGCACCGGCCTGGGCCAAACCGTCAGAATCGGCCATGCACCAACACTTGCTGCTCGTCGAAGATGACGACGCCATCGCCGATGCGCTGCGCCTGCACCTGGAGCAGGCCGGCTACCGCCTGCACCGGGAGGCCGACGGCCGGCTGGCGATGGCGGCCATCGATCGCCAGCGCTGGGACCTGGTGCTGCTGGACCTGATGCTGCCCGGCGCCGACGGCTGGGAGGTGTGCCGCCACCTGCGGGCGCGCCACCCCGACGTGCCGGTGATCATGCTCAGCGCCCGGTCGGCCGAGGCCCACCGTGTGCTGGGGCTGGAGCTGGGCGCCGACGACTACCTGGCCAAGCCGTTTTCGATGCTGGAGCTGGTGGCCCGGGTGCGGGCGCTGCTGAGGCGTGTGCAGCAACTGCGGACAGCGCCGGCGGCCGCGCCGGTGTTGCGCTTCGGTGCCTGGCAACTCGATACCACGCGCCGCGAATTGCAACTGGACGACACCCCCGTGCCACTGACCTTGCGCGAGTTCGACCTGCTGCATTTTTTGGCCCGCCACCCCGGCCAGGCCTTTGGCCGCGGTGAACTGCTGCAGCGCGTCTGGGGCGCCGGTTTCGACGGCTACGAGCACACCGTCAACTCGCATATCAACCGGCTGCGCAGCAAGATCGAGCACGATCCCCGCCTGCCCCTGCACATCGTCACGGTATGGGGCGTCGGCTACCGCTTTGATCCCACCGCCTCGTCGCCGACACCATGAGCCCCAGCCGCCTGTCCTTCACCACGCGCCTGATCCTGATGCTGGCGGTCTTGCTGCTGGCCTATGCCGGGCTGATCGCCGTGCTGGGCCGCGGTGTGGCGGCCGAGCATGAACAAGAGTCATTGCAGAGCCTGTCACACGGCTTGGCGCAGCACATCGTCGGCCACTGGCCCGAGATCACCGCCGCTGACCCCAACCAGGCAGACGCCGCTGCGCGCAACGCACTGCTGCAGATGCTGATGGTGGTGAATCCCGGCATCCAGGTCTATGTGCTGGGTGCCGATGGCCAGGTGGCCGCCTACATCGGCGAGCCCGGCATGGTGCGCCAGCCCAGTGTGGACCTGCAGCCGGTGCGGGCGTTTCTGGCCGGCGCGGCGCTGCCGCTGCGGGGCACCGACCCGATGGGCGGCAGCACACCCCGCATCTTCAGCGCGGCGATGTTTGCGCCGCGCCCGGGCCAGACCAAGCCGCCGGGCTACCTCTACATCGTGCTCGACGGCGGTGCCCGTGAGCAGGTGGCCGGCCATGTAAGCCTGCGCCGGGTGTGGCTGGGAGCGGCGCTCGTGGCCGGCGTGGGCGCGCTGCTGACGCTGCTGCTTGGCGCCGTGGCACTGCACCGGCTGACGCGGCCGCTGCACAAGCTGGCAGCCCGCATGCGGGACTACAGCCTGCATCAGCATGCCGAGACACCGTCATCGATTGACCCACGCGGTGACGAGGTCAAGGCCATCGCCACCGCCTACGCCGGCATGACCCAACGGATCGAGCAGCAGGCCGGCCGAGAGCTGCAGCAGGCCAGCGCCCACCGCGAGATGATGGCCAGCGTGGCCCATGACCTGCGCACACCGCTGACCGCCTTGCATGGCCATCTGGAGGCCCTGGCCGTGGGTACCAGCCCGCAGCACGACCGGCGGCTCGCCGCCGCGCTGTCGCAAAGCGACAAGGTGCGCCGGCTGTCGCAACAGCTGTTCGAACTGGCGGCACTGCAGTCGGACCACCAAGTGCTGCACCGCGAGCGCTTCAATCTGGACGAACTGGTGACCGATGCGGTGCAGAAGTTCGAGCTGGGCCAGCAGCCACCGCCAGTGACGCTGGCCGGCGCGCCGCCGGGCCGGCTGGAACTGGACGGCGACCTGCAACTGATCGAGCGGGCGCTGAGCAACTTGATCGACAACGCGCTGCGCCACGCGCCAGGCGGCGCGCCGGTGCGCGTGAGCCTGCGGCGTGACGGCGCCAGCGCCCAGATCCTGATCGAAGACACCGGCCCCGGCCTGCCGGCCGAACTGTTGGCCCGGCTGGATGGGCAACGCTCGTTGCGCGACCCGCCCCTCAAACGCCCGGGTGGCGGCATTGGGGGGCTGGGCCTGGCCATCGCGCAGCGGGTGGCCCAGTTGCACGGCGGCAGCCTGCTGCCGCTGCCAGCGCCGCTGGGGGGCACACGCTTGTGCCTGGCCTTGCCACTGGCCGCCTGATCGGCGCGGCTCAGTTCATGCCGTGGCCGGGGCCACGCCCTTCAAGGCATCGACGCCAGCCAAGGCATTGCGCCGCGCTTCAAATCCCCACGGTGAGATTGACCCAGCCGTCGGGCAGCCACGTCAGCACCTGCGCCTCCAGCCACTTGTCGGCGCCGCTCAGGATCGCCAGGCCCAGCGCACCCAGCAACAGCGCAAAACCGCGCCGCAGGCCGTCTACCCGGGCCAGCACCCAGCCGCGTGCCCGCACAAAGCCGCTGCGCGAGGCATGGGCCACCAACACCAGCGGGATCGCCGCACCCAGACCAAACACGGCCAGCACGACACCGCCGCGCAGCAAGCCGCCCTCGCTGGCCACCAGTGTCAGGGCCGACCCGAGCAAGGGCCCGGAGCAAGGGCTCCAGACCAGGCCCAGCACGGCGCCGAGTGCCAAGGCACTGATCGGCGATTGGCCGTCCAGCCGAGCTGAGGCCTGATGGGCGGCGCTGGCCATCGGCTGCATCCAGCCCGCAAATCGCTCGCCTAGCGCCGGCACCAGCATCACGGCGGCAAACGCCAGCATCAGCACGGCGCCGCCGGTGCGCACGCTGTCTGCGTCTATGCCCAGCGCCGGGCCCAAGGCGCCCAGCAGCATGCCCACCGCCGCAAAGGACACCACCATGCCCAGGCCCATCATCAGCGGTGACCAGCGGTTGCCGCGCACCGCGCCGCCCAGCACCAGCGGCAGCAGCGGAAAAACACAGGGCGACAGCGTGGTCAGGCTGCCCGCGACCAGACTCAAGCCCAGCTGCGGCAGCGACAGCGTCACCGCCAACCCTTGCTCGGCAGGTGCGTCACAGGCCCGACTTGAGCGCGCTGCGGATCGCGTCGACCGAGGTGTCACCCACCAGTCGGGCGCGCTCCTGGTCGCCGTGCAATACCACCAGGGTGGATTGGCTGCGCACCTTGAAGCGCGTCTTCAGTGCCTTTTCGTTGTCGTAGTCAGCCACGAGCAACAAAACATCCAGACCAGGCTCGGCCTTCAAAACAGCCAGCGACTTGTCCTGGGCCTTGCAGGTGGGGCACCAGTCGGCATGGAAGTGCAGCGCCACCGGCCTGCCAGCCTGCTGTGCCTCGGCCAGTGCCACGCCGGTGTAGGGCTTGATTTCCAAAGCCTGGGCGGCAGTGGCCGCGGCCAGCAATGCGGCGGAAAGTATCCAATGCGTGAATTTCATGGGGGCCTTGATCGGCTGAAAGGATTGAATGAACCAATCCGTCAGTCGATGCGGGCCAAACGACCTTACACACAAGATCGCACTGGCAGCCTGAGACCGCCGCGCAGCGCGTGGCCTCAGCGACCCGGCGTCGAAGCTGCCAGCTCAGTGCACAACCCGACCAAACTCGAACTGCCCGTCGCGCACGTCCACCGGCACCACGTCCTTGGGCCCAAAGCGGCCCTGCAGGATCAGCTTGGCGACCGGGTTCTCGATGCGCTGCTGGATCGCGCGCTTGAGCGGTCGGGCGCCAAACACCGGGTCGAACCCGACCTTGGCGATCTCGGCCACGGCCTCGTCCGAGACTTCGAGCTTCATGTCCATCTTGGCCAACCGGCCTTCCAGAAGCTTCAGCTGGATCTTGGCAATCTCGCGGATGTTGGCTTCGTCCAGCGCGTGGAACACCACCGTCTCGTCGATCCGGTTCAAGAATTCAGGCCGGAAATGGGCCTTCACCTCGCCCCAGACCGCCTCGCGGATCAGCTCCGGGTCCTGGCCGGCCATCTGCATGATCATGTGCGACCCCAGGTTGCTGGTCATCACGATCACGGTGTTCTTGAAGTCCACGGTGCGGCCCTGGCCATCGGTCAGACGGCCATCGTCGAGCACTTGCAGCAGCACGTTGAAGACATCCGGATGCGCCTTTTCAACCTCGTCGAGCAGCAGCACGCTGTACGGCTTGCGGCGCACGGCTTCAGTCAGCGTGCCGCCCTCGTCGTAGCCGA
>JBBRZR010000168.1:0-9565 GCA_038236495.1 Burkholderiales bacterium
CAACTCGCAGCCGTTGCAGCCGCCAGCCGAGACCGAGCGCAGCTTGAGCGAGCGGCCGAAGCGTTGGCGCAGGGCCTGGTTGACCTTGACCGGGTCGAGCTCGGGCCGTGGCTGGCTGACCGTCAGCGCCTGCCGGTCGGTGGCGGCCAGGCGCACGTCGTTGCTGAAGGCGATCTTGGCGCTCGGGCAGGCCGGCTCGCAATCACCACACAACACACAGCGGCCCAGGTCGATGGCCACCGGATTCAAGCGGATCGCCACTGTGGGGCAGGCCGCCAGACACGCGTCGCAGCCGCTGACACAGTCGGCGGCGCCGATCAGCGGCTTGCCACGGAACCCGGCAGGGGTCGCCTGGCGCGGGTCTGGAATGAACTGCGTGCCTTGAGACACCCTGACGGCAATCGACTTGAACATGTGGCTGAGTCCTTTGTGCCCCGAGACGCCTCAGGCGTCGGCCGCCGAGGGGCCTGGTCGCTTGGGGGCGGTGGGGCAGCGATTACAGGTCATTGCCGCAATACGAGAGATCAAAGCTCTTGTTGCAGATGGGGAAGTCCGAGATCTCGTTGTTGCGCACCGCCAGCGCCACGCCGAACCAGTTCAGCAGCGACGGGTCCTGCACCTTGTAGTGCAGCAGGCGGCCATCGGCGGCGGTCTCCAGGGTCTGCACCACCGGACCGCGAAAGCCCTCGCACACCGACACGCACAGCGTCTCGGGCCGCAGATTGCCCAGCGCAGCGATGCCCGCGGGCGCCAGGTCAGCCCCGGGTGCTTCGAGCACCTCGCGGAGCCAGCGCACCGACTCGTCGATCTCGCGCATGCGCAGCGTCAACCGGGCCCAGCAGTCGCCACCGGCTTCGATCCGCAGGCTCACCGGATGGGCCGTGTACAAGCGGCCCGGCAGGCTGGCACGGGTGTCGAAGGCCACGCCGCTGGCGCGCGCCGGCAGGCCCACCAGGCCCAGGTCTTGCGCCGCCTGCAGGCTGACCGTGCCCACGCCCTGCAAGCGAGACTGCACGCTGCGCGCACCCCGCATCAGGTCGTTGACCTGCCCGATGTCTTTGGACAACACCGCCAGCGTGCTGAGCAGGTCCTGCCGCAGCGCGGGCGTGAGGCCGAAGCGCACACCACCCGGTCGCAGCCAGCCCCGGCCGAAGCGGCTGCCGCACACCCGCATCGTGGCGTTGATGATTGCAGTGCGCAGCCGGCCGTAGGTGGCGCCGCCCTGCAAGAAGGCGATATCGGTCGCCATGCCGGTGAGGCCGGCCAGGTGCATCGCCACACGCTCCAGCTCCAGCGCCACGCCGCGCACCCGATCGGAGTCCAGGCTGACTTGCACCCCGGCCAGCGCCTCCACCGCGGCGCAATAGCCCCAGACGTAGGCGATGCTGCTGTCACCGGCGATCGATTCGACCCGCGAGCTCAAGCCCAGCGGCGGCCGCTGCAGCAGCAGGGCTTCGACACCCCGGTGCTGGTAGCCGAGCTGGATCTCCAGGTGGTGCACCTGCTCGCCATGGCACATGAAGCGGAAGTGCCCGGGCTCGATCACGCTGGCGTGGATGGGGCCGACACCGACCTCGTGCACCTCCTGCCCGCGCACCGAGAAAAACGGGTAGTCGGTCATGTGCTGCTGGCGCTGGCCTTCAAAACGCACCGGCTTCAGCCAGGGGTGCCCGGCCGGTTGCAGGCCGGTTTGCTCCCACAGTTCGCGCTCGAACATCTGCGCGGCCGGGTGGGCTGCGGTCAACGATGCAAAGGTATCGCCACGCCGCCCACGACCACGCAGCAGCTTGAGGCGGCTTTCACCGCCCTCGCTGTCCAACATCACGGCGGTGGTGAGCACGCCATCGGCCCCATCGGGCCGCCCGAAGAGCGTCAACAGCCGTTCGCCTGCCGCCATGGCACTGGCGCACGCGGCGGCCCAGGCGTCCAGGCCCAGCGGCGCCCGTTCAGAGGTCGGCGCCATCAAGACCGACTTGACCGGTCCCATCAGGGCCCCCCGATCGATTGCGCCACGGCCACCAGCAGCGCGCTGATCGGCGCCGGCGTGTACACACCCAGCAGCACCAACGCGGTGACAAAACCGAGCTTGGGCAGCGCGGTAACCCAGGTCTCGATGATGGCCAGGCCATGCGGGACTTTAGGCCTTGAGGCCGCTGCTTCGCCGCGTCCGACCGCCGCGGTGTGCAAGTCAACGTCGGGCCGCCCGGCGATGGCTTGGGACGTGCCCCACAGCATCGGGAATATCGAGCGGCCTGTGGCCACGAAGATGATGGTCAGCATGGTGCACATCAGGGCAAAGGCGATCAGGTTGCCGGCCTGCACGATGCCCGACAGGATCAGCATCTCGGCCAGGAAGCTGCCGAACGGCGGAAACCCCAGCAACGCGAAGATGCCCACCGCGAACAGCAGGCCCGAGAACGGCAGCACGCGGATCACGCCGCTGAGCGCCGCCACCTGGTTGCTGCCGTACACCCCGTGCAGACGGCCGGCCGTGAGGAACAGCAGCGCTTTCACGAACGCGTTGCTGACAATGTAGAGCACCACGCCGTAGGCGGCCACCTTGCCCACCGACAGGCCGATGGCGATGACCCCCGACGAGCTGACGCAGGCGTAGGCGATCAGGCGCTTGTAGTTGCGCGCCGCCATCACCTGCACTGCCGCCACGGTCAGCGACAGGCAGCCCATGATCAGCAGTTCATACGAGACAAACGCGGTCTCGTGGGCACGAAACACCTGGAAGATGCGGAACACGGCCACCACACTGACGTTGAACTGCACCGCCGCCAGCAGCGCGCTGGTGCTGGTGGGTGCTGCGTCGTAAGTCTCCGGCATCCAGCTGTACAGCGGCGCCAGCCCCAGCTTGCTGCCCAGGCCGAACAGCATCAGCGCAAAGCCCAACCGTTGCCAGCTGTCGCCGTTGCCAGCGTGCGCGGGCAGCGTCGCCGCCATCTGGTCGATGGCGAAGGACAGTTCCAGCCCTTGCAGCGCTGCGCTGCGCGTCAGGCACATGAAACCCAGGAAGGTCAGTGCCAGCGACATGCTGGAGTACAGCAGGTAATGCCAGGCAACGCGGCGCGCCTGCGGGCCATCGCCCTGCGCGACCAGCGGCGCCAGGCAAAGTGTTGTCAGTTCGATGAAGGCCCACAACACCAGCAGGTTGTTGGACATCACGCCCAGGTTCATCGCGACCATGAAGGCCAGCGACAGCGCGGCGCGCAGCTTGACCGTCCCGGTCAGGTGGGCCGACGTGCTGATAGCTGACGACATGTAGACGCTGATGCCCAGGAAAACGGCGTTGATGACCAGCAGGAACAACATCGACGTGGCGTCGAGCACCAAGTAGCCCGCAGCAAGGTACAGCGGCATCGAGGCCAGCGGCGTGCGCACGAAGACCACGACCCAGGCCACCAGGCTGACCAGCGCGATCGCCACCAGGCTTGGGCCCACCCAGGCATGGCCGCTGTCCGCCGAACCGGCCGGCAGTGCCGATGCGCCGGCGGTGCTCAAGCGGTTTCTCCCGGGGCAGCGCTGGCGGCGAGGGGTGCCTGACCGGTCGGCGTGCCGATCAACCAGCCGCCAACGCCAACCGTCACCAGGTAGACCGCGGTCAAGGCGCCATGCACCGGCCAAGGCCAGGGCTCGGGCAGCAGCGACTCGAACACCGCGATGCCGTTTTCCATGAACAGCACGGCCACCAACTGCGCCGGTGGCGAGGGGTTGGTGGACAGCAGCAGCAGTGCGATGGCCACCATGCCGCCGACGACGCCGAGCGCGAGCGCCGGCACGTCGTCCATGGCGGCGCCACCAAAGTCGAAGGCCAGCACGATGAGCGCCACGCCCAGCGCCCAGGCGAACAGGTTTGACGGCATCAGGTCGGCATTGGGCTCACCGCGCAGGCGGATCGCACGCCGCAGCAGCCAGGGGGCGATCAGTGCGCGCACCGTGATCACTTCGACCAGGGCCACCACGGCATGCACCGTCCAGCCCGGGTGGTGCACCGCACCGTTCCAGGCCAGGGCAAAGGCCTGCAACGACAACCAGACCGGCGCCGAGCGGATCTTGCCGAAGAAGACCGGAATCACCGCAGCCAGCAGGAAAAGGATCAGCGGCAGCCGCATCAAATGCCCCAGGCGCTGGCCACCACGGCCAGGCACAGGCCCGCGCCGACAGACGCCAGCATCAGGTAACGCGGCACCAGGCGCAGGCGCAGCCGGGCGCTCAGCGACTCGACAAAGCCCACCGCCACCGCTACCAGCGCCATGATCGCCAGCGCCGTGGCCACGGCGGCCAGCGGCGCCACGGCAGGATCGAAGGGGTTGAGCAGCGCCGCGATCAGGCCGGCGTAGGTGCTCAGCTTCAGCGCGCCGGCAAACTGCATCGCGGCCAGGTCCGGGCCGCTGTGGTCGAGGACCATGACCTCGTGGACCATCGTCAGCTCGAGGTGGGTGAGCGGGTCGTCCACCGGCACGCGCGAGGCCTCGGCCTGCAGCAGGATGAACAGCACGACCACCGCCGGGATCACCAGCAGCGGGAACGCCGCGCTGCCGTGCAGGTGCCCGATCAGGGCGGCGAAGCGGGTATGGCCGGTGGCGATGCTGGCCGACCCGATCAGCAGGAACAGCGCCGGCTCGGCGAAGGCCGAGAAGGAGGCCTCGCGCGCCGCGCCCATGCCCTCGAAGGCACTGCCGACGTCCATTGCCGACAGCATCAGGAACAGCCGCGCCAGGCCCAGGGTGTAGGCGAAGACGATGAAATCATGGTTGAACTGCAGCGGCGCGAAGCTGCCCAGGACCGGCGCGATCAATGCGGCCAACACGGCCGCGGCCAGCACCACCCAGGCGCCGGCCCGGAACAGCGGCGTGGCGACGGCGCTGTACACCGGCCGCTTGCGCAACAGCCGCAACAGATCCCAGCCCGACTGCAGCAGGCCCGGACCCTTTCGGCCGGCCCACAGCGACTTGGTCCGGTTGATGATGCCGACCAGCAGGATCGGCATCGCCAGCACGGCGGCCAGGTGCACGCAGACCAGCCACAGCGTGAGGTCGGCCGTCATTGCAGCGGCCCGCCGGACAGCACGACCAGCCCGGCGATCAGCACCAAAGCCACCAGCGCCGCCGCAAACGCGATGCGCGGGTCGTCCTCGCGCAGGTGGCCCGAAAGCTCAGCCGCCGATGCGTCACCATGCTTGATGACCGAGAACAGTCGGCGCTCGACCGCGTCGACGCAGTCGGTGATCAGGTAGGCGTCGGTCGGGAAGTAGCCCTCCGGGGCTTTCTGCCGCCGCAGCGTCACCAACACACCCCGAAACCGCTGCGCGAAGTCCACCGAGAAACTGGAACCGGTGTACTGCATGCGGGCGTTGGGCTTGCCGTAGCCGCAGCCCCAGGTGACGTGGCGGGCCACCGGTGGCCTCACCAGCCGGGACCGCAGCCACAGCAGCAGCAGCACGGCCGCCACCAGCGTGCCCGAGACAAGGCCGATGTTCGAGAGCGTGTGGGCGATGGGGTCGAGCACACCGGCGCTGCTGCCCGGCAACGCCCCGGGCAAGCTGGCCAGCGCGATCTCGGTCGGGCCGCGCACCAGCATGAACCCGAGCACCGGCAGGACGCCGAGCGCCACGACGCCAAGCCCGTGCAGCGCCATGGGCAGGCGCATCCAGAGGCTCACCTCGGCGGGCGGCACCACGCTTGCATCGCGCGGCGCGCCGAGGAACACGACGCCGAAGGCCCGGGTGATGCTCAAGGCCGACACCGCACCCACAAAGGCCAGCACCGTGCCGGCCAGGCACAGCGCCACCTTGGCCGCCAACGGCAGCGCCGCGGCACCCGGCGCCGCAGCGGCGTCCGGGAACAGCCCCGAATAAATCACGAACTCACTGGTGAAGCCGTTGAGCGGCGGCAGCGCGGAGATCGCGATGCCGCCGATCAGAAAACTCACCGCTGTCCAGGGCATCAAGCGCGCCAAGCCGCCGAGTTTTTCCATGTCGACCGTGTGCGTGGCCTGGTAAACCGCACCCGCCGCATAGAACAACTGGCACTTGAAAAAGGCGTGGTTCAGCAGGTGCAGCAGGCCGCCGGCAAAGCCGATCGCCACCAGCGCCGGGTTGTGCCAGGACAGGCCCAGACAGCCGACACCGAAGCCGATGCCCGCGATGCCGACGTTTTCGGTCGACGAGTAGCCGAGCAGGCGCTTGAGGTCGCGCTGGCCCACGGTGTAGAGCGCACCGACCACGGCCGAGCAGGCCGAGAACGCAATCAAGAACCAGCCCATCCACTCGTCGGGTGTGCCGATCAACCAGACGAAGCGCACCAGCGCGTACAGGCCCGCCTTGTGAATGACGCCGGACATCAACGCCGACACATGCGCTGGCGCTGCGGCATGCGCACGCGGCAGCCAGGAGTGGAACGGAAAGAAGGCCGATTTCAGCCCGAAACTGGTAACCAGCAACAGGAACACCGTGTTGCGCTCAGCGCCCGGGTGCTGCCGCAACCAGTCACCGAAACTGCCCAACTCCCATGACCCGGTGTGGGTGTAGAGGATCATGAAACCGGCGACCAGGAAGATCAGCCCGACGTGGGTGGACACCAGGTAGTTGAAGCCGGCAAACCGCACTTTCTGGTTGGTGTAGTCCCAGATCACCAGCAACCAGGCGGCCAGCGCGGCGATCTCCCAGCCGAGCAGGAAGACCAGCGCATGGTCACCGGTGTAGACCAGCACGAAGGACAACGAGGTCAGGTTGAGCAAGGCGTAGTGCAGGCCCAGGTGCCGACCGGTGTTGAAGGTCGGCCGCAGGTAGCCGGCCGCATAGACGCTGCCCAGCAAGGTCATCGGCAGCGACCAGGCGAGGAAAAAGGCGCCGAGCGCATCGAGCCGGATGCGCAGCGTGCCCACCGGGTAGGCCCAGGCGAGATCGCCAATAACAGCGGGCCCGCCCATCAGCACCGGCACCACCGTGTACCAGACCAGGCCGGTTGCCAGCACCTGGCTGGTGATGCCCAGACCCACCCGAACGGCATTGCGCAACGGCAGCAGACAAGCGGCAGCGCCGAGCAGCAGGACCAATACGGCCGCAATCAGCGTCGACATGAGGCCACGGTGACCAGGCGCACGACGACGGGATCGTGCGGTGCCGCAAACGGCCCTGCGCTCGGGCGCATGACCACCCCGAGCGCCGCAACGCAAGGCGCCAGGTCAGGGGGTCGTCGACGGCAATGCACGAAATGGGCTCCAGGACTCCCCAGGCACAGACGTTGAACCCCGCCTGTCTAGTGTCATCCAGTTTGCTTTTGATGATACTACAATGATAATACTTTTGACATGAGGAGCCCCTATGGAACTGAAGACGGCACGCTTGACCGTGTTGGTCGACCCGGCCAAGAAGAAGGCCTTCGAAGCACTGTGCGCGAAGCAGGACATGACCCCGTCGCAGGTGGTCCGCCGGCTGATCCGCGACTACCTGGTGCAGCACGGCGCCACCTTCGTGCCGAGCGGCGCGGAGGATGAGGACGACGCGACGCCAAAGGCCTGACCTGGCGCAAGGGCTGTCGGTTCGGCAAGCGGCCCGCTGGCCGTCGGCCGTGTCCCGGTTGCTGCCAACGCAGGCCAGCGCTTGCAAAGTGGCGCAGTCTGCGCCTTAAGTCCTGCCCTGGGCCGTTGCACCGGCAGCTTGTTGGCCACCCACAACTTCTCACCGCCGCGGCCACGTGTGCACCGGGCCGGTGCTAAGCTGTTTTCCCCGTTGCCAGCGCACGGTGCTGCGCCGCAGCCCGACGCCCAAATCTGGAGACTCTCATGCCCGGTCTGCTGCCCCAAGTTGATCCTGATGGCCTGCTCGAATACTCGGTGGTCTACACCGACCGGGCGCTGAACCACATGTCGCAAAAGTTCCAGGGTGTGATGCGCGACATCTCCCGGATGCTCAAAGCCGTCTACCACGCACGCTCGGCGATCGTGGTGCCGGGCAGCGGCACCTTCGGCATGGAGGCCGTGGCGCGCCAGTTCGCCACCGGCAAAAAATGCCTGGTGATCCGCAACGGCTGGTTCAGCTACCGCTGGACGCAAATCTTCGAGATGGGCGGCATCCCGTCTGAGGCGACCGTGCTGAAGGCACAGCGTGTTTCAGACCAGCACCAGGCCGCGTTTGCGCCTGCGCCGATCGCCGAGGTGGTGGCCGCGATCCACGCCCAGCGGCCCGACCTGGTGTTTGCCCCGCATGTCGAAACCGCCGCCGGCATGATCTTGCCCGACAACTACCTGCGCGCCGTGGCCGACGCGGTGCATGCGGTGGGTGGGCTGTTGGTGCTGGACTGCATCGCCTCGGGCGCGATCTGGGTGGACATGGCTGCCACGGGCGTGGACGTGCTGGTCAGCGCGCCGCAAAAAGGCTGGAGCGGCCCGCCCTGCTGCGCTTTTGTGATGCTGAGCGAGGCCGCCCGCGCCCGCATCGACGCCACCACCAGCACCAGCTTTGCCGCCGACCTCAAGAAATGGCTGCAGATCACGGAGACCTACGAGGCCGGCGGCCATGCCTACCACGCCACCCTGCCCACCGATGCGCTGACCCGCGTGCGCGACGCGATGCAGGAGACCCAGGCGCGTGGCTTCGAGACCGCCCGGGCGCAACAGCAGGCGCTGGGGGATGCGGTGCGAGCGCTGCTGGAGCGCAAGGGCTTCAAGAGCGTGGCCGCACCCGGCTTCAAGGCGCCAGGTGTGGTGGTGAGCTACACCGACGACGCCGGCCTGCACAGCAGCAAGACCTTTCTGGGTCTGGGCCTGCAGACCGCTGCCGGTGTGCCGCTGATGTGCGATGAGCCGGCCGACTTCAAGACCTTCCGCATTGGCCTGTTCGGGTTGGACAAGCTGGCCAACATCGAGCGCACCGTCGCCCACCTGGAGCGGGCGCTGAGCCAGGTCGGGTTGCCGGCCGAGCCGCCGGTGGCTGCGGCCGGGGTTGCCGTCGGGGTTGCGGCTGGGGTTGCAGCCGGGGTTGCGGCCGTCCCGGCGACGGCCTGAGCGTCTGGCGCTGGACAGCGCCGGCATGCACCGACCGTGGCCGCGCCTCTGATCCCGGTAGAAGACCTGCTCGGCCTGGCGATCCGCCACGTCAACGCCGGCCAGCGTGACCGGGCGCGCCTGCTGTGCGCCGAGGCCCAAAGCCTGCACCCGCCGCACCCGGCCGTGCTGCAACTGCTGGCGGTGCTGGCCTTGCAGGACGGTGATGCGGCGCTGGCCGCTCGCCAGGCCGAGGCCAGCCTGGCGCTGCGGCCCGATCACCCGCCCACGCTGGTCTTGGCTGGCACTGCGCAGCAGCAAAGCGGCCAGTGGCCTGCGGCCTTGTTGACGCTGACGCGGGCCACTGCGCTGCAGCCCGAGCATGCCGACGCCTGGTTCACGCTGGCGCTGGCGCGCCAGGACGGCGGCGACCTGTCGGGTGCTGCGCAGGCGCTGCGCCGTGTACTGGCGCTGGCGCCGCAGCGGGCCGACGCCGCGCTCAACCTGGGCATCGTGCTGCAAGACCAGGGCTTGATCGATGAGGCCTTTCAGGCCTATGGCCGCGCCTACCGGC
>JBBRZR010000169.1:0-9529 GCA_038236495.1 Burkholderiales bacterium
CTACAACACGCTCAAGGCCCGCGGCGTGGACGCACGGCTGCTGTGGTTTCCGGATGAAAACCACTGGGTGCTGAAGCCCCGCAACAGCCAGGTCTGGTACGCGGAGTTTTTTGGCTGGCTGGACAAACACGGCGGCAAGCCAGGGGCGGCCACATCCGGCGGCAGCGCCAAATGCAAAAAGGGCCGCTGATCACGCGGCTTGCACGACCTCCAGCGTGGGTCCGTGCGCACGCCGGGCCTGGTCGCGGCCTTCGTGCTTGGCCAGGTACAGCGCGGCGTCGGCACGCCGCAGCAGATCAGCGATGCTGTCGCGCTGGCCTTGCCATTCAGCCACCCCCACGCTGGCGGTCAGCGTCAGCCGGCCGGCCTCGCTGGCCAGCGGCAGGCTGCGCACCCGGCCGCACAGGCGCTCGGCCAGTGCCAGCGCGTCGGCGCCGGAGGTGCCTGGCAGCAAGGCCAGAAACTCCTCGCCACCCCAGCGCGCCAAGTGGTCGATGTCACGCAATTGCGCGCCCATCACCGCGGCCAGGTGCTGCAGCGCGCGGTCGCCCACCGCATGGCCGCAGCTGTCGTTGAGCCGTTTGAAGTGGTCGATGTCGATCATCAGCACCGAAAACGGCACTGCAGACTTGCCGGGACCCGGCAAGCGGCGCGCCCGCTGCTCTTCTTGCTGCAGCAAGCCGTCGATGGCACGGCGGTTCAGCAGGCCGGTCAGCGGGTCATGGCGCGACAGGCGGTCCAGCCGGCTCACCATGCGCGAGACCACCAGCGCCACCAGCATCATCTGGATCACCAGCGCAGCGACCATGCCCGTCAGCGACGAACCCAGGCTCAGCACGGTGTTTTGCAGCACCTCGGCCATCACCGTCTCGGGCGATTGCAGGGCGCGCAGGGAGCGCGCCGCCAGCATCATCCCGGCCAGCAGCATCGGTGCCGCAAACAGCGCGCCCCAACGCAAGTGCAGGATTTGACGCACGTGGCGCCAGACATCGGCCGCTGTCCAGAAATAAAGCAAGGCCCAGATCCCTGCGACCAGCGCAATGCGGGCCGGTACCCAAACCGTATCCATCGCGGCCAACACGCACACCACAACACTGGCCGCCAGCATCAGCAGCTGCGGCCAAAGCCAGCCGCGCTGCCCGGTGAACGACCACACCCCACGCTGCAAGGCCAGCGTGGCCGCTATCGCCAGGATGTTGCCCAGTGCGCGCGATGGGGCGTGCCCTGTTTGCATGCCGAACACGATCAGCACCAGCGACAGCGCACTGCCCACCGCATGCGCTGCCCACCAGGCGGACGACCGGCGCTCACCCGGCAGCACCCGCGCAGCGACCATCCAGGCCGGCGCCAGCACGGCGTACTGCAAGGCCAGCATCAGCAAGGCCACCCCGGACGGGGACAACGACGGTAGGCGCAGTGCAAGCGTTTCCATGGCATCCATTGCAGCACAGACTGAGGCCTCGGCGACAGCGCCTCCCCCCGAATTGGGTATGCTCAAGCTGTGGACCATTGCCGGTTCGTGCCCCGGAAAGCCCTGCCATGCTGATCAACTTCTTCTACACGCTGCGAGCGGCCAAGTTGCCGATTTCGGTCAAAGAATTCCTGACCCTGCTCGAAGCCGTCAAGGCCGGGGTCATCGACCAGTCGGTCGACCAGTTCTACTATTTGGCGCGCACCACGCTGGTCAAGGACGAGGCGCTGTTCGACAAGTTCGACCGCGCGTTTGGTGCCTATTTCAAGGGCATCGAGATGCTGGCCGACTTCACCAAAGACGTGCCGCTGGAGTGGCTGCGCAAGAACCTGGAGCTCGAACTCAGCGCTGAAGAAAAAGCCAAGATCGAGAAAATGGGTTGGGACGAGCTGATGGAGACGCTTAAAAAACGCTTCGAAGAGCAAAAAGAGCGCCACGAGGGCGGCAGCAAATGGATAGGCACGGGCGGCACCAGTCCGTTTGGCGCCTACGGCGTCAACCCGCAGGGCATCCGCATCGGCCAGGACAAGAGCCGCAACAAGAGCGCCGTCAAGGTCTGGGACCAGCGCGCCTACAAGGACTACGACGACACGCTGGAGCTGGGCACCCGCAACATCAAGGTGGCGCTGCGCCGGCTGCGCCGTTTTGCACGTGAGGGCGCCGAGACCGAGCTGGATCTGGAAGACACCATCCACTGCACCGCCGCCAATGCCGGCTACCTCGACATCAAGCTGGTGCCCGAGCGCCACAACAAGGTCAAGGTGCTGTTGCTGATGGACGTCGGCGGCACCATGGACGAGCACATCCACCGGGTCGAAGAGCTGTTCTCGGCCGCCAAGACCGAGTTCAAACACCTCGAGTTCTATTACTTCCACAACTGCCCGTATGACTTCATGTGGAAGAACAACCGGCGCCGCTTCAGCGAAAAAACCGCCACCTGGGACCTGATCCGCAAGTACAACAAGGACTACAAGCTGATCTTCATCGGCGACGCCACGATGAGCCCCTACGAGATCCTGCAGCCGGGTGGCAGCGTCGAGTACAACAACGAGGAACCCGGCGCCGAGTGGATACAGCGCCTGACGAACGCGTTCCCGAAATTTGCCTGGATCAACCCCGAGCCCCAGGGCGTGTGGCAGTACCGGCAGTCGATCTCGGTGGTGCAGCAACTGGTCAACCAGCGCATGTTCCCGCTGACGCTGGCGGGCCTGGAAGGGGCCATGCGCCTGCTGACCAAGTGACCCGCGGCCAGTGATCAAGCCACTGAACGCAAGCGGCAGCCGGGCGCTGCGGCAGGCGGGTCGGCTGGCAGTCCGGGTCTTGGGCCTGTTGGCCGTGGTGGCGGCGCTGGGGGGGTGCGCGCTGTTGCCCAAGTCGCTGACCGACAAGATCGCCCCGCCGGATGTGGCGGTCTCGGGCCTGCGCCTGGTGGTGCAGGCCCCACCCGCATTGCAGTTGCTGCTCGAAAAAAACCTCGACCTGGCGCGACTGCAGCTGCTGCGGGGTGACGAGGTGATCGACGACGACGAGTGGGCGCGCCTGGCCGCGGCAGCCCCGGCGCAGGCCCGGGGCCTGCTGGAGACCGAGGGTTATTTCGACGCCAAGGTGACGGTGCACCGCACGGTGGAAGGCAGCGGCCCGGCGGCCTTGCAGCAGGTGACGCTGTCGGTTGAACCCGGCCCGCGCACCCAGGTCGCCAGCCTGCAGGTCGTGGCCAGCGGAGACCTGCAACGCCGCGCAGCACTTGGCGAGACCGAGGCCAAAGCCCTGCTGGAAACGCTGACCGACAGCGGCAACGCACGGGTGGGCAAGCCGTTTCGCAACATCGACTGGGCCGAGACCAAGCAATCGCTGCTGGCGCGCTTGAGCGCCGCGGGCTATGCCGCGCCCCGGCTGGCCGACAGCCAGGCCGTGATCGACACCCCTACCCAACGTGCCGACCTGAGCGTGGCGCTGGACAGCGGTCCGCTGTTTCTGACCGGCACATTCAAGATCGACGGCCTGAAACACCACGACGAAGCCACCGTGCTGAACCTGGCCGGCTTTGGCCGCGGCACCCCGGTGACCGAAGCCCGGCTGCTGGACTACCAGGAGCGCCTGCAAAAGGCCGGGCTGTTCGAGACCGTGGGCATCAGCTTCGACCCCGACCCGCAGCAGGCGGCGGCCGTGGTGCTGCGCGTGCGGCTGGCCGAGCTGCCGCTGCAGCAGGTCACGGTGGGCCTGGGCACCAGCGACAACACCGGCCCACGCGCCACGCTGGAGCACACCCACCGCCGCCTGCTGGGCCTGCCGGTCATCGCGCACAACAAGCTCGAATGGGGGCGTGACAACCAGAAGTGGGCGGGTGACTTCCAGACCCATCCGGACAAGGGCTTTTACCGCTACCTGTTCGGCGTGCAGATCGAAAACATCAAGAGCAGCACCGACGTGGTGCTGTCGCAGCGGCTGCGCCTGGGCCGCACCCAGGACACCCCACGCATCGAACGGCTTTACTTTGCCGAGCTGCTGCAGTCACGCCAGACCGACAACGTGCCGGTGGTGCGCACCGCCGCCGCCAGCCCCAATACCGCCACCGCGCTGAGCGCCAACTACCACTGGGTCTGGCGCGACCTGGACAGCATCCTGCTGCCCACCCGCGGCATCACCTGGGCGGTTCAGGTGGGGGCCGGCCAGGCCACCAGCCCTGGTGGCGTGAGTGGGCCGTTTTCGCGCTTGTACAGCCGGGTCACGGGCTACCTGCCGATCGGCGACAGCTGGTACGGCCAGGCGCGGCTGGAGGCCGGACAGATCGTCAAGAAAGCCTCGGTCACCGTGCCGGACGCGCTGGGCTTTCGGGCGGGCGGCGATGACTCGGTGCGCGGCTATGGCTACCGGTCACTGGCACCGGTGGGTGCGGACGGCGGCACGCTCAGCGGCCCGTCGCTGCTGACCGGCAGCCTGGAGCTGGCACGCCCGATCCTGGCCAGCCAGCCCGCGCTGTGGGGGGCGGTCTTCATCGACGCCGGCCGCGCGGTTGACCATTGGGCCGACTACAAGGCCGCGCTGGGCTACGGCGTGGGCCTGCGCTACCGCAGCCCGATCGGCCCGCTCAAGGTCGATCTGGCCTATGGCGACGAGCTTAAAAAATTCCGCCTGCATTTCACGGTCGGGATCGCGTTCTGATGGACACCGGCGAGCCCGGCATGAGCCCACCGCTGCCGCCGCCCGCCGGGCCGCCTGGCCCGGTGGCGGACCCGCCTGCTGCAGCGCGCCGCCGCAGCCGTTGGGCCGCTGCGCTGCTGGGCTTGGCCGCGCTGGTGCTCGTGCTGGTGCTGGTGGTGCCGGTGGGTGGGGTGCTGGCGCTGCTGCACTGGCCGGGCGCGCTGCCCTGGCTGGCCGTGCAAGTGCCGGGCCTGCAGGTCACCGGCGTGCAAGGCACCTTGGGCGAGCGCCGCATGACGGTGCAGACCTTGGACTGGCAATTGCCGGCGGCAGCGGGCCGGCTGCAGATCCAGGGCCTGGTGGTGCAACGCGGCCACCTGACCTGGATGCCGCATCCCGGCGCGTTGCTCGGCCTGCAACTGGTCGGCGTGTCGGCCGACCGGGTGCAGTACACCAGCGGACCCGCGTCCGGCAAGCCGCTGTCGGCGCCTGCCGACCTGAAACTGCCGCTCAGCCTGCAGATCGACCGGCTGCAAGTGGCGCAGCTGCAGATCGACGATCTGCCAGTCATCGAGAACCTCAGCGCCGGCCTGTCACTGGGCGCCAATCTGGGCACCCAGCACAGGGTCACCGCGCTGGCGCTGGACTGGCAGCAAGTGCACCTGCAGGGCGATCTGCATATCGCCAGCGCTGCACCGCTGGCGCTGCAGGCCCAGCTGCAGGCCAGCCGGCAGGCGCCGGCGCCAGACCCGGCGGCAGCAGCGGCAGCGTCCAATGGCCTGGCGGCGCTGGCCTGGGCCGCCACGCTGGACCTGCACGGCCCGCTGGACCGGCTGGTCGCCGAGGCCCGGCTGCGTGGCCAGGCGGGTGCCTCGCAGGCCCCGGTCGCGGCACTGGACGTCAACGCCACCTTGCTGCCCTTCGCCAGCTGGCCGCTGGGCGACTTGAGTCTGAGCACCGACAAGCTGGACCTGTCCGCCCTGCTGGCCGGCCTGCCGCGCACCGCGCTGGCCGGCAACGCCCGCCTGCGGTCCAGCGGGCTGGACCAGCCCGCCACCCTGGATGCCACGCTGGACAACCGCCTGCCCGGCGCCTGGGACACCGGCCGGCTGCCGCTGCAGCGGCTGGTGATCAAGGCCAGCGCAAAACCCAGCCAGCCCGAGCACCTGACGCTGGAGCGTTTTGCGCTGACCCTGGCCGATGCCAACGCAGCCGCCGGCCAGATCACCGGCCAGGGCCTGTGGACCGGCGACAGCCTCGCGCTGAACCTGCAGGTGCAGGCGCTGCAGCCCGCACGACTGCATCGCCGGGCGGCCGCACTGGTGTTGGCCGGCCCGGTGCTGTTGAAGTTCAGCGGCCTGACGCCACCGGCGCAGCAGGCGCCAGTGGCCACACCCAGCGCCACACCCGCATCTGCAGACACACCCGCCGCCAAACCCGCCGCCGCAGCCACTGCAACGCCGCAGCTGGTGATCGATGCCCAACTCAAGGGCCGCCAGCTCGACGGCAGCGGCCAGGAGGTGCAGCTGCGCTTGCAGGGCAGCGGCGATGCACGCCAGTTCAGCATCACCCAGGCCCAGGCCCGTGCCGGCCCCGCCAGCGCCGACTTGCAGCTCGATGCCCGCAGTGAGCCGGCCGGCTGGCGGCTGCGCGGCAAGGCGCGGCTGGATCACTTTGACCCTCGGCCGTGGTGGCGTGGCCGCGCAGACTCGGTCTGGCAGCGTGGCCCGCACCGGGTGGATGCGCAGGCCGACATCAACCTGCTGTGGCGCGGCGCGCCCGCAGACAGCGCCGCGCAGAACCCGGCGACATCGCCGGCCACCCCGCCGGTGCCGCTGATCGAGCGCTGGCTGCGCGCCGCCGATGGCAACGCCACGCTCAGCCTGAGCAACAGCCTGGTGGCCGGCGTGCCGTTGTCGGCCACGCTGCAGCTGCAGAGCGCGGGCGCGGGCGCCGAGATCAATGGCCGGGTTGAACTGGCGGGCAACCGCGCTGCGGTGCAGGGACAACGTGCTGTCAAAGCGTCGGCCGACCACTGGCAGCTGCAGTTGCAGGCGCCGGCGCTGGCCGCGCTGCTGCCCCTGGGCCGCCTGGCCGCCGAACTGGCGCCCGAAGTGGCCGGCTACTGGCCCAGTGCCGGCAAACTGGACGGTGAACTGCAGCTCAACGGCCGCTGGCCGTCGTTGCGCGCGCAGGGCGAACTGCGGGCGCAGAACCTGGCCACGCCCGCCGGCGCCCTGCAGTCGGCCAGCCTGGGCTGGAAAAGCGGCGAGAACGCCGACGCACCGCTGGCGGTCAAGCTGCTGGCCAAAGGGCTGGTATCGGGCGACACGCGGCTGGACGCGGTCGAGGCCACCGTCAGCGGCAACCTGCGCAACCACCAGGTGCAACTGCGCATCGACAGCCCGGCCAAGCCGCCGGCCTGGACCGAAACCCTGCTGGGGCCAGCCGGCACCGGCACCCGCTTGCAGGCCGACGGCCGCGGCAGTTGGACCGTGAGCAGCGGCGCGGCCAACCCGGGGCTGCTGGCGCAGCCCAGGTCACTGGCCAGCACGCGGCCCGGCGCACCGCCCGTCCCGCAGCCCGGCCCGCAGCCCGGCGCGCTACCCCGCCCGCAACCCAACCGGCAGGCCGCTGCCGCGCCGTCCAGCCCGCAAGGCACCTGGCGGCTGCAGGATCTGCAGCTGCAAGGCGGCGCCCGGGATGCCCGGGGTGGAAGCCGCGCCTGGCTGGCCGCCAAGACGCTGGCGCTCGAAGTCACGCTGGGGCCCGACATGCGACCGCTGGCGCTGGCGCTGGCGCCGGGTCGGGTGCAATTGCTGGGCACCGCGATCAACTGGCGCGAGGCCCGCTGGCTGGCGGCCACACCGGCCACACCGGCCAGCCCGGCCGGCGCACCGGGCCAGCCCGCGGTGGGCGGCCGCGGGCTGCTGAGCCTGCAAGGTGAGCTCGAACGCTTTGACGTCGCAGCCGTGCTGGCCCGGGCCCAGCCGCAGATGGGCTGGGGCGGCCAGCTGACCGTGGGCGGCAGCTTCGACATCCGCAGCAACGATCGGGTGGATGCCGAGGTGGTGCTGGAGCGCCTGTCCGGTGACCTCAGCCTGACCGACGAGCTGGGCAGCACCCAGTCTCTGGGCATGACCGACCTGCGGCTGGCGCTGACGGTGCATGACGGGCTGTGGCAGTTTGCGCAGGGCGTGGCCGGGCGCAACATTGGCGAGATGGCCGGTGCCCAGGTGCTGCGCACCACCGCCGACCGCCACTTTCCGCCCGCCGACACCCCGTTGCAAGGTGTGCTGGAGTCCAACGTGGCCAACCTGGGCATCTGGGGCATCTGGGTGCCGCCGGGCTGGCGTCTCGCCGGCAGGCTGCACACCAGCGCCAGCTTCGGCGGCACGCTGGGTGCGCCCGAGGTGCGCGGCGAGATGCAGGGCAGCGGGCTGGGCGCCCGCAACCTGTTGCAGGGCGTCAACCTGGCAGACGGCGAGCTGGCGCTGACCCTGGCTGGCGACAACGCGCGCATCGAAAAATTTGTCTTCAAAGGCGGCGACGGCCAGCTGAGCCTGACCGGCAACGCCACGCTGGGTGCCACACCCACCGCCAACCTGCACCTGAAAGCCGACCACTTCCGGGTGCTGGGCCGCATCGACCGCCGGCTGGTCGCCAGCGGCACTGCCGAACTGCAGCTCGACAGCCAGCACTTGAAGCTGGACGGTGAATTCAACGTCGACGAGGGCCTGATCGATCTGGGACGCAGCGACGCCCCCGCGCTGGACGCCGATGTGCAGGTGCGACGCGCCAGCACGGCGGCGTCCGCGGCCTCGGCGGCGTCTGCCGAGCGCCCCGTTGCCGCGACCGCACCACTGCCGCTGCGCCAGGCCCAAGTAGCGCTCAAGATCAACCTCGGCCAGAAACTGCGCCTGAAGGGGCGCGGCCTGGACACCGGCCTGCGTGGCGAGTTGGCCGTCACCAGCCCGCAGGGCAAGCTGGCGCTGCGCGGCCAGGTACGCACCGAGGGCGGTACCGTGGCGGCCTACGGCCAGAAGCTGGAGGTCGAGCGCGGCGTGGTCACCTTCACCGGTGCGCTGGACAACCCGCAACTCGATGTGTTGGCGCTGCGGCCCAACCTGGACGTGCGGGTGGGCGTGCAGGTGGTCGGCCCGGCGCAAAACCCGCGCATCCGCCTGTACAGCGAGCCCGATCTGTCGGATTACGACAAACTGTCCTGGCTGGTGCTGGGCCGCGGCCCCGACGGCCTGGGGCGCAGCGACTCGGCGATCCTGCAAGGTGCGGCGCTGGCGCTGCTGTCGGGCGAAGGCCAGAGCCCCACCGGCGCGCTGCTGGCGGGTATAGGCCTGACCGACTTGTCGGTGCGGCAGTCCGAAGGCGACACCCGGGAGACCATCGTCAGCCTGGGCAAGCAGTTGTCGCGCAACTGGTACGTCGGCTACGAGCGCAGCGTCAACGCCACCACGGGCACCTGGCAGCTGATCTACCGTCTGGCGCAGCGCTTCACCCTGCGCGCCCAGTCCGGCAGCGAAAACGCGTTGGACGTGATCTGGTCCTGGCGCTGGTAGCGCCGGCGCCGCGGCAGGCCAGTGCGGGCCATGGGTGCCATGCGTGCCATGCGTGCCATGCGAGAATCGATGCCATTGTCCGCAGCCAGCCGCCGCCGTAGTTCAACGGATAGAACGAGCGCCTCCTAAGCGCTAGATACAGGTTCGATTCCTGTCGGAGGCACCAGCCAGGCCGCGTCGCCCGACGTAGCGCAAACCCGTCAAATACTCAGCAGGTTCGAGGCCGCGAAATCCGTGTTGGCAACATCCGGATGCCCGGTATCGACCAGCCTGCGTTCAAGCAGACGCTGCTTGGCCATCATGCGGCTGATGATGCCGGCCTCTTCCCTCATCGAAAAGA
>JBBRZR010000170.1:0-9522 GCA_038236495.1 Burkholderiales bacterium
GCCGCTCTTGGGCACACCCACCGTGGGCTTGGTCGGCGCACCCTTGCCCAGCGGGATGCTGAGCTGCGGCACGGTCTTGCCTTCAGGCCGGGTTTCGTCCGGCATGGCGGCGCTGTCGCGCTGGGTGGCGGGCGACATCGCACGCGGCACGGGCTTGGCCGACGCCGGTGCCGACGGCGCCACCGTGATGCGCGGTGCGCTGGCCGGCGGGCTGGACTGCGCCTGGCCGGCCAGCGGGCACAGCCCCAGCAAGGCCGCGACGGCGAGGGTGAAGCGGGTGGTTTTCATGGCCTCTATTCTGGCCCCGCATTCGCGCACCGCCGCGCCGGCGCCCCTGCGTGCAGCGGCAGGCCTGGACAAACGTCGGAGCTGTACGTTCATCCAGTACCATCGGTTGCTGTGTCACCCCCACCGTCAGCCGCACCCGCAGCCGCACCCACACCTGCACCCACACCTGCACCCGCATCGACCTCTGCGCCCCAGCCCGCGCCCAGCAACGTGGCCGTGCGCACGCTGTGCGAGTTTGCGGCCAAGCAGGGCGACCTGGACCTGCGCTTCACGCCGTCGCCCACCGCGCAACAGGGCATCGCCGGCCACCAGCAGGTGGCCGCGGGCCGGCCGGCGGGCTACCTGGCCGAGTTGCCGCTGGCGGGCAGCTTCCGCCACCTGGTGGTGCGCGGCCGGGCCGACGGCTACGACCCGGCGGCGCAGCGGCTCGACGAGGTCAAGACCTTCAAGGGTGAGCTGGCGGCCCTGCCGGCCAACCACCGCGCCCTGCATTGGGCCCAGGCCCAGGTCTATGGCCATTTGCTGTGCCAGCAACTGGGCCTGCCCACGCTGACGCTGGCGCTGCTGTAC
The DNA here is from genome assembly GCA_038236495.1 of Burkholderiales bacterium. Lineage (GTDB taxonomy): Bacteria > Pseudomonadota > Gammaproteobacteria > Burkholderiales > Burkholderiaceae_C > Pseudaquabacterium. The sequence goes on from JBBRZR010000170.1 coordinate 859, forward strand.
TTCGACGTTGCCCGCAACCTGGCCGCGCCGCCGCTGACGCAGGTCTGTACCGCCGGTGAGCTGCAGCAGTTTTTCGACGCGCTGTGCAGCCGCTATATCGGCTGGGCCGACCAGCAGGCGGCGCACCGTGCCGCACGCGATGCCGGCTTGCTGGCGCTGCGCTTCCCGCACGCGGACTTCCGCAGCGGCCAGCGCGACTTGGCGGAGGCGGTGTTCAAGGCCGCACGCGCCGGCCGCTGCCTGGCGGCCCAGGCACCCACCGGCATCGGCAAGACCCTGGGCACGCTGTTTCCGCTGCTCAAGGCCTGCCCGGGGCAGGCGATCGACAAGGTGTTTTTTCTCACCGCCAAGGTCTCGGGCCGGTCGCTGGCGTTGCACGCGCTGGCGACGGTCCAGCGCGGCGCGCCGGCTTTGCCGCTGCGGGTGCTGGAGCTGGCGTCGCGCGAGGTCGCCTGCGAGCATCCCGACCGGCAGTGCCACGGCGCGTCCTGCCCGCTGGCGCGCGGCTTTTACGACCGCCTGCCGGCCGCCCGCGAGACGGCCGTGGCGCGCGCTGCCGGGTCCGCGCTGACCCGCGACAGCCTGCGTGCCGTGGCGCTGGACCACCAGGTCTGCCCGTACTACCTGGGCCAGGAGCTGGTGCGCTGGTGCGACGTGGTGGTGGGCGACTACAACCACTTTTTCGACCCCAGCGCGCTGCTGCATGCCTCGACGGTCGCGCTGGGCTGGCGCGTGGCGGTGCTGGTGGACGAGGCGCACAACCTGGTCGACCGGGCGCGCGCCATGTACAGCGCCACGCTGGAGCCGCAGCGCTTCAAGGCCCTGTGCCGGGCGGCACCGCCGGCACTGAAAAAGCCGCTGGACCGCCTGCAGCGCCGCTGGCGGGCCGTGGCAGCCGGCCAATCCGCGCCTTACCAGGTGCTGGCGGACCTGCCGGCGCCGCTGCTCGCGGCGCTGCAGGACGCGGTGGCCGCACTGGGCGAGCACCTGGCCGCAGCGCCTGCCGACGCACCGGCCGAAGCAGCGACGGCCCCCCGGGACAGTGCCCTGCTGCAGGGCTACTTCGAGCTGCTGCAGTTCAGCCGGCGGGTCGAGAGCTTTGGCCCGCACTCGATGTTCGACATCACGCTGGCTGCAGCCGCCGGCCCGCAGCCGCCCACCACAACGCCGCGCCGGCCGACCCGGCAAGCCCTGCTGGCCACGCTGTGTCTGCGCAACGTGGTGCCGGCGCCGTTTCTCAAACCCCGGCTGGCCGCGGCGCACTGCAGCGTGCTGTTTTCGGCCACGCTGACACCCCGGGTTTTTTACGCCGACACCCTGGGCCTGCCCGCGGACACCGCCTGGCTGGACGTGGCCGCGCCGTTTCGGCCCGAGCAGCTGGCGGTGCATATCGTGCGCGGTGTGTCCACCCGCTTTGCCGACCGCGGCCGCTCGCTGGCCCCGATCGCCGCGCTGATGGCGGCGCAATTTGCCGCGCAGCCGGGCAACTATCTGGCGTTTTTCAGCAGCTTTGTCTACCTGCAGCAGGCGGCGGATGAATTCTCGGCCCGCCATCCGGGCGTGCCCGCCTGGCGCCAGCAGCCGCGCCTGGCGCCGGTGGACCGCGACGCCTTTCTGGCGCGTTTTGCCGCCGGCGGCCAGGGCATCGGCTTTGCGGTGCTGGGCGGCAGTTTTGCCGAAGGCATCGACCTGGCCGGCAGCCGGCTGATAGGCGCGTTCATCGCCACCTTGGGCCTGCCGCAGATCAACCCGGTGAACGAGGCGCTGCGGCGCCGGCTGCAGGCCGAGTTTGGCGCGGGCCACGACTACGCCTACCTGTATCCCGGCATCCGCAAGGTGGTGCAGGCCGCCGGACGGGTGATCCGCGGGCCCGGTGACCAGGGCAGCCTGCACCTGATCGACGACCGTTTCGCCCGGCCCGAGGTGTTGCGGCTGCTGCCGGCGTGGTGGCGCGTCGAGGGGCGGGACAGCGGCGCCGCAACCAGCACGATCGGCCTTGTCGGCGGACAGCCTGGCTAGGCTGCCGCCGGTCCGTCCGCTGCTGACTGCCGGTCGGGCGCCGCGGCGCTCATCGGCGCCTGCACAGCCTCAGGCGCCGGCAACGCCGCCTGGCGCCGCACCTGCACGTCAACCTCCATGCCCAGGTAGGCGCCGTTGGGTCCGAACCAGCTGCCCGCCACCGGCGTGGCCTGGGCCGGATGCCGCGCCACCGCGACCCGGATCAACCGGGTGCCGCCCTGGGCACGGTTGGTCGGGTCGAACGCCACCCAGCCGGGGCCGGGCAGGTAGACCTGCAGCCAGGCGTGGGTGGACCCTGCCACGCCTTGCGCACCGTTGCCCGCATCCAGCGCCGGGTCGTACAGGTAGCCCGAAACAAAACGTGCCGCCAGACCCAACCGGCGCACCGCCTCGATCATCAGCAGCGCAAAGTCGCGGCAAGTGCCCGAGCCCGCCGCCAGCGTCTCCAGGGGCGGCTGGGTGCCTTCTTCATTGCGCACCCGGTAGCGCAGCGTGGCGCCGATGTGCTGGCTCATCTGGTCCAGCAATGCCCGGGTCTCGGTCGGTCCGTCGGTGCGCATGAACTGGCGCGCCCAGGCGCCCAGCACGTCCTGCGGGTCGTCGTGGTGCGGCCGCAAGCAGGGGTCGAGGTCGAAGCGCTCGTCCACCGGGTAGGCCACCGGCAGCAGCACGGCCGACGGCGCCACCGGGATGTACAGATCGGGGGTGTCGACCCGTTCGATGGTGAAGCTGCAGACGATCTCCAGCGTGGCCGAATCCGTCAGCGGCTGCACCAGCGCTACCGAGTTCGATTGCGGGTCCTGGATCAGCCGTACCGAGGCCTCGGGGCTGATTTGCAGGTCGGTCGCCAGCACCCGCTGGTCGTGGCTGTCGCGTGGCCGGAACTGCACCCGGTGCTCGCCAAAGCGCACAGGCTCGGCATAGCGGTAGGTGGTGCGGTGGGTGATCTCGTAGCAGGTGGACATGGGTTGCGGGCAGTGCAGGTGACACGGACGTCCTGGCGCGGCAGGCCCCAAGACGCATCTTCGCGTGTCGCGACGCGCTTGTCCGTGCGCTGGCCCACAGCATCCGGCGTGCTTGTCCTACGCCGTGGGGCCATTGCGCCGGCTATTCTGCGAGAGGGATAGACGGCGACGGGAGGCCCGGCCATGACTCGGATGACACCCGCCAGACGCGCCTTGGCATTGATCGTGACCGCAGGCCTGGCCTGCAACGCGGCACTGTCGCAGGGCGTGGCGGCTACTGCGTCGCCCAATTCGCCGCCCAACGCGGCGCCGGATGCCCTGCGCGCAGGCTTCGAACGGGCCCGCCAGGCGGCACCGGCCGACCTGTTCGACCGGCCGCTGTACCTGCAGTCGGTCGAGACGCCAGAGCAGATGCGCGGCGACATCTACTCGCACATCGATCTGCCCTATGCCGAGTTGCGCCCGGTGATGGTGCACGGCGAGTCCTGGTGCGGTGTGCTGATGCTGCACCTCAACATGCAGTACTGCCGGGCCACGGGCGCCGCCGGGCATGAGGTGCTGGACGCCGGCATCGGCCGCAAGTTCGACCAGGCGCTGGACGAGTTGTACTGGCTGCGGTTTGGCCTGTCGGTCGTGCGCGCCGACGGCGACTACCTGCAGGTGGCGCTGCAATCGCCCACAGGCCCGTTCGGCACCCACGACTACCGCATCGGCGTCGAGGCCGTGCCGGCGGCGGGTGGCGGTGCACTGCTGCACCTGACCTATGCCTACGGCTATGGGACCGCCGCTCGCTGGGCGATGCAGGCCTACCTGGCGACGCTGGGCAGCGGCAAGGTCGGTTTCTCGATCATTGGCCGGCAGCCCGACGGCAAGCCGATCCCGGTGAGCGGCCTGCGCGGTGTGCTGGAGCGCAACACCCTGCGCTACCAGCTCGCGATCGAGGCCTTTCTGGCTGCCCAGCCGCTGCCGCCCGAGCGCCGGCGGGCTCAACGCCTACAAGACTGGTTCAGCGCCACCGAGCGCTACGCCCCCCAACTGCATGAGATCGACCGCGACGCCTACCTGGCCATGAAGCAGCACCAGGCCCAGCGCCGGCTGTCCCAGGTGCCGCCGCCCCGCAGCCCTTGAACCTTGCCTGCGCCGGCTGCCGGTGTGGGCGCCACCGCAACGCCCCGAATGAGCCAACGCAACCCGCTCGCCGCCTGGACCCGCCTGCTCGGCCGCAGCCTGCAGACCATCGCCCGCAGCAACTTGAAGGCAGGTGTGCGGGCCGCCAAGAAGGGGGTGCGGGCGTCGGCAAAACAGGCCCTGAAGGCGCCGGCCAGGACGCCGCGGGCGGCGGCCCGACCACCCGTGGCCCGCGTGCGCGACGCGCCCACCGGCATGGCGGTGGGCGCGGTGGGCGCCGTGCCGGGTGCCGGGGGCGCACGGCGTTTTGCGCTGTACCGGCCGCCCGGCATCGCCCGCAGCGAGCGCCTGCCGCTGCTGGTGATGCTGCATGGCTGCACCCAGGACGCGGCCGGCTTTGCCCGTTGCACCGCCATGAACCGCCTGGCCCTGCGGGAACGCTGCCTGGTGCTCTACCCCGAGCAGGACCGCCTGTCCAACGCCCAAGGCTGCTGGAACTGGTTCGACACCCGCCACGGCCGCGCCGCCGGCGAGGCGGCGTCCATCCTGCGGGTGATCGATCAGGTCGTCGCGCAACACCCGGTGGACCCCAGACGCGTGGTGCTGGCGGGCCTGTCGGCGGGCGCCAGCCTGGCCGCGTTGCTGGCGATGCAGCACCCGGCCCGGTTTTGCGCGGTGATGATGCATTCAGGGGTGCCACCAGGCGCGGCCGATTCCATGCTGTCGGCGCTGCGGGTGATGCGGGGGGGTCGGCCTGCGGCGGGGCCGGCCGCCCAGGTGCAGCAACTGGCCAAAGCTGCTGCCCTGGCTGGCGCACCGTGGCCACCGCTGCTGGTGGTTCACGGCAGCGCCGACACCCTGGTGTCGCCCGGCAATGGCGCGGCTGCAGCGCAGTTGTGGGCCACTGCGGCCGATGCCAAGGCCGGGCCACCGCGAAGCGTGCAGCGCGGCCAACGCTACCCGATGACGGTGACCGACAGCCGCAGCGCCGACGGCCGCACCGCGGTGACGCGCATCGAGGTGGCTGGCCTGGGCCATGCCTGGAGCGGCGGCGCCGCTGGCCAACCGTTCAGCGACGCGAAGGGGCCGGACGCGTCGCGCCTGCTGTGGGCGTTTGCGCAGCGGCAGTTTCGGGCGAAAGCCCAGCGTTGACAGCGCTGCCGAGGTCGCCACCGCTGACGGCGCCCGCCAGGGCCTGGCCCTGGCCTCGGCGCGAGCCGTAGGTGTTGGCAAACACCCAGGTGAACTCGGCGCCCAGCAAGAAGATCTGCGCCGAGTAATACACCCACACCAGCACCACCACCAGCGAGCCGGCCGCGCCAAACGCGGTGGCGATGCCGCTGCGCCCGATGTAGACGCCGATCAGCGCCTTGCCCAGCGTGAACAGCGTGGCCGTGACCAGGGCGCCGATGGCCACGTCGCGCCATTGCACCCGCGCCCGCGGCATCACCTTGTAGATCAGCGCAAACACCGCCGCCACCAACGCAAAACTGACCACCGCATTGGCCCAGGCCGCCAACGCCAGCCAGCCGCCGAAGGCCGGGCTCCACCAGCGCCCCAGCGTGGCCAGCGTGGCGCTGAGCACCAGCGAGACCATCAACAAGAAGCCGATCGCCAGAATCATGCCGAAGGACAGCAAACGCGCCCGCAGCAGCGCCAACCAGCCGTTGCTGCGGCTGCGCGCCGGCACCCGCCAGATGCGGTCCAGCGCGTCCTGCAGCTCACCGAACACGGTGGTCGCGCCCAGCAGCAGCAGCACCAGGCCCAGCATGGTGGCAGCGGTGCTCTGGGCCGGCTCGCGCACGCTGGTCAGCAGGGATTGCACCGCGTCGGCGCCGGTCGGCCCCATCAGCGTGCTGAGCTGTGCCGCGATCTCGCCCCGGGCCGCCTGCTCGCCAAAGACCAGACCGGCGACCGCGATCACGATCAGCAGCAGCGGCGCCAGCGAAAACATCGTGTAGTAGGCCAGCGCCGCGCCCATGCTGGGGCCGTAGTCGTCCAGCCAGGCGTTGACCACCTGGCTGGCCAGGCGCCAAAGCGTGGCGGGCGACAGGGCCGGGGCTAGAGGAGGTGCAGGGGGCAGGCTGTTCACGCGGGGCTCGGCCTTCTGATGATGAACACGCGGGGCCGGTCGGCCGCCGCGGCGCCAGCATAGGGCCAGCGCGGCATGCCGCACTGTGGGCTGGCCCACCGACAAGACACGGGACCCGCATCGGACGGCTGCCGACGGGTTCAGCTGCTGGTACAACTGAGGCCCTTGGCCCTAGGCTGAGCCCTCACCCCCACCGTTACCGCAAACCCCGGAGCATCCCCATGGCGATCACCGTCCCTTTCGATCTGGCCTACGAGTTTGAAGTCAACGCGCCCACCGCCGAGGTATTTGCGGTGCTGGCTGACGTGCCCAGTTCGGCCAGCCACTTCCCCAAGGTGTCCAAATTGGTGGACCTGGGCAAGGGCGCCTACCGTTGGGAAATGGAAAAGGTGGGCACTGCCAAGCTCAACATCCAGACGATCTACGCCTCCAAGTACGTCGCCGACAAGAAAAAGGGCACCGTCGTCTGGACGCCGGTGGCGGGCGAGGGCAATGCCTCGATCGGTGGCAGCTGGACCCTCACCGACAAGAAAAAGTACACCCACATCGTGCTCAAGATCGCCGGCGAGCTGACGGTGCCGTTGCCCGGCCTGATGAAGGCGCTGGTGGCGCCGTTTGCCATCAGCGAAAACGAGAAACTGGTCGAGCAGTACATCGCCAACCTGTGCAAGGCCTTCGGCGGCGAGCACGGCGGCTGAGACCCGCTGCGACCGGCGCGGTCGCTCGCGACCCTGCACAACGCATCCGCAGCGCCTACCCACCGCCCAATGGCCAAACCCCTGATCCTGTACGGCTGGCAGCTGTCGTACTACACCGCCAAGGTGCGCAGCTACCTGCGCTACAAGCGCATCCCGGTCGACGACCGGCCAGTGGATCTGCTGACCCTGGCCTGGCGCATCAAGCGCAAGACCGGCGAGGTGGTGATGCCGGTGTTGGTGACACCCGGGGGCGAGTGGCTGCAGGACTCCAGCGTCATCATCGACCGGCTGGACGCGCTGCACCCCGAGCCGTCGATCACCCCGCCCACGCCGGTGCAGCGTTTTGCCAGCGCGCTGATGGAGGGCTGGGGCGACGAGTGGTGGGTGCCGATCGCGATGCACACCCGATGGTCCTTTGCCGAGAACCGCGCGCTGTTTGTGCGTGAAGCCGGGCAAAGCCTGTTGCCGGGTTTCCCGGCCTGGCTGCAGCGCACCACGGCGGGCCGGATCGCCGACACGATGCGCGGTTACCTGGACGCAGTGGGTGTGCGGCCGGCACAACTGCCGCGGCTGGACACCTGGACGGCGCAGATGCTGGACCTGCTGGACGCCCACTTCGCGCAGCAGCCCTTTTTGTTTGGCGCGCGGCCCGGGCTGGGCGACTTTGGCCTGGCCGGCAGCATGATCGCCCACCTCGGCCGCGACCCCTGGCCCGCGCGCATGTTGATCGCGCCGCGGCCGCCGCTGCAGGCCTGGATCGCCCGCATGGCCGACCCGGCCCCGCCACCACCCGGCCCGGGTTGGCTGCCGGACGACACCCTCGCACCCACGCTGGACGCCGTGATGCGCCTGCTGTTCAAGAGCTTCGTGCCGATGCTGGACGGCATCAACCGCCAGGTGCGGGCGCTGCTGCCCGGCCTGCCTGCGGGGCAGCCACTGCCGCGGGCGTTGGCCGATGTCGACATACCCATGGGCGACGGCGTATTCCGCCGCGCGGCCATCCCGTACACGCTGTGGATGGCACAGCGCGCGCTGGATCTGTTGGCCGCGATGCCCGCCGGCGATCAAGCCCGGGTGCAGGACTGGCTGGCCAGCGTGGGCGGCGACGGCCTGCTGACACTGCAACTGCCGCGCCTGCGCCGTGTCGGGCTGCGTGTGACGCCGGCCTGAGCATCGGCCCGCAAAACACCCTGCGCCGGGTGCGCAAATTTGCCGATGCCCGCCGGTCAACGCCTTCTGGTCGGTCACGGCCTATGGCGCGGATGATTTTCTGATCGACAACCTGATCGGACGACACGCCCTGGGCGACCGCGATCCGCTGCGGGTCAACGCCGACGGTTCGCTGGACCTGTGGCTGCAATCCGCCGCGCCCGAACCTGCCTGTCAGGCCAACGGGCTGCCTGTCAAAGCTGGCGAGCCCTTTTTGCTCAACGCCCGCCTGTACTGGCCCAAGCTCGAAGCGCTGGACGGCCGCTGGGCTCTGCCCGCGGCCGGGCGGCTGGACTGACCCTGCCCGCAGCGCCGGTGGCATTGGCCTGAAGTTCAGTTCCGGCTCTGAGCTGCCGTTCGATTGGCCAGGATGCTGACGTTCGACGTTCGACGTTCGACGTGCGGCGTGCGACGTGCGACGTGCGGCGTGTGGCGCGAGGCAACCAAGGCCGTCGGGCAACCGGCTCCGTGACTGTCCTCCGACGCCGTCCTGCCGGACGACGTCTCCCCCTTTATGTCACTGCGCCGGTCACCCAACGCCCTTGGCCGCCGC
>JBBRZR010000171.1:0-9514 GCA_038236495.1 Burkholderiales bacterium
GGGCGGGCGGGCCATCACCAAAGCCTCGCTGGCCCGCACCCTGGCCGAGGCAGTGGCCGACACGCTGCCGCCGCTGAGCTTCATGGACCTGGACTGGGCAATAGTCAACCGCCAGCTGCAACGCGAAGCCGCTATGCGTCGCAGCGGGCCGATTGCCGAGAACCTGCTGCGGGATGTCGGTGCGGTTGCGGCCAAGGTGGTGTGAGATGAAGACCGAAGTCAAGTTCTACCAGACCGGCACCTTCACCGTCGGCAACCGCCTGCTGACTGAGGACCAGCGCAGCGTGCAGGCCTCGACGGCACGCAGCAACTCGCTCAACAGCGGCCACCGCGCCTGCCAGGGCTGCGGCGAAGCGCTGGGCGCACGCTACGCGGTGGATGCCGCGATGCGGGCGACAGACAACCAGCTGATCGCCGTCAACGCCACCGGCTGCCTGGAGGTGTTTTCCACGCCCTACCCCGAGTCGTCCTGGCAGCTGCCGTGGATCCATTCGCTGTTTGGCAATGCCGCTGCGGTGGGCACGGGCGTTGCGGCAGCGCTCAAGGTCAAGGCCTTGAAGGCAGGTCAAAGCCAAAGTGCGGTGCGGGTGATCGCCCAGGGTGGCGACGGCGGCACCACCGACATCGGTTTTGGCTGCCTGTCGGGCATGTTCGAGCGCAACGATGACGTGCTCTACATCTGCTACGACAACGAGGCTTACATGAACACCGGCGTGCAGCGCAGCTCGGCCACGCCACCGGCGGCCCGCACGGCCACCACGATGGCGGTGGGCGCCCAGCCCGGCGCCGCGTTTGGCCAGGGCAAGAACCTGCCGCTGATCGCGATGGCGCACGAGATCCCGTATGTCGCCACCGCCACGGTGGACAACCTGCGCGACCTGGAGGCCAAGGTCGAAAAAGCGATGAGCCTGCACGGCGCGCGCTACCTGCACATTCTGGTGCCCTGCCCGCTGGGCTGGGGCTCGACCAGTTGCGACACCCTCAAGCTGGCACGCCTGGCGCGCGAGACCGGCATCTTCCCGGTGTTCGAGGCCGAGCACGGTGAGGTGACCCAAGTCACCAAGATCCGCCACCGGGTGCCGGTGGACGACTACCTGCGGCCGCAAAAGCGGTTTGCACATTTGTTTGGCGCCCACGGCCACACCGAGATGTTGGCCCACATCCAGGCCGATGCCGACCGCAACATCCGCCGATTCAAACTGCTGGACGACGAGGGGCTGGCGCCATGACGATGCAAAAACCGTTTGCGATCACCTTGGACCCCGGCTCGTCGCTGGCCAACAAGACCGGCAGCTGGCGCACCGAGCGGCCGGTCTACGTCAACCGCCTGCCGCCCTGCAATGCCCAGTGCCCCGCCGGTGAGGACATCCAGGGCTGGTTGTTCCATGCCGAGAGCGGCGACTACGCCAGCGCCTGGCGCCACCTGACCCGCGACAACCCCTTTCCGGCGGTGATGGGCAGGGTTTGCTACCACAGCTGCGAATCGGTCTGCAACCGCGCCAAGCTCGATTCGGCTGTGGGCATCAACTCGGTTGAACGATTCCTGGGCGACCAGGCCCTGGCCCAGGGCTGGCGCCTGGACGCACCGGCCGCAGACACCGGCAAGCGGGTGCTGGTGGTCGGCGCCGGGCCATCCGGCCTGTCGGCTGCCTACCAGTTGCGGCGCCTGGGCCACCAGGTCACCGTGCTGGAGGCCGGGCCGCTGCCCGGCGGCATGATGCGTTTCGGCATCCCCAAGTACCGGTTGCCACGCGAGGTGCTGGACGCCGAGGTGCAACGCATCGTCGATCTGGGGGTTGAACTCAAGCTCAACACCAAGGTCGCCAGCATCGAACAGGCAATAGTCGACGGCGGCTTCGACGCCGCGTTTCTGGCCGTGGGTGCACACATTGCCAAGCGCGCCTACATCCCGGCCAAGGACTCGTCGCACATCCTGGACGCGGTGGCGCTGCTGCGCTCGATGGAAGACAAGCCCGATGCGCGCCCCTTGCTGGGCCGGCGCGTGGTGGTCTACGGCGGCGGCAACACCGCCATCGACGTGGCCCGCACCGCCAAGCGGCTGGGCGCCACCGATGCCGTCATCGTCTACCGCCGCACCCGCGAGAAGATGCCGGCGCACGACTTCGAGGTCGAGGAGGCGCTCGAGGAAGGCGTGATGGTCAAGTGGCTGTCCACCATCAAACAGGCCGAACTGGGCGGCAACGCGGGCGAACTGACCATCGAGAAAATGGTGCTCGACGCCCAGGGCAACCCGCAGCCCACCGGCGAGTTCGAGACCCTGGCCGCCGACTCGCTGGTGCTGGCGCTGGGCCAGGACGTGGATTTGTCGCTGCTGCAGGATGTGCCCGGTCTGGTGGTGACCCGCGGCGTGGTGCAGGTCGACCCCGCCACCATGATGACCGGCCGGCCCGGCCTGTTTGCCGGCGGCGACATGGTGCCGGCCGAGCGCAACGTGACGGTGGCCGTCGGCCACGGCAAAAAGGCGGCGCGCCACATCGACGCCTGGCTGCGCGGCGTGGCAGGCGCCACCGCAGCCAAACACGCGCCCGCCAGCTTCGACCGCATCAACCCCTGGTACTACAGCGACGCCCCCAAGACGGTGCGCCCGCAACTCGACCTGGCGCGCCGCACCAGCAGCTTCGACGAGGTGCAAGGCGGGCTGACCGAGGACAACGCGCTGTTCGAGGCGCGCCGCTGCCTGAGCTGCGGCAACTGCTTCGAGTGCGACAACTGCTACGGCGTCTGCCCGGACAACGCCGTCATCAAGCTGGGCCCGGGCAAGGGCTTCGAGTTCAACCTGGACTACTGCAAGGGCTGCGGCATCTGCGCCGCCGAATGCCCCTGCGGCGCGATAGACATGGTGGCCGAGGACGTTTGAGGGCGAGCCTGGCCCAGCCCAAGGCGCTCAGTCCGCCTCGCCGTCCAGCAGTTGCTCCAGCCCCGCCGGGTCGATCACCTGGATATGGCGGTGCCGGACAGTCAGCAGGCCGTTGGCCTGGAACTTCGAGAACGTCCGGCTCACGGTCTCGAGCTTGAGGCCCAGAAAACTGCCGATCTCCTCGCGGCTCATGCGCAGCACGATGGACGAGGCCGAAAACCCGCGGGCGCGCAGGCGGTGGGTCAGGTTCAGCAAAAATGCGGCCAGCCGCTCCTCGGCATGCATGCTGCCCAACAGCAACATCACGCCGTGATTGCGCACGATCTCTTGGCTCATGATGCGGTGAAACTGCTGCTGCAACGAGACAACTTCCTGCGACAGCGTCTCCAGCGCGGCAAACGGGATCACGCAGACCTGCGAGTCCTCCAGCGCCACCGCGTCCACCTCGTGGCGGCGCGTGCCGATGCCGTCCAGACCGATCAACTCGCCGCCCATCTGGAAGCCGGTGACCTGCTCGCGCCCGTCGCGCGACGCCACGCAGGTCTTGAAAAAGCCGGTCCAGACTGCAAAGACCGCTTCGAAAGGGTCGCCAGCGCCAAACAGCTTCTCCCCGCGTGCCACCTTGCGCCGTACCGCCACCAGACGGGCGTCGATGGTGCTGAGCTCATCCCGGGTCAGCCCGACCGGCAGACAGATCTCGCGCAAGTTGCAGGTCGAGCAAACCACTGTGCAGTGCGCAGTGTGCAGGTGCTGAAAGGGAGCGCGGTCCATGGGTTCGACTTTTCAAGGTTTTGGATCGCCGACGTCGGCGTCCGTTGTCACCCGGGCCGGGCTGTTCACGCCAGGCTTCGGGTCTCGATGAGCCTGGCTTCGGGGCGCTGTCACGCTTGAACCTCTGCTGCCGGCCACACCCTGCCGGTCGACGGCACGGTTGTTCAAACTGATCTGTGTCAAATTGATTGTGACGCAGAAGTCTAGAGTCGGCCGCGGCCCCGTTGTCAGTCGACCGATTCGAGACGCGGAGGGAAGCCATGCTGCCTGCTCAACATCGCAGGCCGCCTCAAGTGCCAGGGCAAACCGGTGCGATGCACACCGCCGAGTAGCTGGGTAGGGTGCGCCAGCCCGTAGAGGCCGCCGACCTCCGGGTATTCGTTCCGCAGCCACTTCATCGCGTGCGGGTCGCAGGCAACGATTCGCTTGACCCCCAGGCCGTCCAGCGTGGCCACCAGCGCCGTGGCCAGTTGGGGGAACAGCCTCTCGTTGCCCACCCGGCGCACGGACTCGCCGGTCGAGCCCGCACCCGTCCTCAGGATGCCGAAGCGCACGTCGGCCTGCTGCAGGATGGTGACAAACGCGCGGGCGATCTTTTGCCCCCGCGGAAAGTGCTCGCCCGCCGGCCACAGCACCAGAAAACTGAACACCACCCACACCTGCACCCGGTAGGTCAGCGGGAAGCCGTCGCACAGCACCGCTGGCGCCAAGCCGCCAAAAGTGCGGGCCACCGCCGCGCCGGCAAAAGCGCAGTCGCGCTCAAGGGCGATGTCCACCGCGCCAGGCACCCCGCCGCCCGCCAGGCGGGCAAAGCGAAAACCGTCGAAGGCCAGGTCGGTCAGCATGATCGACAGGATCGGCGCCAACACCAGCAGCGCCTCACGGTTGGGCTCCAGGCGCGTCATCGACCTCGCCCTCACGCGCCAGCACCTGCTGCGCCGGGCAATGTTGCAAGTTGAGCAAACCCGCCGGCTCAGCCGTTGTCAGGCACCCGCCGACTCGAACCTTGACCTTGATCAACGCACCCTGCAGTGCGTGACCTATTGTCGATCGGTCCAAGACGGCCAAGGTGCGCCGCGAGGTTCCGAGGCGCACCACCAACGCTCAAAATGAGGATTCGACATGTCTGAACCCCGCCTGACATGGCCCGAAGTTGCGGCACAGCGCTATGACAAGTTGACCGGCCGCGGCGCCGAGGTCAGTCACGGGTTCCAGAACCTGAAGGTCTTTGTGCCCGAGACCGGTCCGCCTGGGCGGCGTGATCCGCGCGCTGCTCAGATGGTGACCCAATGACCGATCTTTCACGCACCTTTGGCAAATACACGGTGGACGAGGTGGAGCGCGAACGGCGCATCCGCGGGGTCTTCGAGGCCGTTGCCGCCCGCTACGACCTGATGAACGACCTGATGAGCCTGGGCATCCACCGGCGCTGGAAGCGCCGCCTGGTCCGCCTGGCCGCGCCGGCCGCAGGCCAGGTCATCGTCGATCTGGGCGGCGGCACCGGCGATGTGGCGGCACTGATGGCCGCGCCCGACCGGCAAGTGACCGTTTGCGACCCCAGCCAGCCGATGATGGACGTTGGCCTGGCGCGGGGCCATGCCCATGTCGATTGGTTGCTGGGCACCGGCGAGGCCATACCGCTGCCCTCGGCCTCGGTCGACACCCTGACCATTGCATTTGGCATCCGCAACGTGACGCGCATCGAGGATGCATTGACCGAGGTGCTGCGGGTGCTAAAGCCGGGGGGCCGGTTCCTGTGCCTGGAGTTCTCGCGGCCCTGGGCGCCGGTCAGGCCGTTGTACAACCTGTTTTCGTTTGCCGTCATTCCGCGGCTGGGCGCCTGGATAGCGCAGGTGCCCGAGGCCTACCACTACCTGGTCGAGTCGATCCGGCGCTTTCCGGACCAGCGCGCCTTCAAGACGCTGATCGAACAAGCCGGCTTTGTAGACGTGCAGTACCGCAACCTCAGCTTCGGCATCGCCTGCATCCATGTCGGCCAGCGCCCTGGTCGAAATCAATATTAGATAAGTTTACCGTCGCGATCTCTTCACGGCATTCCCTGCGCGCCGGGACCCCCACCCTTCTGCAGGAGTGAATCGGCGATGACCGCCAACCGAAGCACCGTCGCCCCGCCTGCCCGCGTGCGGCCCGGCTCGCTGGCCGCATGGCGGGTGGCCGTTCGTCCGCAGAGTCTGCTGGTGGCTTTCAGCCCGGTGCTGGTGGGTGCCACGTTGGGCTATGCCCGCACAGGTGCCATCGACCCGCTGGCCACGCTGCTGGTGCTGTGCAGCGCAATGCTGATGCAGGTGCTGACCAACATGCAAAACGATGTGGGCTACACCGTGCGCGGTGGCGACAGCAGCGGCACCCGCACCGGCCTGCCGCGTGCCACCGCCAACGGCTGGCTCAGTGTGCGCCATGTGCGGGCCGGCATCGTGGCCGTCGCCCTGTTGGCAACCGCCTTCGGCCTGGCATTGACGGCCTACCGCGGCTGGCCGGTGCTGGCGATCGGAATGGCGTCGCTGGCCGCCGCGTTGGCCTACATGGGCGGCCCCAAGCCGATTGCGTACACCCCGTTTGGCGAGGCCACCGTGTTTGTCTTCTTCGGCCTGGTGGCGGTGACGGGCACCGACTGGGTGCTGACCGGCTCGGTCGGTGCGGCCAGCCTGCTGGCCTCTGTTGCGATCGGCGCACTGGCGTCTGCCGCGCTGGCGGTCAACAACCACCGGGACAGTGCGCACGACCGTCTGGTCGGCCGACGCACCTTCGCCGTGTGCTTTGGCGACAACGCATCCCGCGGGCTTTACAGCGTGCTGGTGCTGGGGCCGTTTTTGGCGGTGCCTGCGATGGCGCTGCTGGCGCGGTCAGCGGCCTTGCTGCTGCCGCTGCTGCTGCTGCCGATGGCCTGGCAACTGCGGCGTGATTTCAGGTGTTGCGCGCCGGGCCTGGCGTTCAACCCGATCCTGTTCCGAACCTTCCGGCTCGAGTTGGGGTTTGCCGCAATGCTGTCGGCGGGCGCGCTGCTCGGCCGGGTGCTGGCCTGATGGTCAGGCACCTGCCCGGCCGGCGCCCTTGGCTGGCGGTGGCGGCCAAGCGGCGGCTGGCCAGCCATGCCGACATCCCGACCGTGCTCGCAGCCGGCGGCCCCGCGCTTGAGAGGCACCCCCCGGCCGCCCTGGTGGCGCTGGCCGGCACGCCAGAGCCTGTGCTGAACCCCTTGCAGCGCGACATCGCCGCGACTTTGGCCCTGGCCGATGTGCGCAACCGCGCTTAAGGGGCCGCCTCGGCCCGCCACCGGCAGCACGGTTCGCGCCGGGTGTTGGTTCGTCGCTGACATGTGTCAAACCGGCGCGGCCGTGCACCCCGCACCATGCACAGATTGCAGGCCGTTGTCAGCCGACCGCCGCCGTTCACCGTCAACCCTCGACAAACCTTCAGGAGTCTTGCCATGCCCGCAGCGCGCCAGCCGTCCCCCCTCCCACGCACCGAGAAATGGGTCTACCTGCTGGCCGAAGGCCGGGCCGACATGCGCGACCTGCTGGGTGGCAAGGGTGCCAACCTGGCCGAGATGACGCGGCTGGGCCTGCCGGTGCCACCCGGCCTGATCATCACCACCCGGGCCTGCAATGCCTACCTGGCGGCGGGTGGCTTTCCGGACGCGATGTGGCAGCAGGTGCTCAAAGCCTTGCGCAAGGTCGAAAAACAAGCCGGCCGCAAACTGGGCAGCGTGGCCATGCCCTTGCTGGTGTCGTGCCGCTCGGGTGCCAAGTTCTCGATGCCCGGCATGATGGACACGGTGCTCAACATCGGCTTGAACGACGAGGTGGCTGCCAGCCTGATCGCCAGCACCGGCGATGCCCGCTTTGTCAACGACTCCTACCGCCGGCTGGTGCAGATGTTCGGCACCGTCGTGCTGGGCCTGCCGGACGAGCCCTTCGAGGCCGTGCTGGCGCGCTGGCGCCTGCAGCGCCAGGTGGCCAATGACGCTGACCTGGGCGCTGACGACCTGCACCAGGTCACCGAGGAGTTCAAGCAGATCGTGCGGGCCGGATCTGGCCGGGATTTTCCGCCCGACCCGCTGGAGCAGCTGCGCCTGTCCACCGCGGCGGTGTTCGACTCCTGGAACGGCAAGCGTGCCATCGACTACCGCAACGCTGCCGGCATTGCCCACGACCTGGGCACTGCAGTGAACATCATCACGATGGTGTTCGGCAACCGCGGTGCTGACTCAGGTACCGGCGTCGTGACCACCCGCAACGTGACCACCGGCGTGCGCGAGATCGAGGGCGACTACCTGACCAACGCGCAAGGCGAGGACGTGGTCTCGGGCGTGCGCGCCACCCAACCCATCTCGGCCCTGGCCACCGAGATGCCGCGCATCTACAAGCAGTTTGCGGCGATCTGCCGCCAGTTGGAGAAGCACTACCGCGAGGTGCAGGACGTCGAGTTCACGATCGAGGCCGGCAAGCTGTGGATGCTGCAGACCCGCGACGCCAAGCGCAGCGCCACCGCCGCGGTGCGCATTGCTGTGGAGCTGGCGACCGAACGCCTGATCACCCGCGCCGAGGCGGTGCAACGTGTCAAGCCCGAGCACATCGACTACTTTCTGCACCCGCAGTTCGACCCGATCGACCGCGCCGCCTGCAAGGCGCGTGGCGACCTGATCGCCACCGGCCTGAATGTCTCACCCGGTGCGGCCAGCGGCATGTTGGCGTTCGATGCCGACACCGCCGAGCGCTGGAGCCTGAAAGAGGGCAAGGCCGTGATCATGGTGCGGCCCGAGACCAAACCCGACGACGTGCACGGCATGCTGGCGGCGCGTGGCATCCTGACCAGCCGTGGCGGCCGCACCAGCCATGCCGCGCTGGTGGCCCGCCAGTTTGGCAAGCCGGCCGTGGTGGGTGTGACCGCACTGGCCGTGGACACCGAGAAGCGCCAGTTCAGCATCGCCGGGCGCATCTTCCGCGAGGGCGACAGTGTCTCGGTGGACGGCACCACCGGCGACGTCTTCGCCGGTGAGCTCAAAACCGTGATCCCCGACTTCAACGACCCGCACCTGCTCAAGCTGCTGTCCTGGGCCGATGCGATCCGCCGGCTGGGTGTCTGGGCCAACGCCGACTATCCGGCGGATGCCGAGCGCGCCCGCAGCTATGGTGCCGAGGGCATCGGCCTGTGCCGAACCGAGCACATGTTCTTCCAGACCGATCGACTGCCGGTGGTGCAGCGCATGATCCTGGCCAAGACCGATGCGGTGCGCGACGAGGCGCTGGCCCGGTTGCTGCCGGTGCAGCGCGAGGACTTTGCCGGGCTGTTCAAGGCAATGGACGGCCTGCCGGTGACGATCCGCCTGATCGACCCGCCGTTGCACGAGTTTTTGCCCAACCATGATGAGCTGCAGAAGGCGGTGACCGAGCTGGAGACCCGCTTGCGCCTGCACGACGATGCCGGGGGCTTGCAGGCCGACCAACTCCAGGCCGAACTGGCCCGCCAGCGCGAACTGCTGGACGCGGTGGAAGCGATGCGCGAGCAAAACCCGATGCTGGGCCTGCGCGGTGTGCGGCTGGGCATCCACATGCCGGCACTGGTGCGCATGCAGGTGCGCGCGATCTTCGAGGCGGCGTGCGCCTGTGCCAGGGCGGGCATCAAGGTCAAGCCCAAGATCATGATCCCGCTGGCCGCGAGCTCGGCCGAGCTGAAGATCGAGCGCGAAGTGCTGGAGGACGAAGCCCGCAAGGTGCTGAAAGAACAGCGCATGCGCATGGCTTACCAGTTCGGCACCATGATCGAGGTGCCGCGCGCGGCCATCGTGGCCGACCGCATCGCCGAGTACGCCGAGTTTTTCTCGTTCGGCACCAACGACCTGAC
>JBBRZR010000172.1:0-9500 GCA_038236495.1 Burkholderiales bacterium
CAGCCCTGGCCCGGCAGCGGCACGGCGTGCCCGGCCAGGCCTTCAGCCCGTTCTGCCTGCTGGCGATGGATGACGACGCCGCGCTGCACCGGCGCGCCGCGCAGCTGGAGGCGCAGCGCCTGACGCAGGAGGTGAGGGATCTGGTGGGTGTGCAACCCGACGGGCCGCTGCATGGTGGCCCGCAACACCCCGGCTTGCCCTCAAGCTTGGCCCGCCACCCGCTGGCGGCGCGTCAGCTTGCCGGCGGGCGTTGCCGTATCGGCCTGATGTCGGCCGACTTCCGCACCCATGCCACCGGCTTGTTGCTGGTGCAGACCTTGGAGAACCTGGACCGCGAGCGCTTCGAGGTATTCCTGTACTCGCATGGCGACGACGACGGCACGGCCTTCCGGCAACGCATCAAGGCGGCGGCCGACTGCTTTGTCGACTGCAGCACGATGAGCCTGGCCGCACAGGCACAGCGCATCCAGGGTGACGGTGTGGTGGTGCTGATTGACATGAGCGGCTACACCACCGGCTCGCGGGTGCAGCTGATGGCGCTGCGCCCCGCGCCGGTGCAGGCGCTGTGGCTGGCCTATCCCGGCACCTTGGGCGCCGACTGGGTGGATTACCTGATCACCGACCCGGTGATCGCACCGATGGCCCATGCGGCCGACTTCGACGAGCACCTGGCGCAGCTGCCGCTGTGCTACGAGCCCACCGACGAACGGCGGGAGCATCCCGACACGACGGCCAGCCGCGGCGATGTCGGCCTGCCGGAGTCGGCTTTTGTCTACGCTTGCTTCAACCAGAGCTACAAGATCACCGCAGACGTGTTTGCGCGCTGGTGCCGCATCCTGCACCGGGTGCCGGGCAGTGTGCTGTGGCTGTTGGTGCCGCAGCCGACGATCCAGGCCGCGCTGCGCCGCCATGCCGCAGCGCAGGGCCTGGACACCGACCGGCTGGTGTTTGCGCCGTTTGTACCCACCACCGAGCACCTGGCCCGGCTGCCGCTGGCCGACGTGTTTCTCGACACCTTTCCCTATGGTGCCCACACCACCTGCAGCGATGCGCTGTGGATGGGCTTGCCGGTGCTGACCCAGGTGGGTCGCAGCTTCGCCTCCCGGGTGGCGGCCAGCCTGCTGGCGGCGGTGGGCCTGCCGGAGCTGGCGGTCGACAACGCCGACGACTACGAGGAAATCGCGGTGCGCCTGGCCCAGGACAGTGAGGCGCTGTGCAGCATCCGTGACCACCTGTGGGACAACCGGCGTGATCTGCCCTTGTTCGACAACCACCGCTTCGCCAGCGAGCTGGGCGACTTGATGCTGCGCATGGTGCAGCGCTGGCAGGACGGCCTGGCGCCCGCAGCGCTGCCAGCAGCCCTGCCGGCAGCAGTGGGCTGAACCGCCCGACGGCCTGCGGGTAAAGGCGCAAAAAAGGGGCCCTCGGGCCCCTTGCGCTGTGGGCTGCCGATCCATGGACCGGCAGTTCGCCCTGTCAGGCGCCGTCGGTCTGCCGGCCCTCGACATCGGCCCAGCCGGGCTGGCCCAGCGTGTCCAGACAGTGCAGCACGGTGGCCGGGTTGTCAAAACGATCCAGCACCGGCCGTGGCGACGCTGCTGGCAGGCCGGCCAAGGCAGAGTCCGGCGTCGCTTGGTCGGTCAGGAAGCCGAGCAGGGCGTCCAGCGTTGCGGCATTGAGCCGGCTGCTGTCGATCTCCACCGTGTCGCCGTCGCGTTGCACCAGGCGCTGGCGCAGGCTGTCGAGGTAGCGCTGCTTCATGCCCACAAAGCGCAGGAAGCGCTCGGCCTCGAAGTGCAGTGGCGCATCCCCAACCGCACCCGCACCCGCACCCGCACCGGGCTGACCGGCCAGGGTGTCGGCAAACTCGGCCAGCAGGTTGCTGCGCACCAGGTGCACGATGCGCAAGCTGGGCTCGCCGATGGCCCAATCCAGGGCGGGCCGGGAGTGCACTGGCGCCAGCGCAAAGCCGCGCACGGTGCGTGTACTCAGGTCGCGGCCCGCGCTGTCGTGCGAGCGGTTCAAGACCATGCGCGCAAACCAGACCGGGTCCTTGGCACGCAGGTCGTACAGCGCGCCGGCCTGTGCCAGCGGCACGACGCCCTCGGCCAGGCCAATGGCCAGCGGTGCCAGCAGGTCGCCGTCCAGGCTGACCGCAGCGCTGTGGTTGAGCGCAGCCAGCAAGGTGTTGCTGCCGCAGTGCGGCGCGGCCAGCAGCAGCGCCGAGCGGGCGGGCAGGGCGGCGGGCACCAGCGCGTCGCTATCGAACAGCGCGCAAAACGGCGCGACCAGCTCCGGGTCCAGGCCGCGCAGCCGGCTGAAGGTGCAGCGCACTTCCTGCAGCAGCACTGGCGTGCCGTCGGCCAGGGCTTCGCCCAGGTAGAGGCGTGCGCCATCGATATCGCCGCACAGCGCAAACCGCAAACGGGGCAGGTGGTCGTCGTCGCTCAGGACGAGATTGCCGGCCTGCAGTGACCACCGGGCGATGCCTGCCGGCGGCGCTGCGCCGATGTGGCCGTTGTCGCGCAGGCGCATCAGGCCTTGTGCCGTGCCGTCTTGGCGGCGCAGCAGGTAGAGGCGTTGCTCCTCCGGGGCTTGCATCAGGGCGGGCTGGGCCTGGGCCAGCGCACGCAGCATGGCCTCGTGCGGGGATTGGGCGGCGGCCATGCCCAGCGCCACACGGGCGGCGGCGCTGGCGTCCTCCAGTTGGCCGCGCCGGCACGCTGCACGCAACAGCGTGGCGGTCAACTCGACACAGCTGTCGGGGGTCAGCGTCAGGCCCGCGACGGTCGCAGCGGCAGGCGGCGCGGTGGCCACTTGCTGGGCGGCCTGTGGTGGCTGGGCCAGCGGCTGGGCCAGCGGCAGGGAAGAAGTCGGGGCCAGGGCGGCTGCGTTCATGGCTGGGGGTCTCCGGTCCATCGTGAGCCGCCAGTCTAGGCAGCCGGTTTACCCGCAAAGCGCCAAACAGCGGTCGAAATCGAGCCTGGTTCCGGCGCCAGCGCGGGCTGCGGCCTGCCGCCAGAGACGCCCCGGCGCTGTGATCGGTCGCCGAAGCCAGGGCGCCATCGGCCGATGCGACGACAGCGTGTAGGAATTTGCCTGACAACGCTGCCCGGCAAAACGGGACTCAAGAAGACGAATTGGACTGATGTTGCAGGCTTGTTGCGATCTCTACAGTTCGTTTCACACCAGCCCCTGTTCATCAACGCCTGCACCCCACCGGACCCCACACCATGAACACCGAACAGATCCTTGCCGAAATCCGCGAAGCCAACCTGTCGTACCTGATGCTGGCCCAGACCCTGATCCGATCCGACCTCGAACAAGCCCTGTTCCGGCTGGGTGTGACCGAGGACAGCGCCGTGATGATCGCCGCCTTGACACCGGCCCAGATGATGAAGATCGCCTCGGGCAGCACCTTGCTGTGTCGCATGCGCTGCGACGACGACCTGGTCTGGAGCCTGCTGACCAGCCACGGCAAGGGTGCTGCCAACGAGAGTGTGTCGCGCCTGCATGCGTCCATCCTGATGGCCGGCCGCCACCAGGAAGCTGCCTGACATAGACCCCCCCCCGAAGCGGCCAAGGCCGCTCCCCCCAGGGGGCCGAGCCCGGACGGGCGACAGTCCCTGCGGACTGTCGCCCGCCTGCGAGGGCCAGTCGGCCTGCCCGCCGACGGGCGCCGCCAGCGGACCGGCAAAGCCGGTTCCGCGGCGTCCGCTGGACAGAAGACAACACAAGGGAAGAGAACCATGTCGCGTAGCAAGAGCATCCTGACCGAAGCCCGCCAGATCGACACCGCGGTCGAGCTGATCCGCCTGGGCGCCCGCTTGCAGGTGCTGGAGAGCGAGACCGACCTGAGCTACGAGCGCCTGCTGCGCCTGTACAAAGAGGTGGCCGGCAAAAGCCCCAGCAAGGGCCAGCTGCCGTTCTCGACCGACTGGTTCATGACCTGGCAACCCAACATCCATGCCAGCTTGTTTCTCAATATCCACGAATACCTCAACAAGGCGGCTGCGCTGGACGAGATCGACTCGGTCATCAAGGCCTACAAGCTCTACATGGAGCAGATCACCGCCCAGGGGCTGGAGCCGCAACTGTCGGTGACCCGCGCCTGGCGCCTGGTCAAGTTTGTCGACAACGGCATGCTGACGATGACCGCCTGCAGCAAGTGCGGCGGCCACTTTGTGACGCACCCGCACGAGATCGCCCGCCACTATGTGTGCGGCCTGTGCAACCCGCCGGCGCGCGCCGGCAAGGGCCGCAATGCCGGCGCGATCCAGTTGCCATCCGTGCAGGATTGCCTGGTTCAGTAGTCTTCAGGCTTCGGCGCCGGCGACAGGCTTCAAGCCGCGCGGGTGCCGGCCGATAAATGGTGCATGTACTGGGTTTGAAAAGTTGCCGATCTGGTTTTCTCGTGTGTCTCCTCCTGGCACTTGCAAAGTGCCTTCTGGGCGATCACCTCCGGGTGATCGCCCATTTTTCTGCCCGGCGCACTTCAGCCGGCCCGAAAGCTGCCGATAACGTCGGTGTGACGTGATTCGATCTGGACACCCGCTGTGAACCTGTCCCCCTTTTCGAAACAGTACCTCCGCATGGGCGAGGCGCTGCCGTTTCCGCTGCGCGATGGCGGCGGGCGTCTGTTGCTGGCCGCCAACGTGCGCATGGACGACGCCAAGACCTTTGCCGGTCTGCAGGCCGCCGAGCTGTTCGCCGACGACCACGAGTCCAACGAGTGGCGCCGCCGGCTGGGATCGGCCCTGGACACGGCGATGCGCCAGAACGCCACGCTGCAAAAGATCGCCGATACCCGGGCACCGGCCGAGCGTGAACGCAGCGCCGGTCCGGCCAAGGGCCTGGGCGAGCAGTGGGGCGACCTGGCCGCGGTGCTGGACATCACGCTGCGCGATCTGCGCGCCGACACCCCCTGGATGGGTCGGCTGTTGGCCGTGCACGAGCGGGCCTCGCGCCTGGCCGAGCAGCGGCCCGACTCGTCGCTCTACCACCTGGTCTACACCGCGGGCAACGGCACCGAGCGCTACAGCAGCAACCACGGCCTGTTGTGCCTGTTGGTGGCGATCGAGGCGGCCAACAAGCTGGGTTGGGATACCGGCTTGGTCAACAGCCTGTCGATGGCTGCCTTGACGATGAACACCTCGATGCGGCGCCTGCAGGACCAGCTGGCCGCCAGTGATTTGCCGGTGTCGGCCGCCTCGCGCTCGGCGATTGCCGAACATGCCGAACAGTCGGCGGTCATGCTGCAAGAGGCCGGTGTGGCTGACCCGGATTGGATCGAGATCGTGCGCTTGCACCACGACGACAGCCTCAAGGGCCTGCCACTGGCTGACCTGACGCCGGCGCAGCAGGCGGCGCGGCTGCTGCGGCGGGTCGACATCTTCACCGCCAAGCTCAGCCGCCGCGCCACCCGCGGTCCGATGTCGCCGGTGCAGGCAGCGCGCGAAGCCTGTCTCGGGCCCGATGGCACGCCCGACGAGATCGGTGGGGCGTTGCTCAAGGCGGTGGGCTTGTATCCGCCAGGCAGCTTTGTCGAATTGGTCAACGGTGAGATTTGCATCGTGGTGGCGCGCGGACCGCGCGCCAACCTGCCCGTGGTGGCGGTGTTGATCGGCGCTGATGGTGCACACCGCGGCAACGCGGCGCAGCGCGACACCAATGACCGGCGCTTTGCGGTCAAGAGCGCGGTGAGTGCAGGCAAGGTGCGGGTGATGCCGCCGCACGAGGCCTTGATGGCCCGGCGCTGACCCATCCCGGCCGTTGGCCGGGGCTGCGGCCTCTGCGGGTTCAATTTCAAACGCAGCCCCAAACGCCGCCCCAAGCGTTGACCATGCGGCCTGGCACCGCGCTTTTTGAGCGATCACCCGAGGTGACCGCGGCACACACTGCAGCCATGACTGCCCACCCTGTCCGCCCGCACTGGCCCTGGCCCGCCCCGGCCTTGCTGACCTGGCTGGCCGCCTGGGCGCTGCTGATCCTGCTGACACCCGCCCATCGCAGCGGCGCCTTTGCGGCGGCCACCGCGCTGGGCTTGGTCGTGGCTCTGGGTTTGAGGCAGACCAGCGGCTGGCGCCGTTGGATGGTGGCCGCGGGGTTTCCGGTGTCGGCGCTGGTCAAGGCGCTGGCCGGTGCAGGCACGGCCACCGGTGCTTCGGCCCTGACCGGCAGCCTGACATCCACCCCCGCGGTGCCGGCCTGGGCCTGGTTGCTGCCGGCGGCGCTGCTGCTGGCGGTGTACCCGCTGCGGGCCTGGCGCGATGCACCCTTGTTCCCGACGCCGGCAGGTGCGCTGCAGGGTCTGGCTGCGCTGGTGCCGCTGCCACCCGGCGCCCGGGCGCTGGACGCGGGTTGCGGCCTGGGCCACGGCCTGGCCGCCTTGCATGACGAATTTGCGCAGGCCCGCATCGAGGGGGTCGAATGGAGTTGGCCACTGCGTCTGGCTGCGGCGGCACGCTGCCCGTGGGCCCGGGTGCGGCAGGGCGACATGTGGCGTGACGATTGGTCGGGCATCACGCTGGTCTACCTGTTCCAGCGGCCCGAGAGCATGGCCCGTGCGCTGGCCAAGGCCCGCACCGAGCTGGCACCCGGCGCCTGGCTGGCCAGTCTGGAGTTTGCGGTGCCCGATGTTGCACCCACCGCCGTCTTGCACCGACCGGGCGCCAAACCGGTGTGGCTGTACCAGCAGCCTGCAGGCGGTGCGGCAGATCAGCATCACGACTCAATCTGCTGCGGCGCCGGCCGATAACCCCCTCAACCAGCCCGGCCATCCGGTCCGGCACTACTGCCAAAGTCACAGCCCCACACCATGTTTGTCATCGTCGGTTGGTTACTTGCCATGGTGTGCATCTTCGGGGTGTACATCTTTCACGGCGGCAACATCCAGGTTGTCCTGCATGCACTGCCGTTCGAGATGATCACCATCTTTGGCGCGGCGATGGGCGCCTTTCTGGCCAACAACCAGATGAAGGTGATCAAGGCGTCGATCAAAGGCCTGGGCCAGTGCTTCAAGGGCAGCAAGTTCAACAAGGCGCGCTACATGGAGCTGCTGGCGCTGATGTTCGACATCCTGCAAAAGGCCCGCAAAGAGGGTTTGATGTCGATCGAAAAAGACGTCGAAGACCCGCACGGCTCGCCGCTGTTCCAGAAGTACCCGATCGTCGGCAACGACCACCACGTCACCGAGTTCATCACCGACTACCTGCGCATGATGGTCTCGGGCAACCTGAACGCCCATGAGATCGAAAGCCTGATGGACAGCGAGATCGAGACCCACCACAACGAGGAGCATGCCGCGGTGGCGGCCATCGCCCGCCTGGCTGGCGGCCTGCCGGCGTTCGGCATCGTCGCGGCGGTGCTGGGCGTGGTCAACACGATGGGGTCGGTGGGCCAGGCGCCGGCGATCCTGGGCGGCATGATCGCCTCGGCGCTGGTCGGTACCTTCCTGGGCATCTTGCTGGCCTACGGTTTTGTCGAGCCGCTGGGCGGCCTGCTGGAGCAAAAGGTCGAGGACGCCGGCAAGGAGCTGCAGTGCATCAAGACCACATTGCTGGCCAGCATGCAGGGCTACGCGCCCCAGGTGGCGATCGAGTTCGGCCGCAAGGTGCTGTTCTCGGGCGACCGACCCAGCTTCACCGAGCTTGAAGCCCACGTGAAAAAGAAATGACGAGCGGAGAACATCTTGGCTGGTGACGCAAAAAAGCTGCAACCGATCATCATCAAGCGCATCAAGAAGGGTGGCCATGCGGTGCATGGTGGCGCCTGGAAGATCGCTTACGCCGACTTCGTCACGGCGATGATGGCGTTTTTCTTGCTGATGTGGCTGCTGGGCAGCACCTCGGAGGGCGACAAGAAGGGCATTGCCGACTACTTCCAGAGCCCGCTCAAGGTGGCGCTGCTCAACGGCGGCTCCGGGTCTGGCGATTCATCGTCGCTGCTCAAGGGCGGTGGGCAGGATCTGTCGCGATCGAGCGGCCAGGTCAAGCAGGGTGATGTCAAGGCGCCACGCAGCACCATCAACCTGCAAGCGCTGCGCCAAGAGCAACGGGTGGCCGAGGCCACCCAACTGCAGGCGCTGAGCGAGCAGGTGGAGTCGGCGCTGCAAAACAGTGCCAAGCTGGCCCAGTACGCCTCGCAGATCAAGCTCGACATGACCCGTGACGGGCTGCGCATCCAGATCGTCGATGAGCTGTCGCGGCCGATGTTCGACTCCGGCAGCGCGGTGGTCAAACCCTATATGCGCGAGTTGCTGCGCGCCATCGGCAGCGTGCTGCTGGAGGTGCCCAACCGCCTGACGATGGAAGGCCACACCGACGCCACGCCGTTCCCCGGCGGTGACCGGGGCTACAGCAACTGGGAGCTGTCGGCCGACCGGGCCAATGCGTCCCGCCGCGAGCTGGTGGCGGGCGGCTTGACCGAGGACCGGGTGCTGCGCGTGCTGGGCCTGGCCAGCAGCCAGCCCTTCAACCGCAACGATCCGGCCGAGCCGCAGAACCGCCGCATCAGCATCATCGTGATGAACCGGGACGCCGAGGACCGTTTTTACCGGCCCACCGCCGACCTGGTCGAACCGATGGCCAAGCCGGGCGCCGACGGCGCCACGGCCGAGGCGGCGATTCGCCCTGACAAGCCGGTGTTGGTATCAAGTCAGCCGCGTGCCGGCCGATAAGCCCACATCGACTGCCGTCGCCACACGTTTCTCCCTTCCTGCCCCCAGCCCCGAGGACTGACATGAGCCATCCCTCCGACCTCAAGTTCCTGGTCGTCGACGACTTCTCCACCATGCGCCGCATCGTGCGCGGCCTGCTCAAGGAAATGGGCTGCAACAACGTGGAGGAGGCCGAAGACGGCGCCGTCGCGTTGCAGATGCTCAAGAGCAACCGCTACGACTTCGTCGTCAGCGACATCAACATGCCCAACATGAACGGCTTCGACCTGCTCAAGGCGGTCAAGGCCGACGGCAGCCTGAAGCACATCCCCGTGCTGATGGTCACTGCCGAGGCGCGCAAGGAGGACATCCTGCTGGCGGCCCAGAGTGGCGCTGCCGGCTACGTGGTCAAGCCGTTCACCAAAGCCACGCTGGAAGAAAAAGTGACCAAGATCATGCAGAAACTGGCTGCGGCCACCGCTTGACCGGACTGAAGGAGCCCGCCATGAAGATGGAAGACATTGCCGCCCTGATGCCAAACCAGGCCGTGACCACATCGCCCGAGGTGTTTCAGCAGATCGGCACGATCACCCGCTTGCTGCACGACACCATGCAGCAACTGGGCGTGATGCCCAAGCTGCAGATCGCCACCGACGGCCTGCCCGACGCGCGCAGCCGGCTCAGCTACATCGCCACCAAGACAGCAGAGGCGGCCGACAAGGTGTTGACCTCGGTCGACCAGGCCAAGGCCGAGCACAACGCGATTGCCGAAGACACCCGCCGGCTGGCCGCCGCGCTGCTGGCCGACCCGGTCAAGGCGGTGGCCTCGGGCGCGGTATTCAAC
>JBBRZR010000173.1:0-9453 GCA_038236495.1 Burkholderiales bacterium
CGCCGCGTGCACACCCGAAACAGCCGCGACAATCAGGTCCTATGGCATCTCTAACCCCACCCGAGCTCCGGCACGCAGCCGGCATGCGGCTCGACTAATGGCTCTGGGCCGCGCGCTTTTACAAAACCCGCTCACTCGCCACTGATGAGATCGGCAAGGGCCGGGTCAGCGTCAACGGGCAGGTGGCCAAGGCCTCCCGCGAGTTGCGGGTGACGGACACCGTTGTCATGCGGCAGGGCCCGGTCCAGCGCACGGTAGTGGTCAAAGGGCTCAGCCACCTGCGCGGCCCGGCGCCAGTGGCACAAGCGCTGTTCGAGGAGACCGCCGACAGCCTGGCGGCCCGCACCCAGGCCGCCGAGGCGCGTCGCTTGGCCGCCGAGCCGGCGCTGTCGATCGAACAGGGTCGGCCCACCAAAC
Source organism: Burkholderiales bacterium (assembly GCA_038236495.1). Classification (GTDB taxonomy): domain Bacteria; phylum Pseudomonadota; class Gammaproteobacteria; order Burkholderiales; family Burkholderiaceae_C; genus Pseudaquabacterium. Next base: position 418 of record JBBRZR010000173.1, read on the forward strand.
GCGACCGGCGCGACATCGAACGCACCCAGCACGACTGGCAGCGCTGGAGCGCATCGATCGACGACAGCTGAGCGACCTGCGCTGGTTGTCAGGTGACTGCCCAATGCGCCGCTGGCGGGCGATCGCCATCGAAATACCCCCTCTTGAACCACGGGATAAAAACCCCATATCCCCAGCTGACGTGTTCAACCCCTTCAAAAAAAACCGCAGAGGCACCGACATGACGACGCCGGAGATTGATCCCGATATGCACGCTTACGCCCAGCCCAACGGCGACCCATTGCAGCCCGCCGAGCCCGCCACCCCCAGCGTCGAGCAGCGCCTGGCCGAGCTGGAAGCCAAACACAACGAGATGTCCGACGCCTACCTGCGCGCCAAGGCCGAGGCCGAGAACACCCGCCGCCGGGCCGACGAGGACATCAGCAAGGCGCGCAAATACGCCGTCGAGTCGTTTGCCGAGAGCCTGCTGCCGGTCAAGGACAGCCTGGAAGCCGCCATCGCCATGCCCGACGCCAAGGTCGAGCAGGTGCTTGAAGGTGTGCACGCCACGCTGCGGCAGCTCAGCACCGCGCTGGACCGCAACAAGGTGCAGCCGATCGCACCGCCCGCCGGCACCAAGTTCGACCCACACCAGCACCAGGCCATCAGCGTGGTGCCGGCAGACCAGGACGCCAATACCGTGGTGGCCGTGCTGCAAAAAGGTTACCTGATCGCCGACCGGGTGCTGCGCCCGGCGCTGGTGACGGTGGCCGCACCCAAATGATTTAGAGCAAGGCCCCGCCGTTCAGGCTTCAAGTTTTGACTTGAAAGCAGGCGCTGCGGCCGCAAGTCCGAAACAAGCATTTTTAACCTCACAAATTCAGGAGCACAGCAATGGGCAAGATCATCGGCATCGACCTCGGCACCACCAATTCATGCGTGGCGATCATGGAAGGCAACACCACCAAGGTGATCGAGAACAGCGAGGGTGCACGCACCACGCCGTCGATCATTGCGTACCAGGAGGACGGTGAGGTGCTGGTGGGCGCTTCGGCCAAGCGTCAAGCAGTCACCAACCCGCGCAACACCCTGTATGCCGTCAAGCGCCTGATCGGCCGCAAGTTCACCGAGAAGGAAGTGCAAAAGGACATCAACCTGATGCCCTACACCATCGCTGCTGCCGACAACGGCGACGCCTGGGTGGAAGTGCGTGGCAAGAAGATGGCACCGCCGCAAGTCAGCGCCGAAGTGCTGCGCAAGATGAAGAAGACCGCCGAGGACTACCTGGGCGAAGAAGTGACCGAGGCCGTGATCACCGTGCCGGCCTACTTCAACGACAGCCAGCGCCAGGCCACCAAGGACGCCGGCCGCATCGCCGGGCTGGATGTCAAGCGCATCATCAACGAGCCCACCGCCGCGGCGCTGGCCTTCGGCCTGGACAAGCACGGCAAGGGCGACCGCAAGATCGCGGTGTTCGACTTAGGGGGCGGCACCTTCGACATCTCGATCATCGAGATCGCCGATGTCGACGGCGAAAAGCAGTTTGAAGTGCTGTCGACCAACGGTGACACCTTCCTGGGCGGTGAAGACTTCGACCAGCGCCTGATCGACTACATCGTCACCGAGTTCAAGAAAGAGCAAGGCGTCGACCTGACCAAGGACGTGCTGGCCCTGCAGCGCCTCAAAGAAGCCGCCGAGAAGGCCAAGATCGAGCTGTCCACCACCACCCAGACCGACATCAACCTGCCCTACATCACGGCCGACGCCAATGGTCCGCGCCACCTCAACATCAAGCTGACCCGCGCCAAGCTGGAGAGCCTGGTCGATGAGTTGATCGAGCGCACGATGGAGCCCTGCCGCATCGCCGTCAAGGACGCCGGCGTCAAGGTCAGCGAGATCGACGACATCATCCTGGTTGGCGGCATGAGCCGCATGCCCAAGGTGCAGGAGAAGGTCAAGGAGTTCTTCGGCAAAGAGCCGCGCAAGGACGTCAACCCCGACGAGGCCGTGGCGGTCGGCGCTGCCATCCAGGGCCAGGTGTTGGGCGGTGAGCGCAAGGACGTGCTGCTGCTCGACGTCACCCCGCTGAGCCTGGGCATCGAGACCCTGGGCGGCGTGATGACCAAGATGATCAAGAAGAACACGACCATCCCGACCAAGTTCAGCAACGTGTTCTCGACCGCCGACGACAACCAGCCGGCCGTGACCATCAAGGTGTTCCAGGGCGAGCGTGAGCTGGCCGCGGGCAACAAGAGCCTGGGCGAGTTCAACCTTGAAGGCATCCCGCCGTCGGCGCGTGGCCTGCCGCAGATCGAGGTCACCTTCGACATCGACGCCAACGGCATCCTGCACGTCGGCGCCAAGGACAAGGCCACCGGCAAGGAAAACAAGATCACGATCAAGGCCAACTCAGGTCTGAGCGAAGCCGAGATCGAGAAGATGGTCAAGGACGCCGAAGCCAACGCCGGCGAGGACGCCAAGAAGGTGGAGCTGGTGATGGCCCGCAACTCGGCCGACGGCATGATCCACTCGGTCAAGAAGAGCCTGGGCGAGTTTGGCGACAAGCTCGATGCGGGCGAAAAAGAGAAGATCGAAGCCGCGATCAAGGACGCCGAAGACGCGCTCAAGAGCGACGACAAGGCCAGCATCGAGGCCAAGACCGAGGCGCTGATGACCGTCAGCCAGAAGCTGGGCGAGAAGATGTACGCCGACCAGGCCGCAGCGGCGGCCGCCGCTGGCGGCGCGCCTGGCGGCGAAGCGCCCACGACGGACGCCGGCGGCGCCAAGCCGGGCGCTGCGGCTGACGACAATGTCGTGGACGCCGAGTTCAAAGAAGTCAAGAAGTGATCTGCCGGTATCCCGGTCGGGCCTTTGGCCCGCCGTGATATCTCGCCGCGTTTGACGCGCAGACCGGGTCTGCTGCGCAGCGCGGCGGTTTCGTTTTCAACGTTCGAGATTCATCCATGGCCAAGCGCGACTATTACGACATCCTCGGTGTGCCCAAGAACGCCACCGAAGAAGACATCAAGAAGGCCTACCGCAAGCTGGCCATGAAGCACCACCCCGACCGCAACCAGGGCGAGGGGGACGATGCCAAGAAGTCCGAAGAGAAGTTCAAGGAGGCCAAGGAGGCCTACGAGATGCTGTCGGACGGCCAGAAGCGTGCTGCCTACGACCAGTACGGCCACGCCGGCGTCGATCCGGCCGGCCGCGGCGGGCCTGGCGGCGAGAACATGGGCGGCTTTGCCGAGGCCTTTGGCGACATCTTTGGCGACATCTTCAATGGCGGCCGGCGCGGCGGCGGTGGCGGCCAGCAGGTGTTTCGCGGTGCCGACCTGAGCTATGCGATGGAGATCACGCTTGAAGAAGCAGCCCGCGGCAAGGACGCGCAAATCCGCATCCCCAGTTGGGACGCTTGCGAGACCTGCAAAGGCACGGGCGCCAAGCCCGGCACCAGCGCCAAGACCTGCGGCACCTGCAACGGCGCCGGCACGGTACACATGCGCCAGGGGTTTTTCAGCATCCAGCAAGCCTGCCCCAACTGCCACGGCACCGGCAAGATCATCCCCGAGCCCTGCACCACCTGCAACGGCGCGGGCAAGTTGAAGCGCCAGAAGACGCTGGAGGTCAAGATCCCCGGCGGCATCAACGAGGGCATGCGCATCCGCTCGGCCGGCAATGGTGAGCCCGGCACCAACGGCGGCCCGGCGGGTGACCTCTACATCGAGATCCGCATCAAGGACCACGACATCTTCGAGCGTGACGGCGACGACCTGCACTGCACCGTGCCGGTGTCGTTCACCACCGTGGCGCTGGGCGGGTCGATCGAGGTGCCGACACTGGCCGGCCAGGCCGAGATCGAGCTGCCCGAGGGCACCCAGCACGGCAAGACCTTCCGCCTGCGTGGCAAGGGCATCAAGGGCTTGCGCAGCAGCTACCCGGGTGACCTGTACGCCCATGTGTCGGTGGAGACCCCGGTCAAGCTCACCGAGCACCAGCGCAAGCTGCTGAAGGAGTTTGACGAGTCATTGAAGAAGGGCGGCGAAAAACACTCGCCCAACGCCAAGAGCTGGACCGACCGGGTCAAGGACTTGTTCAAGTAATTGCTGGGGCCAGCAACCGGATAAAGCCAACTCAAGGCCCGCGATACAGCGCCGATATCCCGGCCTGTGAAGCCACTGAATCAGCCCGCGGCACTGCCGGACACCCTGCTCGGGTGTCGGTATCAGGCCGGCCGAACGGCCGGCACTGGCGTCAACAGCCGGGATTCGCTTTGGCCCTGACCAACATCAGCCAGGCCATGGCCCTGGTGATCGACCCCAACCCTACCTCCCGAAGCGTGGTGGCCGCGCAGCTGCGCGACCTGGGTGTCGGGCACGTCAAGCAGATCGGCCGCGTCAGCGATGCCCGGCAATGGCTGGAGCAGCGGCCCTGCAACATCGTGGTCTGCAACGGTGACACCGACAGCGCCGAGATGTCAGGGCAGGACCTGCTCGACGAGTTGCGGCGCGAGCAACTGCTGCCTTATGCCACCGTGTTCATCATGCTCACCGGCTCGGCCACCTACGCCAAGGTGGTGGAAGGCGCCGAGAGCGCGATAGACGCGTACCTGGTCAAACCATTTTCGGCCTCAGCATTGGGCGACCGCCTGATCGAGGCGCGCAAACGCAAGCAGGCGCTGATCGACATCTTCGACGCGCTGGACGGGCAACGGCTCGACAAGGCCATCGAGCTGTGCTCCACGCGGTTCCGCCAGCGTCAACCGTATGCCTTGCTGGCGGCACGGCTGGGCGCAGAGCTGCTGCTGCGAGAAAACCGCTTGCCGCAGGCGCGACAGCTCTTCGAGGAGGTTATTGCGTTGCGCAGCCTGCCCTGGGCACGCCTGGGGCTGACCCGCGCCTTGTTGGCCGCTGGCGAGGTCCCCGCCGCAAGGCGTGCGATCGAGGCCCTGATCGAAGAGGTGCCGGACTACGCCGATGCCTGTGACGTGCTGGCCCACCTGCAAGCTGATCAAGGTGATCTGGCCGGCGCCCACCATACCTTTCGCCGTGCGGTGGAGCTGACACCGGGATGCCTGTTGCGGCTGCAGCACTGCGGCACCCTGGCCTTCTACCAGGACGAGCCCGCTGAGGCTTTGCGCCTGCTGGACCGCACGGTGAACGAGGGTCAGCACTCCAAGCTGTTCGACGCGTTGACGCTGATGCTGATCGCGCTGCTGCGCTTCGACGAGGGCGACGGCAAGCGATTGCAGGTGGCCACAGGTCTGCTCGCCCGCATGGCAGACCGCCATGTGGCCTCCCTCAGGCTGCAACGCTTCGTCAAGGCCGCGCAGATCTTGCGCAGCCTGCTGGCGCGCCAACCAGCCGAGGCCCAAATCGCCCTGGACCAGCTGCGGCAAGAGTTTGAGCAGGAGCACTTTGACTTCGAGGGCGCCAACCTGCTGCTGCTGCTCTACGCGCGCCTGCCGCAGGCGGCCAGGGCTACAGCGGGCAGACCCGACAGGCCGGATGATGATCTGTCATCCGCACAGCCGAGCGCACCCGACAAGGCCGTTGATCTGGCGCGGCAGATTGGCCTGCGCTTCTGTGTGTCCAAGGCCATCACCGAGGTCTTGCTGGCCTCGACCCGCCGCCACGACGCAGCAAGCGACGCACTGCGCCGCTGCGACCGTGAGATCAACGGCATGGCGCAGACCGCCATGACCTACGCCTTGAAAGGACAGCCGCAATTGGCCGTCGAGACCCTGCTGCAACAAGGCGAGCACACCCGCAACGCCAAGTTGATTGAAATGGCGGCCCTGGTGGCGCGACGTCACCAGGACACGATCGGCGATTGCGCCTCGCTGCTGGACCAGGCCCAGGCGCTGCAAAGCCGCTTCTGCCAGCCCATCACCCATATCGCGGGCATTCGCCGCACCGGGCGATCCCCCGGTGGATTGATGTTGCGAAGCTGAGCCCGCTGCGTCTGACCTCTTCGCGCAACGCCGGGCTGCCCTTTGGATGCTCAAAGCAACGGAGGGCCATTGCCGAAGGTTCGCCACCCTCTGGGCGAGCCGGCACCGCCAGGCTGAGGCCTGGAGAGCGCTCAGAACAAGCTCTGCTGCGCTGGAGGTTCGGCCGCCGCACGGCCACCGCGGACAAACTGGGTCAGGTCAAGCTCCACCCGTTGGCGCTGCAAGCCCAGCCGGGTGCTGGCCTTCTGGAAGCGCTGCCGCAGCAACTGCGCCCAGACCCCGCTGCCGGTCATGCGTTCACCAAACTGGCTGCTGTTGTCGCCGCCGCCGCGCATCTCGCGGATACGCGCCATCACCCGCGCCGCTCGAGCTGGAAAATGCTGCACCAGCCACTGCTGGAACAGCGGGTTCACCTCCCAGGGCAGCCGGACCACGATGCTGAAGGCCGATGTGGCGCCGGCATCCTGCGCTGCCTCGAGGATGCGCTCCAACTCGGGCTCGTTCAGGAAAGGGATCACCGGCGACACGCTGACGCCCACCGGTACGCCCGCCTGCGCCAGCCGGCGGATGGTGGCCAGGCGCCGCTCGGGCGACGCTGCCCGGGGCTCCATCACCCGCGCCAGCGCCGGGTCCAGGGTAGTGATCGAGACATAAACCGCCGCCAGATTGCGCTGCGCCATCGGCGCGATCAGGTCGAGATCCCGCTCGACGCCAGCCGATTTGGTGATCAGTGAAAACGGATGGTGGTGCTCGGCCAGTACCTCGATCACCGACCGGGTGATGCCCAGCTTTCGCTCGACCGGCTGGTAGGCGTCGGTTGCCGAGCCGATGTTGAGCAACAAGGGCATGTAGTGCCTGGCCGCGAAGGCCTCACGCAGGCGCTGGGCTGCATTGACCTTGGCGACGATGCGGGTCTCGAAGTCCAGCCCCGGCGACAGGTTCAGGTAGCTGTGGGTGGGCCGTGCGTAGCAGTAGATACAGCCGTGCTCGCAGCCGCGGTACGGGTTGATCGACAGATCAAAGCTGATGTCGGGTGAGTCGTTGCCGGCCAGGATCGTTTTGACACGCTCCTCAAGCACCTGGGTGGCCGGCGGCAAGGTCTGCTCGCTGACGGCTTGGTCCAGCGTGCCCCAGCCATCATCGTGAGGCTGGCGGCTGTCAGTCGAAAATCGGTGCGCCAGCGACCATGCCGTGCCCCGCCCCTTGACGGACGAGACAGGCAAGCCGTGCGTCAGCCCCGCGACCGGGCTGGCCTGGGGCGCCTGGTAGGGCTGGATCGGAATCGTTCGCATGCTGTAAATGTATACAGCTACTGTGTTTTCGTCCAGCCTGAGCCCGAAACGCGGCAGGTTCCTTGGGTGTGCCGTGCCCGGTCGGTTCAGTGGGCGCGCAGCGCTGGGCGCTGTGCGACGCGCTGGGGGTCAGTATTCGCCGCTGCCCGAGCTGCCGGGCGCCAGGTTGTCGAACTTGGTCAAGGGTTTCAGAAAGGTGAGCTTGGTGGTGCCGACCGGACCATTGCGCTGCTTGGCGATGATGATCTCGGCGATGCCCGGCTCCTTGCTTTCCTTGTTGTAGTAGTCGTCGCGGTAGATGAACATGATCACGTCGGCGTCCTGCTCGATGGCGCCGGATTCGCGCAGGTCGCTCATCATCGGCCGCTTGTCGGTGCGGGTCTCGACCGACCGGTTCAGCTGCGACAGCGCGATCACCGGACATTGCAGCTCTTTTGCCAGGGCCTTCAAGCCGCGCGAGATCTCGCTGATCTCGGTGGCGCGGTTCTCACCGTCGCTCTTGCCCGTGCCGCTCATCAGCTGCAGGTAATCGACCACGATCAGGCCCAGTGTGCCGCCAAACTGGCGTGCCATGCGCCGCGAGCGGGCACGCAGCTCGGCCGGGTTCAGCGCCGGGCTCTCGTCGATGTACAGCTGGGCCTTGCCCAGGCGCTCCGCCGCCTCGGTGAGACGGGTCCATTCGTCGTCGCGGAGGCGCCCGGTGCGCAGGCCGGACTGGTCGATGCGGCCCAGCGAGCCGATCATGCGCAGCGCCAGCTGCGAGGCGCCCATTTCCATCGAGAACACCAGCACCGGCAGTTCTTCGTTGACGGCGACGGCCTCGGCGATATTGATCGCCAGCGCCGTCTTGCCCATCGATGGACGCGCGGCCAGGATGATCAAATCGCCTTTTTGCAGCCCGGCGGTCATGCGGTCCAGGTCGAAAAATCCGGTGCGCACGCCGGTCACCTCCTCGGCGCCGTTTTCGGCCAGCTCGGTGATGCGGTCGATCAGCTGCATCGTCAGCTTGTCCACGCCGATGAAGCCCTGCTTGTTGCGTGAGCCCTCCTCGCCGATCTTGAAGATCTTGCCCTCGGCCTCGTCCAGGATCTGCGAGACCTGCCGGCCCTGCGGGTTGAAGGCATTGGTGGCGATCTCGTCAGACGCCGAGATCAGCTTGCGCAGGATGGCGCGCTCACGCACGATCTCGGCGTAACGCCGCAGATTGGCCGCACTCGGCACGCTTTGTGCCAGCGCGTTGAGGTAGGCCAGGCCACCGCAGGCGTCGGACTTGCCGGCGCTTTGCAGCTGCTCGAACACCGTGATCACGTCCGCCGGCTTGCTGCCGTTGATCAGCGCCGCAATCACGGTGAAGATCTCGCGGTGCTCGTAACGGTAAAAGTCGCTCTCGCTGACGGCATCGCCGGCGCGGTCCCAGGCCATGTTGTCGATCAGCAACCCGCCCAGCACGCTTTGTTCGGCCTCGACCGAATGCGGTGGTACCCGCAGGCGGGCGACCTCGTCGTCAGGTGGCGAGGTGGACGGGGCAGAGCGGAAGACGGCGGACATCGGCGGCGGATCTCAAGGAACAGGTGACAGGGAATCATACGGCGCAGGCTCTGGCGCGCCTGTGGGCAAGCCTGTGGAAATTCAGGGGACAGCCAGGGGACAAGCCCGCATCACCCGCCCGACGGCATCGGCATAGGGGGCAGTCATAGCGGACTGCGCCCCTGCCACACCACCCGGCATGCGGGTCCGCACCGGGCGGTTCGAGAGCTTGAGGTCATGAGAGTCTGGGTACGCCCAGGCGGTCGAAGTGGCGAATAGTCAGCA
>JBBRZR010000174.1:0-9407 GCA_038236495.1 Burkholderiales bacterium
ATCTGGATGAACACGCCTGCCAGATCAAGCTGGTGCTCGGCGCCGCCCACCCGGTCCTGGTAGCGCAGGCCGTTCATCTTCTGGCCGTCGCCGGTGATCTCGCGGGTCTGGGCGCTGGTGTGGATGGTGACGTTGGCCAGGCTCTTGAGCTTGTTGACCAGCACCGCGTCGGCGCGCAACTGACTGTCGAACTCCAAGAGCGTGACGCTCTTGACCACACCAGCCAGGTCGATAGCGGCCTCGACACCCGAGTTGCCGCCGCCGATCACCGCCACGTCCTTGCCCTTGAACAGCGGGCCATCGCAGTGCGGGCAATAGGCCACGCCCTTGTTCTTGTACTGCTGCTCGCCGGGCACGTTGATGTTTTTCCAGCGTGCGCCGGTGGCCAGGATCACGCTGCGGCTCTTCAACTCGGCACCGTTGTCCAGCAGCAGGGTGGCATAGCCGCCGGGCACCTCAGCCGGGGTGATGCGGGCCACGCGCTGCAGGTTCATCAGCTCCACGCCGTAGTGCTTGACCTGGGCCTCCAGCGCGGCGGCGAATTTCGGGCCTTCAGTCTCCAGCACTGAGGGGTAATTTTCGATGCCCATGGTGTCCATCGTCTGGCCACCGAATCGCTCGGCGACGATGCCGGTGCGGATGCCCTTGCGGGCGGCGTACACCGCTGCTGCCGCACCGGCCGGGCCGCCGCCGATGATCAGCACATCGAACGGCGCCTTGTCGTCCAGCTTGGCGGCGTCGCGCGCGCTGTTGCCGGTGTCGATCTTGGCCAGGATCTCGCCAATCTCCATGCGGCCGCTGTAAAACGACTGGCCGTTCAGGTAGACGCTGGGCACTGCCATGATCTGGCGTGCATCCACCTCAGCCTGGTTCAGCGCGCCGTCGATCGCCACGTGGCTGATCTTGGGGTTCAGCACGGCCAGCATGTTCAGCGCCTGCACCACGTCCGGGCAGTTGTGGCAGGACAGCGAGATGTAGGTCTCGAAGTGCAATTCGCCTTCGATCGGCAGCGACTTGATTTGCTCGATGATGTCGGCGTCGAGCTTGGGTGGGTGGCCGCCGGCCTGCAGCAGCGCCAGCACCAGCGAGGTGAACTCATGGCCCATCGGGATGGCGGCGAAACGCACGCCGGTGTTGGCGCCGACGCGGGTGATCTGGAAGCTGGGGCGGCGCGCATCCTGGCCGTCGAAGCGGGCGCTGATCTGGGCCGGTGCAATCGATGCGATCTCGGTCAGCAACTCGCGCATCTCGGCCGACGCTGGCCGGTCGTCCAGCGACGCGATCAACTCGATGGGCGTTTTGATGCGCTCGAAGTAGGCGGTGAGTTGTGCCTGGGTGTTGCTGTCCAGCATGGCGGTGTCCTTTGGGGTTGCTATTCAGGCGTGGTCGGTCCGACCCCGTTGAAAGCATCCATGGGCCAAGCCTTGGGCACTTTCAACCGGGCCTGAGTCCGGTGGTGGCAGCAGGCGTGCGGCCCGCTGCCTGACTTGGCAGCAATGGCAGCAAGGGCCGCAAGGCGGGCGTTGCGCCCGCCCGCGTCTGCGCCATGGGCCGTGCCTTAGATCTTGCCGACCAGGTCCAGCGACGGGGCCAGCGTGGGCGCACCGACGTTCCACTTGGCGGGGCAGACCTGGCCGGGGTTGGCGGCGGTGTACTGGGCGGCCTTGAGCTTGCGCACGGTCTCTTTCACGTCACGGGCGATCTCGTTGCTGTGGATCTCGGCGGTCTTGATGATGCCGTCGGGGTTGATCACGAAGGTGCCACGCAGCGCCAGGCCTTCTTCGGGGATGTGCACCCCGAAGTTGTTGGTCAGCGTGTGGGTCGGGTCGCCCACCAGCGGGAACTTGGCCTTGCCCACGGCCGGGCTGGTCTCGTGCCACACCTTGTGCGAGAAATGGGTGTCGGTGGTGACGATGTAGACCTCGGCGCCCGCGGCCTGGAACTCGGCGTAGTTGTCGGCCGCGTCTTCGATCTCGGTCGGGCAGTTGAAGGTGAAGGCCGCCGGCATGAAGATCAGCACCGACCACTTACCTTTCAGGCTCTCGTTGGAGACTTCGATGAACTCGCCCTTGCCGGCACGGTTGACAAAGGCGGTGGTCTTGAACGGCAGGACTTGGGTGTTGATGATCGACATGGTGATTTCCTTTTGGGAGGGGTTGAAAGCTGCGATGGAAAGAATCTTAGCTGCGCTGCAGCATTGCGTGGTTTGATTGATCAAATGGTGATGATTGGTGTTGACTATCGATCAAGTGCGCGGATCGATACCCCCGGAAAGCGCCGCGCTTGCTGGGCGAGACCGGTCGCTGATTCAGCGCAGGAATCACCCGCATTGATGGATCGATTGGACAGCCGGGCGCCCGCGCCACGATGATGCGGCCCTGTACCTTCAGGCGGGCCCGGCCCGATGATTCGCATTCATGAGCACTGACCTACCGATCGCCCGCCCGACGCCGCTGTCAGCGCCCGCCGCCACCGCTGCCGAACCCGCGCCGCTGGCCAGCATCAGCCCGGACGCGCTGCGCCAGCAGTTGCGCAACGCCAACCGCCGGGCCGGCAAGCTCAAGGGCCGCCAGCCCGATGAGGTGGCCGTGGCCGAGCTGCGTGCACTGATGGGCTCCGGCCCGCACCGGCGTGACCAGTTGATCGAGCTGCTGCACCTTCTGAACGACCGGTACGGCGCCTTGTTCCAGCGCCATCTGGTGGCCTTGGCGGCTGAGCTGAAGCTCGGCCTGGCCGAGGTGGCCGAGGTGGCGAGTTTTTATCATCACTTCGAGACCGTGGCCGACGGCACCGAACTGCCCGCACTCACCCTTCGCGTCTGCGATGGCCTGTCTTGCACGCTGGCAGGCGCATCGGGTTTGCAGAGGGCCTTGACCCACTTGAACCGGCCGGGTCTGCGGGTGGTGACCGTGCCCTGCGTGGGCCGCTGCGAGCAGGCGCCGGTGGTGCTGGTGGGCCAGCGGCCGGTGCCGTTTGTCACCTTGTCCACGCTGGTCGAGGTGCAGCGCTGCGTGGACGCGGGCCTGCACCAACACCCGCTGCCGGCCGACGATGCGCAGTTCGACCCGGTGGATTTTGTGCGACAAGCGGTCACCGTGCCGCAGGCCGACATCTCGCCGGCCTATGTCGGCTACGCCGCCTACCGGGCTGCCGGCGGCTACCAGCTGGCCGCAGCGGTGGTCAACGGCGAGCGGGATGCCGAAGACCTGCTGGACTTGATGGAAAGCTCGGGCCTGCGCGGGCTGGGCGGCGCGGGGTTTCCGGCGGGCAAGAAGTGGCGCATCGTGCGCGACTTCGACGGCCCGCGGCTGATGGCGGTCAACATCGACGAGGGCGAGCCCGGCACCTTCAAGGACCGCACCTACCTGGAGCGCGACCCGCACCGCTTTCTCGAAGGCCTGCTGATCGCCGCCCAGGTGGTGGGCACCGAGGCGGTGTATATCTACCTGCGCGACGAGTACGCCGGCTGCCGCGCCATCCTGCAACGCGAGCTGGCCCGGCTGCAAGCCGACCCGCCGTGCCTGCTGCCGACCATCGAGCTGCGGCGCGGCGCCGGCGCCTACATCTGCGGTGAAGAGTCCGCCATGCTGCAAAGCATCGAGGGCCAACGCGGCGAGCCGCGGTTGCGCCCGCCCTACATTGCCCAGCGCGGCCTGTTTGGCCGGCCAACGCTTGCGCAAAACCTGGAGACGCTGTATTGGGTGCGCGACATCATCGAGCGCGGCCCGGCCTGGTTTCCGTCCTTCGGTCGCCATGGCCGGACGGGCCTGCGCAGTTTTTCGGTCAGCGGCCGGGTGCGGCTGCCCGGCGTCAAGCTGGCGCCGGCCGGCATCACCGTGCGCGAGTTGGTGGATGAATACTGCGGCGGCATGGCCGACGGCCACACGCTGTACGCCTACCTGCCGGGCGGTGCGTCGGGCGGCATCCTGCCGGCGCACCTGGCTGACCTGCCGCTGGACTTCGACACCTTGCAGGCCCACGGCTGCTTCATCGGCTCTGCCGCCATCGTGGTGCTGGGCCAGCACGACCGGGCGCGTGATGCGGCGCTCAACACCATGCGGTTTTTTGCCCACGAGAGTTGTGGCCAGTGCACCCCGTGCCGGGTGGGCACCGACAAGGCCGCGACCTTGATGGCCGCACCGGTCTGGGACCACCACACGCTGGACGACCTGGCGCAGGTGATGGGCGATGCCTCGATCTGCGGCCTGGGCCAAGCCGCGCCCAACCCCATCCGCTGCGTGCAGCGCTACTTTGCCGATGAAGTCTGAGACCGGGCCGCCACGATGAACACCGCCACTGAGTTCCAGATCACGCTAGACGGCCAGTCCGTGACCGCCCGCCCCGGTGAAACCATCCTGCAAGTGGCCGACCGCGCCGGCGTGGCCATTCCCCGGCTCTGCTACAGCGACGGCCTGCGCGCCGCCGGCAACTGCCGCGCCTGCGTGGTCGAGGTCGAGGGCGAACGCACGCTGGCACCCAGCTGCTGCCGCAGTGTGCATGCCGGCATGACGGTGCGCGCCAGCAGCGAGCGCGCCCGCAAGAGCCAGCAACTGGTGCTGGAGTTGCTGCTGGCCGATATGCCAGCGCAAGGCAGCCGCTGGGTGGACGGCGACGCCGCCCGGCCACACGGTGAGCTCAGCGACTGGGCACAACGCCTGGGCGTGACAGCGCGCCCAGCCCTGGCGGCGCTGCAGCGCGCCCAACCCGCACCCGACTTGAGCCACCCGGCGATGGCTGTCAACCTGGACGCCTGCATCCAGTGCACCCGCTGCGTGCGCGCCTGCCGCGAGACCCAGATGAACGACGTGATCGGCCTGCTGCACCGCGGCGCCGCCACGCAAATCATGTTCGACCTGGACGATGCGATGGGCGACAGCTCGTGCGTGGGCTGTGGTGAATGTGTGCAGGCCTGCCCCACCGGCGCACTCAGCGCCAAGACCCTGATCGGCGACCAGCGGGTGGACCGCAGCGTCGATTCGGTCTGCCCCTACTGCGGCGTGGGCTGTTTGCTGACCTACCAGGTGCGCGGTGAAAAAATCGTCGCGGTGCAGGGCCGCGACGGCCCGGCCAACGCCGGCCGGCTGTGTGTCAAGGGCCGTTTCGGATTCGACTATGTGCAGCACCCGCAGCGCTTGCTGCGCCCGCTGATCCGCAAACCCGGTGTGGCCAAGGACGCGGCCTCGACGGCGCGGCCCACCGACTGGCGCGAGGTCTTCCGCGAGGCCAGCTGGGACGAGGCGCTGGCCCTGGCCGCCGGTGGCCTCAAAACCCTGCGCGACCAGTTTGGTGCGGCCACGCTGGCCGGTTTTGGCTCGGCCAAGGGCAGCAACGAGGAGGCTTACCTGTTCCAGAAGCTGGTGCGCACCGGTTTTGGCAACAACAACGTCGACCACTGCACCCGGCTTTGCCACGCCAGCAGCGTGGCCGCGCTGCTCGAGGGCGTGGGGTCGGGCGCGGTCAGCAACCCGGTCAACGATGTGCAGCATGCCGGGCTGATTCTGGTGATCGGCGCCAACCCCACGTCCAACCACCCGGTGGCCGCGACCTGGATGAAGAACGCCGCGGCCCGCGGCACCCGGATCGTGATGTGCGACCCGCGCCGCACCGACCTGTCGCGCCACGCCTGGCGCACGCTGCAGTTCAAGCCCGACACCGACGTGGCGCTGCTCAACGCGATGATCCACACCGTCATCGACGAGGGCCTGACCGACCCGGTGTTCCTGCGCGACCGGGCCAGCAACTTCGAGGCCCTGAAGGCCAATGTGGCCGGCTACTCGCCCGAGTTGATGGCGCCGATTTGCGGCATCCCGGCCGCAACCCTCCGCGAGGTGGCGCGCGCCTTTGCCACGGCCAAATCGGCCATGGTGCTGTGGGGCATGGGCGTGAGCCAGCATGTGCACGGCACCGACAACGCCCGCTGCCTGATCGCGCTGGTGGCGGTGACCGGCCAGATCGGCAAGCCTGGATCCGGCCTGCACCCGCTGCGCGGCCAGAACAATGTGCAAGGCGCCAGCGACGCCGGCCTGATCCCGATGATGTTCCCCAACTATCAGCGGGTGGACGATCCCCAGGTGCACGCCTGGTTCGAGGATTTCTGGCAAACCCGGCTCGACCCCCAGCCCGGCCTGACCGTGGTCGAGATCCTGCACAAGGCGCATGCACCCGAGAGCGATCCGCAGAAGATCCGCGGCATGTACATCCTGGGCGAGAACCCGGCGATGAGCGACCCCGACCTGAACCACGCCCGCGCCGGCTTGGCCAGCCTGCAGCACCTGGTGGTGCAAGACCTGTTCATGACCGAAACCGCCTGGCTGGCCGACGTGGTGCTGCCGGCATCGGCCTGGCCCGAGAAGACCGGCACGGTGACCAACACCGACCGCATGCTGCAGATGGGCCGGCGTGCGCTGAACCCGCCCGGCGATGCCCGCCAAGACCTGTGGATCGTGCAGCAGATCGCCCGCGGCATGGGGCTGGACTGGCAGTACGGCGGTGCCGACAGCGGCGTGGCGGCGGTCTACGAGGAGATGCGACAGGCGCTGCACGGCGTCATTGCCGGCGTCAGCTGGGACCGGCTGGAGCGTCAGCACAGCGTCACCTACCCCTGCCTGAGCGAGGACGACCCGGGCCAGGCTATCGTCTTCACCGAGCATTTCGACACCCCGGACGGCCGGCTACACCTGGTGCCCGCCGACATCATCCCGGCCGCTGAGCGGCCCGATGCCGACTACCCGTTTGTGCTGATCACCGGCCGCCAGCTGGAGCACTGGCACACCGGCAGCATGACCCGCCGCACAGCAGTGCTGGACGCGCTGGAGCCCCTGGCCACCGCCAGCCTGCATGGCGCCGACCTGGCGCGCCTGGGCCTGGCGCCCGGCGATGTGATGACGGTGGCCAGCCGGCGCGGCACCATCACGCTGGCGGTGCGGCGCGACGACGGCACGCCCACTGGCGCGGTGTTTATCCCGTTTGCCTATGTCGAGGCCGCCGCCAATCTGCTGACCAACCCGGCGCTGGACCCGACGGCGCGCATCCCGGAGTTCAAGTACTGTGCGGTGCGGTTGTCGGCCGGCGGTGAGCTGGCGGTGCCGGGCCACCGGTTGAGCGGGGTCTGACGCGGGTTGGACAGGCCGCGCGACCGGCGGTCATTCACCCCGCCACCCGTCCTTGGGCGCAAACCGGCGCGGGCCTTGATGGCGGTCAAGCCGCACAGCCGCGCCGATGTCGATCATCATGGCTGACCTGGCGGACCCCGCCGGCGCACAGGACCCCCATGAGCATCCGCAACCTCGATTCGCTGTTTGAGCCTGCGTCCATCGCCGTCATCGGTGCGTCGGACCGTCCCGGCAGCGTGGGCGCCACGGTCTGGCACAACTTGCGGCAGGGTGGATTCAAGGGCCCGCTGCTGGCCGTCAACGCCCGTGCGTTGGTGCTGGACGGCCAACCCGCCTGGCGCCGGGTGGCCGACCTGCCGCAAACCCCCGAGCTGGCGGTGATCTGCACACCGCCGGCCAGCGTGGCGCAGCTGATCCATGAGCTGGGCGAACGCGGCACCCGCGCCGCGGTGGTGCTAACGGCCGGGCTGGACGCCGCCCAGCGCCAGGACATGCTGGACGCCGCCCGGCCGCACCTGCTGCGCATCCTGGGGCCCAACGGCATCGGTCTGCTGGTGCCGGCCACTGGGATGAACGCCAGTTTTGCGCACACCGGCGCAGCGGCCGGCGGGCTGGCGTTTGTCTCGCAATCCGGCGCGCTGGTCACCGCGATGCTGGACTGGGCCCAGGGCCGCGGCATCGGTTTCTCGCAGGTGGTGTCGCTGGGCGAGCATGCCGACATCGACTTTGGCGACATGCTGGACTGGCTGGCCAGCGACGCCCACACCCGGGCCATCCTGCTCTACATCGAGTCGGTTACCTCGGCGCGCAAGTTCATGTCGGCGGCACGGGCGGCGGCCCGCAACAAGCCGGTGATCGTGGTCAAGTCGGGCCGGTCGCAGCAGGGCCAGCGTGCTGCGGCATCCCACACCGGCGCGCTGGCGGGCGTTGATTGGGTGGTGGACGCCGCCATCCGCCGTGCCGGCATGTTGCGGGTGGACACGCTGCAAGACCTGTTCTTGGCGGCCGAGACCTTGTCCCGCTGGCGCGACAACCGCGCCGATCAGCTGCTGGTGCTGACCAACGGCGGTGGTGCTGGCGTGATGGCGGCCGATGCCGCCGCCCGGGTCGGCATCGAGCTGGCGGTGCTGGCCCCGGCCACGCTGGCCCGGCTGGACGCGGTGCTGCCGGCCAACTGGTCGCACGGCAACCCGGTGGACATCATTGGTGATGCGCCGGTAGCGCGCTATGTGCAGACACTGCAGGCACTGCAGGGCGACCCGGCCGCCGACGCCGTGCTGTTTGTGCACGCGCCCACCGCCATCGTGCCCAGCGCCGACATCGCCCGCGCCCTGGTGCCGCTGGTGACGCCGCGCCCCGGCCAGCCGCCCCGGCTGCTGGGCTGCTGGCTGGGCGGGCCGGCCGTGGCCCAGGCCAACCAGCAGTTCATTGATGCCGGCATCGCCTGCTACCCGACGCCCGAGGAGGCGGTGCGGGCGTTTGCGATGTTGGTGGACTTCCGCCGCAACCAGGCACTGTTGCTGGAGACACCGCCCGCGCTGGTGGCCAACGGTTGTAGCGCGGCTGACCGCAAGGCGGCCCGCGCCGCCGTGGCGGCCCAGGTGCGCCAGGTTCTGGCCGAGGGCCGCACGATGCTGAGCGAGCCCGAGGCCAAGACCGTGCTGGCGGCTTATGGCATCCCGGTGGTGGCCACCCGCTTCACCGCGCCCGATGCCGATGCCGCGCTGGTCGCGGCCCAGGCCATCGGCTGGCCGGTGGCGCTCAAGATCGTCTCACCCGAGATCACGCACAAGTCCGATGTCGGCGGTGTGGCGCTGGACATCGCCGACGAGCCCGCCCTGCGCGCCGCCGTGCAGGCGATGCTGGCGCGTGTCACCCAGCGCCGGCCCGACGCCGTGCTGACCGGCTTCAGCGTGCAGGCCATGGTGCACCGCGCCCTGGCCCGCGAGTTGATCGTCGGCACCAGCATCGATCCGGTGTTCGGCCCGGTGATCCTGTTCGGCCAGGGCGGCACGGCGGTGGAGCTGCTGGCCGACCGCAGCATCGCGCTGCCGCCGCTCAACGAGCCGCTGGCCCGGGCGCTGGTGGCGCGCACCCGGGTGGCGCGGCTGCTGGGCGCCTGGCGCGACACGCCGGCCGCCAACGCCGATGCATTGCACCGCGTGCTGATCGCGGTGTCCGACCTGCTGGCCGACCTGCCCGAGCTGGCCGAGCTGGACATCAACCCGCTGCTGCTGGACGCCGAGGGTGCAGTGGCGCTGGACGCACGCATCCGGCTCGACGCCAGTGCGCCGG
>JBBRZR010000175.1:0-9394 GCA_038236495.1 Burkholderiales bacterium
CGGTAGAAGTCACTGATGCTGGCCACGCGCGCGGTGTCGGGTTGGGATTCGAGGTTGCCCCATTCGGTCAGTTGAGCCAGTGCGGCTTGCACCTCTTCGATGCGTGGCGCCGAGGCGTCCCAGTGGCCTTCGGCCAGTACCTCGTCGGGCCGCAGGTGCAGCCGAAACTGGCGCTTGGCGGCGGCGAAGGTGTCCATCACGCCGCGGTAGAACAGGGTTTTTTCGGCGCTGATGTGGCGGAACAGCTCGGCCTGTGCCTCGACCTGGCGTGGCTGGCGGCTTGGAGCCGGTTGTGGCATGGCACTGCTCATGGCGATAGGTGGCGTCTCAAGTGCCCGGTAAGCGAAAAGTGAAAGTTCTGATTGGAAACGAAACCTGCATCCTGCCCGAAAGCGACGCTGGGCCGCGTGCGAGACCGATGCCAGCGCCGCGTGATGCGATGATTCAGCGCTGTGCGCAGGATCCAACTACGGTATGCCTCGACCCAAAATTCATTCAACTTTCCAGCAGCTCGACATCTTTGCCGACAGTCGGGAGGTGATGCTGCGCAACGGCCTGGTGGACGCGCTAGTTCAGCACGACGCCGCCGCGGCGCGTCAGGCGCTTGCCATGCTTGCCACAAGCCACCCTGAGGATGCAATGCTGGCGTCAGCCCGGTTGATGCTGAGCTTGCTTGCCGAGCCTGACGGTCCGCCAATTTCGGACGCCAACGCTCGCGCGGCCAATGTCGGATCGGCCCGGCTGCACCTGCAAACCCAGGTGGCGCCGGCGGCAGCCGCCGTGCTGGGGCGGGACAGCGCACAGACCTGGTTGGTGCCGTTGTGGCGCGACCTGGCCCGGCGCAGCGAGCCGCTGCCCTGGGCCGCCGCGCTGGCCGACGACCATGCCGCGCCGCTCTGGCTGGCCGCAGGCGACTGGCCGCAGGCGGCGCGGGCCGCTGGCGGTATCGCCTCCTGGCGGCGCATACCCGCGCCACTGGCCTGGATGGCTGAAGCACGCTTTCGTCAGGACGGGCTTGACGCGGTCTGGCCGCTGCTGACCGAACTGGCCTGGCTGGCGCCGCACCGGCTGGACGGGCTGCTGCGCCGCTTGGCCGACCCGTTGCTGGACCGGCTGCGGCGCCGGTTTGACAACGGCTTCGATGCCGGTGTTGAACACCGAGACGAGCACGGCGACCTGGCCTGGTTTCCGGCTTGGGTGCTGACCGACACACCGGCGTTGGCGCCGCTTTTGGCATTGGCCGAGCCTGGGCAGGACAGCGCCGCAGAGCGCGGGTTGCGGCTGATGGTCAACCTGCTGGCCCTGGAACGCCAAGGCCGCCACCACGAGCTGGTGGCGCGCCGCATGGTGCTGCGAGACCTGTGCGGGCCACTTTTTGCCGCCTACATCGCGACCCGCTGAAGGGCCGGCCGTCAAATCGAGAGCAGCGCCCACATCGCCCTCAACTTCGCCCACACCACCGGCTATCGACCGCCGGGTTGACGAAAAAAAGGCCAGCACGCTGGCTGGCCTGAGACCCTCTCACCGGCGGCGGCCCGTGACGGCCGACCGCTGGCGCGGGCTCACGCCCCAGCGGCTGTCTACTTGGATGCCGCCTCGCTGGCGGGCGCCGCGGCTGCCGGCGCCGCAGTCAGGGTGGGCATGGCAGCCGACGCCATCACCGCAGGTGCGACCACCGCAACCGGCACCAGCGCGGCGCCGGCGGCGTGCACACCGCCACTGGGCACCGGCAACAACGGCACGATCAGCAGCGCCACGATGTTGATGATCTTGATCAGCGGATTCACCGCCGGGCCGGCGGTGTCCTTGTACGGGTCGCCCACGGTGTCGCCAGTGACGGCAGCCTTGTGGGTGTCGCTGCCCTTGCCGCCAAAGTGGCCGTCTTCGATGTACTTCTTGGCGTTGTCCCAGGCACCGCCGCCGGTGCACATGCTGATCGCGACAAACAGGCCGGTCACGATCGTGCCCATCAGCAGGCCACCCAGCGCCGCAGCGCCCAATGTCAGGCCGACCACCACCGGCACCACCACTGGCAGCAGCGACGGCACGATCATCTCCTTGATCGCCGCGCTGGTCAGCATGTCCACCGCCGCGCTGTAGTCGGGCTTGCGCTTGCCGGCCATGATCTGGCCGTCGGCAAACTGGCGCCGCACCTCGACCACCACCGACCCGGCAGCGCGGCCCACCGCCTCCATCGCCATCGCGCCGAACAGGTAGGGGATCAGGCCGCCGATGAACAGGCCGATGATCACCTTGGGGTCGCTCAGGTCGAACGAGACCGAAAAGCCCCGGCCCTCCAGCGAGTGGGTGTAGTCGGCAAACAGCACCAGCGCGGCCAGGCCGGCCGAGCCGATGGCGTAACCCTTGGTCACCGCCTTGGTGGTGTTGCCCACCGCGTCGAGTGGGTCGGTCACGTCGCGCACCGATTTGGGCAACTCGGCCATCTCGGCAATGCCACCGGCGTTGTCGGTGATCGGGCCGTAGGCGTCGAGGGCTACCACGATGCCGGCCATGCTGAGCATGGCGGTGGCGGCGGTGGCGATGCCGTACAGACCGGCCAGGCTGTAGGCCGCCAGGATGGCAGCGCAGATGCACAGCACCGGCCACATCGTCGAGCGCATCGACACCCCCAGGCCAGCGATGATGTTGGTGCCGTGGCCGGTGGTGGAGGCCTGGGCAATGTGCTTGACCGGCGGGTACTGGGTGCCGGTGTAGTACTCGGTGACCCAGACCAGCGCGGCGGTCAGCACCAGGCCCACGGCGCAGGCGCCCCAGAGGCGCATCTGGGTGCCGGCACCCAGCGCGTCATCGGGCATCACCGCCTTGGTGACGAAGTAGAACGCGATCAGCGACAGCACGCCCGCCACGGCCAGGCCCTTGTACAGCGCCGGCATCACGTTCTTCATGCCCGGGCTGGCCTTGACAAACGAGCAGCCGATGATCGACGCGATGATCGACACCCCGCCCAGCAGCAGCGGGTAGATCACCGCCGCCATCGGGGCGGATGCCACCATCAGCGCACCCAGCGCCATGGTGGCGATCAAGGTGACGGCGTAGGTCTCGAACAGGTCGGCGGCCATGCCGGCGCAGTCGCCGACGTTGTCGCCCACGTTGTCGGCGATCACCGCCGGGTTGCGCGGGTCGTCCTCGGGGATGCCGGCCTCGACCTTGCCCACCAGGTCGGCGCCCACGTCGGCACCCTTGGTGAAGATGCCACCACCCAGCCGCGCAAAGATCGAGATCAGCGACGAGCCGAAGGCAAAACCCAACAGCGGCTTGAGCACCACCGTCAGGCTCTTGTCCGGTGTGAGGTTGCCGTTGCCGGTGAGGAACAGGAAGAAGATGCCCACACCCAGCAGGCCCAGGCCGACCACCAGCATGCCGGTGATCGCGCCACCTTTGAAGGCGACGTCCAGTGCCGGGCCGATGCCGCGGGTGGCGGCCTGCGCGGTGCGCACATTGGCCTTGACCGAGACGTTCATGCCGATGAAGCCGCAGGCGCCCGACAACACCGCACCCAACACAAAGCCCACCGCCGTGGTGCTGTCCAGAAACACCCCGATCAGCACGGCCAGCACCACGCCGACGATCGCAATGGTGCGGTACTGCCGCGCCAGGTAGGCCGCCGCACCCTGCTGGATGGCGCCGGCGATTTCCTGCATGCGGGCATTGCCCGCGTCCTGCTTCAGGATCCAGCTGCGCTGGACAAACCCGTAGAGCACGGCCGCGAGGCCGCATGCAAGCGCTACATAGAGCGCCATGTTGGTCGAAATCAAGGTATCTCCTTCCTCGGTACAAGCCCTGGGGTGAACGCGCCGCCGTCGGTGTTCTGGTGCCCGCACGCCTCATCGGCTGCCGGGCCAGGCGGTCGCGCAGAGAATGTAAGTGAAGGCCGCCGGCCCCGGCAGGGTGTTTTCCTGCGGTAACGCAAATGAATGTGCACTGCCCTGACTGCGCCAAGTTGACGCGGCCCGTGCCGTCAGGGCCCGGCAAGCCCGCTTCGTAGAATGCGGGTTTCCCCCTTGCCAGCGAGTCCTCCATGAGCCTGCACAACGTGACGCCCGGCGCCAATGCGCCCCAGGAATTCAACGTCATCATCGAAATCCCGATGAATGCGGACCCGATCAAGTACGAAGTCGACCACGAAACCGGCGCGCTGTTTGTCGACCGGTTCATGAGCACGGCGATGCACTACCCCTGCAACTACGGCTACATCCCCAACACCTTGTCCGATGACGGTGATCCGGTGGACGTGCTGGTGATCACCCCGGTACCGCTGATCTCGGGCGTGGTGGTGACCTGCCGCGCCATCGGCATGATGCAAATGGAGGACGAGGCCGGCGGCGACAACAAGCTGCTGGCGGTGCCTATCGACAAGGTGCTGTCGATCTACAGCCAGTGGAAAAGTCCGGAAGACCTGAACCCGCTGCGCATCAAGACGATTCAGCACTTCTTCGAGCACTACAAGGACCTGGAAGAAGGCAAGTGGGTCAAGGTCACCGGCTGGACCGGGGTCGAGGGCGCGCACGAAGAAATCGTCAACGGCATGGCCAGTTTCGAAGCTGCCCAGCACAAGGCCTGAGAAGGGCCGGACCTGCTGGGCACGGCTGAGGCCCGACAACCGCCCGCAGGGCGGGGCGGCAAGGCGCTGCTGTGCTACAGCGCCTTCCTCACCAGCTTGAAATCCGGGTCTTCGGCAAACGCCTGCACGCTGTAGCCCAGACCGGTCATCAGCCGCAGCATGTTGGGGTTGTTGGCCAGCACCAGGCCGTCGATCTCCGACAGGCCCTTGGCGCGGGCAAACTCCATGATCGACAGCATCAGGCGTGAGCCCAGGCCCTGGCCCTTGTGCTGATCGGACACCGCCAGCGAGAACTCGCAGCTGGTCTGGTCCGGGTTGGTGATGTAGCGCGACACGCCGATGATCTGCTCGGCCTCGGTGAACCCGCCGTCGGCGGTGGCGGTGCGGTTGCGGTGCACCGCCACCAGGGCCATTTCGCGGTCGTAGTCGATCAGGGTGTAGCGGGCCAGCATGCGGGCCGGCAATTCGGGCATGGTGCTGGCAAAGCGGAAGTAGCGGCTCTCCGGCGACATCCCGCGCACAAAGGCCTGCAGCATGTCGGCGTCGTCGGGCTTGATCGGTCGGATGGTGTACAGGTCACCACCCTTCATCGGCCACTCCCGCTGGTAGGCGCTGGGGTAGGGCAGGATGGCCAGGTGGTGGTAGTCGCCCGAACCGCTGCCGGCCGGCGGCGCATGCTCGATCACCACCCGGGCGTCCACCGCCACTGCCCCGGTTTCGTCCACGATGATGGGGTTGATGTCCATCTCGCGCAGTTGCGGCAGCTCGCAAACCATCTCGGACACCCGCAGCAGGATTTGCTCGACCGCGTCGATGTCGGCGGCCGGTGCGCCGCGCCACTCGCCCAAGGTCTCGGCAATGCGGGCGCGCTCGATCAGCCGGCGCGCCAGGAACTGGTTGAGCGGTGGCAGCTCCATCGCCCGGTCGGCGATCAGCTCGATCATGGTGCCGCCGGCGCCAAAGGTGATGACCGGGCCGAAGGGGTCGTCGGTGGTCAGGCCGATGTAGATCTCGCGGCCATGGCGCAGGCCTGACATCGGCTGGATCGTCACACCGTTGATGCGCGCCGCGGGCTGCGCCCGTTTGACCGCAGCCAGCATGTCGTTGTAGACGTCCCGCACCTGGGCGGCGGACAGCACGTTGAGTGCCACGCCCTGCACATCGCTTTTGTGGCTGATGTCGGGCGAGTCGATTTTCAGTGCCACCGGGTAGCCCAGCTGCGCGGCGATCAGCATCGCCTCATTGGCGCTGCGCGCCAGCATGGTGCGGGTGACGGGGATATGGAAGGCCGCCAGCAGGGCCTTGGACTCCATCTCGGTCAGCACCTTGCGGCGCTCGGCCAGCACGGCCTCGATCAGCAGGCGGGCGCCTTCGATGTCGGGTTTGGCCAGATCGCAGTTGGGCGCCGGCGTTTGCTGCAGCAGCAGCTGGTTTTGGTAGAAGCTGGCGATATTGCCAAAGGCGTCCACGGCTGCCTCAGGCGTGCGAAAGCTGGGGATCGCCACGCTGTTGAGCACCTCGCGCGCGGCCACCACGCGGGCGTCACCCATCCAGCAGGCCAGCACCGGTTTGCCGGTCAGGCGGAACACTTCGGTCACGCCCTTGGCGACTGCGGCCGGGTCGCCGTCGGGTTTGGGCGAGTAGATCGCCAACATGCCGTCGCAACCGGTATCGCGGCCACAGGCCAGCAACGCGGCGGCGTAGTGCTCGGGCAGCGCGTCCTCGCCCAGGTCGATCACGGTGCCCAGGTGGGCGCCGGGTGGCAGCTTGGGCGCCAGCTCGCCGCAGGTGGCCTCGCTCAGCGTGACAACGTCCAGCCCGATCTCGCACGCCCAATCAGCGGCCAGCACACCCGGCCCACCGCCGTTGCTGACGATGGCCAGGCGTTTGCCCACCGGCCGGTAACGAGAGGCTAAACATTTTGCGGCAGAGAACATCTGGGTGAATATCCGCACCCGCACCGCGCCGGCGCGGCGCAGCGCGGCCTCGAACACATCGTCGCTGCCAACGATCGCAGCCGAGTGGGTCAGCGCGGCCTTGGACCCGGCCGGCCGGCGCCCGGCCTTCATCACCACCACCGGCTTGGCATAGGCCGCGGCGCGCAGGGCGCTCATGAAGCGGCGCGCACTGCGGATGCCCTCCATGTAGACCAGGATGGACTGGGTGGCGCCGTCATAGGCCAGAAAGTCCAGCGCTTGCGGCAAATCCACCGCGGTGTTGGGGCCCAGCGAGATCACGGTGGAAAACCCCACGCCGTTGCGCTGGGCCCAGTCCAGGATCGACGAGGTCAGCGCACCCGACTGCGACACCAGCGCCAGCGGGCCGGGCGCTGCCAGCATGCCGGCAGCACTGGCGTTCAAGCCCAGCGCCGGGCGCTGGAAGCCCAGGCTGTTGGGCCCCAGCAGGTGCACACCGTGCCGCTTGGCAATGGCCAGCAACTCGGCGCATTGCGCCGCCGGCAGGCCGTTGGACAGCACCAGCGCAGCGCGGCAGCGGATGCGGCCGGCCACCTCCAGCGCGGCGGCGATCTCGGCGTGCGGCAGGGCGATGATGGCCAGGTCGGCACGGGCTTGCGCCAGATCGGCCAGCGTGCCGGTCATGTGGATGTCGAAATAGCTGATGGGCCCGGCAAAGGCCTTGCCCGGCGCGCTGCCCTCGCCGCGCAGGCCGTCCAGTACGGCGCGGGCCAGCGGCGTCCAGGTCTCGGACTTGGCCGGATCGCCGGCAAAGACGACGATAGACGCGGGCGAGAACAACGAGGTCAGGTAGTGCTTGTCCATGGGCGGTTCCGTGAAAACGGCCCGTCAGCGGGCCGTTGAATACCTGCGGCGAGCATAGGGCAAACCCTGGTGCGTGTGGAGGCTTTGCCCGCTGGCTGGCTTGCCTTGCGTCAAGGCGCGGCCTTGAAAGGGCTGTGTTCGCGCAATTCGTCCACATAGGACGCGATGCCCTGGCCCTCGCGTTGCAGAAAGTCGGCCACGGCGGCCGAGAACTGCGGATGCGCCAGCCAGTGCGCCGACCGGGTGCCGACGGGCAGCAGGCCGCGCGCCATCTTGTGCTCACCCTGGGCGCCGCCCTCGAAGCGTCGGTAGCCGTTGGCGATGCACCATTGCAGTGGCTGGTAATAACAGGCCTCGAAGTGCAGACAGGGCACAAACTCGGTGCAGCCCCAGTAGCGGCCGTAAGCCTCCCGCCGCGCCGGGTCCAGTGCCACCAGCGACACGCCGATGGGCTCACCGGCACGGCGCGCCACGAACATCAACCAGTTTTCCGGCATGTCGCGGGCCATGGCCTCGAAAAAGGCCAAGGTCAGGTAGGGCGTGGAGTGGTGTGCGCGGTAGGTCAGGGTGTAGCAATGGTAGAAAAACTGCCACAGCTCGGGCGTGATCTCAACACCCTGGTGGGTGCTGAAGTCCACCCCCGACTCAGCTACCTTGCGCCGCTCTTGCAATATCTTCTTGCGTTTCTCGCGCTGCAGGCTGGCCAGAAAAGCGCTGAAGTCCGGCCAGGGCGCGGCCGCGTCCTGGGTCCAGTGGAACTGCACGCCCTGCCGCACCAACAAGCGCTGGGCCAGGGTGGCTGGCGCTTCATCCTCGGCGTGGAACAGCAGGTGCAGTGACGACGCCTTCTCTTGTTTGGCCAGTTGCACCAGCGCGGCCAGCAGCAGTTGCCGGGCCGGCTCGTCTGCCGCTAGCAGCCGGCTGCCGGGCACCGGTGTGAACGGCACCGCGACCAGCAATTTGGGGTAGTAGCGCAAGCCGTGTCGCTCGTAGGCGTCGGCCCAGGCCCAGTCGAAAACGTACTCGCCGTAGGAGTGGCTCTTGAGGTAGGCCGGCGCGGCGGCGACCAGATCCCCATCGCGATGCACCGTGACAAAGCGCGGTGCCCAGCCGGTGCCGGGCACCGCGCTGCCCGACGCATGCAGCGCCGCGAGATACTCCCAGCGCATGAAGGGCGTGGGCTGCGACTGGCGGTCCAGTAGCGCATTCCAGGCTTTGCCGTCCAGCGCCGAGGGGTCGTGGTGGACGCGGATAACATCCTCTGCCATGTGTATGTCGTCCCGCTGATCGCTCAAAATATGTCAACTCCCAAGCCAGGCCCGGTGCGTATCGCACTGGCCCAGTTCAATGCCACGGTGGGCGATCTGGCGGGCAATGCCCGCCGCATTGTCGAGTGCGCGCAGCAAGCGCATGCCGATGGTGCGTGCTTGCTGGTGACGCCCGAGCTGGCACTCACCGGCTACCCGCCCGAAGACCTGCTGCTGCGACCGGCTTTCATGCAGGCTTGCGTTGCTGCGCTGACCGAGCTGGCGCTGGCGCTGGCGCCGTTTGCGGGCCTGTCGGTGGTGGTGGGTCATCCGCACCAGCGGGGTGATCTTGGTGACGTGCGGTCCCGGTCGCACGCGGTTCAGTTGCGCTTCAATGCCGCCTCGGTGCTGGCTGATGGTGCCGTGCAGGCCACCTACTGCAAACGTGAATTGCCCAACTACCAGGTGTTTGATGAGCGTCGCTACTTTGCCTCAGGTCGTGACGCCGGGCTGGGTGCAGTGGTATTTGCCGCTGGCGGCCGGCGGTTTGGGCTGCTGATCTGCGAGGACGCCTGGTTCGACGAGCCCGCAGAAGCCGCCCGCGCCGCGGGTGCCGAGATGCTGTGCGTGATCAACGCCTCGCCCTTTCACCTCGACAAGGGCGGCGAGCGCGAGGCGCGCATGGTGCAACGGGTGGCGGCGTCAGGCCTGCCGTTGCTGTATGCCCACCTGGTCGGCGGCCAGGACGAGGTGGTGTTCGACGGCGCCTCGTTTGCGCTCGACGC
>JBBRZR010000176.1:0-9372 GCA_038236495.1 Burkholderiales bacterium
CCTGGACCGCAAGGTCTCGCGCGGCCAGGTCTACCTGGTCACCGACGGCGGGTTGAACCACCATTTGTCGGCCTCGGGCAATTTTGGCCAGATCATCCGCAAGAATTACCCGGTGACTATCGGCAACAAGCAGGGCGCCGGGCCGCGCGAGCTGGCCTCGGTGGTCGGTCCGTTGTGCACGCCGCTGGATTTGTTGGCCGATCGCATGGACCTGCCGGTGGCCGAGCCAGGTGATCTGGTCGTGGTGTTCCAATCCGGCGCGTATGGCGCCAGCGCCAGCCCGCAAGCCTTTCTCGGCCATCCGCCTTGCATTGAGGTGCTGGTCTAGCCCACTGGGCTGCAGCGGCTGGTGAGGCGTTGGGCTTTGTCTGGCTTGTTGACCTGAGGATTTGCCCGGTGTCACCCTGGATTCAACCCTGCCGGCCATGGGCGGTCATGCCGCGGCGCCCCGCCGGGGCGGCGGCATTGGCAGGGCTGCTGTTGGCGGTGGTGGTGGTACTGCCCGGTTTTGCGGCAATCGTCGACAGCCCCGACCCGCCAGGCACGCTGGCGGCCGACGCCGCGGTGCCGCACGGGGCAACGGCTTTGGCCGGCAATGCGCTGGACAAGGCGTTGACGGGCCATCCGGTGCCCGGGCAAGTCAACCTCGATCTGCTGTTGGACATGACGCGCAGTGAGGCGGCGGCGGTGGCCTCGGCTGCTGCTGTACGGCCGGCGCTGGCGCCCGGTCCAAATCCGACGCCAGCGATACCGTTGTCGGGCGCCTTGCTGGGCACCGAGGCCGGCCTGCCGCTGCCGCAGACCCTGCGTGCGGAGTCACCGCGCGATTGGGCGCTGCAGGCCGCCTACAGCCGCAGTGGCGGTGCTGAGGTCGGCATGGCCGCTGCGGACGGCGGCCCGGGCGATGGGGCTGGGTCTGGCATCGATCCCGAAGCGGTGCGGGCGCCCGTCCGGCGGATAGTGCAACTGCTGCGTGACAACCAGGCCTGGATTCTGGGCGGCGCCTTCGTGCTGGTTTTGCTGGGCATCGTGGTCAAGGTGTTTGGCCGCCGCATCTGAGCAGACCGCAACCGCAGCGATCACTTCTAAGCCCGGCCCGGCCCGGCCAGCCCTGGCGCTGCGCGTCGCCGGTCTTGCCGCTACCATGCCGGCTGACCGTTTTTCCCCCGGAGACTTGGCATGATTTCTTTGAAACTCGAGGTCAACGGCCAAGCCGTGGCCGCCGAGGTGGCGCCTGCCACCTTGCTGATCGACCTGCTGCGTGGCCCGCTGGCGCTCACCGGCACCCACGCCGGCTGCGACACCGCGCAGTGCGGCGCCTGCACCGTGCTGGTCAACGGCGATGCCGTCAAGAGTTGCAGCCTGCTGGCCGTGCAAGCCCAGGGCTGCCGCGTCACCACGGTCGAGGGCCTTGCCCAGGGCGACACGCTGCACCCGCTGCAGCAGGCCTTCATGGACTGCCACGGCCTGCAGTGCGGTTTTTGCACCCCCGGCATGATGATGACCAGCGCCTGTCTGCTGGCCAGGACGCCACAGCCCAGCGAGGCCCAGATCCAGCACGCGCTGGAGGGCAACCTGTGCCGCTGCACCGGCTATGTCAACATCGTCGCGGCGGTCCAACAGGCGGCCGGGGTGATGGCCGGGGTGATGGCCGGGGTGACGACGGGGGCATCAGCATGAGCGCAGCGCTGAGCCCAGGCCTGGACGTCGGCCGATTTGGCAGCGGCCATGCCGTGCGCCGCATCGAGGACCCGGTGCTGATCACCGGCCGCGGCCAGTTCACCGATGACGTGACGCTGCCCGGTCAAACCCATCTGGTGTTTTTGCGCAGCCCCTATGCCCACGCGCGCATCGTCGGCATCGACACGGCCGCTGCACTGGCCCTGCCTGGGGTGCTGGCGGTCTACACCGGCGCCGATCTGGTGGCAGCAGGCGTCAAGGCCATGCCGGGGCCGTCGGCCTTCCCCAGGCCGAATGGCAAGCCCGGCACGTCGGCGCCGCGCCATGCCTTGGCGCCGGACCGTGTGCGCTTTGTCGGTGAGGCCGTGGCCGCCGTGGTGGCCACTTCAATCGCTGAAGCCGCCGCTGCCGCCGAGGCGATCTGGGTCGATTACGAAGAACTGCCTGCCGTGGTAGACCCTTTCGCCGCGATGCGGCCCGGCGCGCCCCAGCTGTGCGACGACGCGCCCGACAACATCGCTGCGGCCATGCGCCACGGTGACGCCGCCGCGACCGAAGCCGCCTTTGCTGCGGCAGCGCACACGGTTTCAGTCGACGTCTGCAACCAGCGCCTGGCGCCCAGCCCGATCGAGCCGCGCAGTGTCAGCGCGTACATCAATGCCGACGATGGCCGCCTGGTGGTGCGCCTGTCCAGCCAAATGCCCACCGGTGTGCGCAATGGCCTGGTCGATGCGCTGCCTGGCCTGACGGTGGCCGACGTGCGGGTGTTGGTCGGCGATGTCGGTGGCGGCTTTGGCATGAAGACCGGCATCTACCCCGAGGACATCGCGGTGGCTTTTGCCGCCCGCCAGCTCAAGCAGCCGGTCAAGTGGCGGGCCGACCGGATCGAGGAGTTCTTGGCCGCGGTGCACGGCCGCGACGTCACCAGCCGGGCCGAGCTGGCGCTGGACGCCGAGGGCCGTGCGCTGGCGCTGCGGGTGCGCGGCTTTGCCAATGTCGGCGGGTATGCCACCGGCACCGGCGTGGCGATCCAGTGCCTGATCGGGCCTTGGGTCTCGACCAGCATTTACGACATCCCGGTGATCGATGTGCATGTCACTGCCGTGATGACCAACACCACGCCGACCGGTGCCTACCGCGGTGCCGGCCGGCCCGAGGCGATCTACCTGACCGAGCGGCTGATGGACGCCGCGGCGCGCAAGCTGGGGCTGGACCCGGCCGAGTTGCGCCGCCGCAACATGATCCGCCCCGAGCAGATGCCCTACAAGAATCCGATGGGCCAGCTTTACGACAGCGGCAACTTCGAGCAGATCCTCGACCAGGGCCTGGCGTTGGCCGACTGGCACAGTTTTGCCGCGCGGCGTGCCGCCTCGCAGGCGCGGGGCTTGCAGCGGGGGCGCGGCATCGCCACCTTCCTGGAGTGGACCGGCGGCAACGTGATGGAAGAGCGGGTGACCGTCAACGTCACGGCCGACGGCTTTGTCGAGTTGGGATCGGCCACCCAGGCCATGGGCCAGGGCATCGCCACCAGCTACGCGCAGCTGGCGGTGGACGTTTTTGGCGTGCCCATCGACCGCATCCGGGTGCTGCAAGGCGACACCGACCGCGCGACCGGCTTTGGCAGCGCGGGCTCACGCTCGCTGTTCACCGGCGGCTCGGCGGTGGATGTGGCCTCCCGGCGCACGATCGATGAGGCCAAGACTTTGGCAGGCGAGGCGCTGGAAGCGCCGGCGGCCGACATCGAATACCGCGACGGCCGCTTCAACGTGGCGGGCACCGACCTGGGCATCGGCTTGTTCGAGCTGGCAGCGCGCCAGCCGCAAGCGCGCATCTACGTCGACAGCACCAGCTCGGCCGGCGGCCCGACCTGGCCCAACGGCTGCCACATCTGCGAAGTCGAGCTCGACCCCGCGACCGGCGAGGTGGCGGTGGTGGCCTATGCGTCGGTCAACGACATCGGCCGTGTCGTCAGCCCGACGATCGTCCGTGGCCAGGTCGAAGGCGGTGCGGTGCAAGGCATCGGCCAGGCGCTGTGCGAGCGGGTGGCCTACGACACCGAGAGCGGCCAGCTGCAAAGCGCGAGCTTCATGGACTACGCGCTACCGCATGCCGACGGCTTTCTCGGTTTCAAGACCACGTTCGACACCTCGGTGCCCTGCAAGACCAACCCGTTGGGGGTCAAAGGGGTGGGTGAACTGGGCACCATCGGCGCCACACCGGCGGTTGTCAATGCGGTGATCGACGCGCTGGACCATGCCGGCCTGGGCGCGGCGGCCGAGGCCATCCAGATGCCGGTGACGGCGGAGCGGGTGTGGCGGGCGCTGACCCTGAAGCAGTTCGACGCTTCGCCGTTCGGGCTGTACTGATGGCGGGATGTCAAGCCGCCCGCAGACACTCCACGATCTCCAGCCGCGCTGCCCGCCACGCCGGGATGAAGCCGCCCACCACGCCCATCGCCAGTGCAAAGACCAACGACTGCACGGCAATTTGCGGCGTCAGCACAAACTTGAAGGCCAGTTCGGCAAAGGTCTGGAAGTTGGTGGTCGACACATCCACCGCCTGCATCGCGCTGGCGGCGGCCAGGCCGACCACGCCGCCCACGGCGGACAGCAGCAGCGACTCGGCCATGAAGGCCGCCAGCACCGCGCCACGCCTGAAGCCCAGCGCCCGCAGCGTGCCGATCTCGCCGATGCGTGACGCCACCGCGGCAAACATCGTGATCATCGCGCCCACCACGGCGCCGATCGAGAAGATCACCGCCAGGCTCAGGCCCAGGATGTTGATGAAGGTGGAAAGCGCCTCGCTCTGCTCGGCGTAGAAGCGGATCTCGGGCTTGGCCTCCAGCGCCAGCCGCGGGTCGGCGTCGATGCTGGCCTGGGTGGCCTCGAAGCGGCCGGGTTCCGCCAGGCGGAAGACCACGATCGAATAGGTCTGCCGTCTGAACGCCTGCATCATCTGATCGGCATCGCCCCAGATTTCGGAGTCGAAGCCGCTGCGGCGGGCGTCGGTGCGGCCGACGATCAGCCATTCTCGGCCGGCAAAGCGCAGGGAGGCGCCCAGATCGATACCGGCAAAACCGGCCGCAGTCGCCTGGCCGACCACGATCTCCGAGGTGCCGGGCCGGAACATCCGGCCCTCGACGATCCGCACGCCAGGGCGCAGCTGCAAGCCCAGCTCGGACGTGCCGCGCACCGTCACGTTGCTGGGTTTGCCGTTGCTGCGCTTGGGCAGGTTGATCAGCACCACCGGCTCGGCGCTGAGCAGCGGCCGGCCCAGTGCGTCGGTGGCGATGCCGGGCAGGGTGGCCAGGATGCGCGCCTGGCTGCGCTCGATGCTGCTGGTGATCTCGGCGTTGGCACCCTTGCGCAACACCATCACGTTGTCGGGCTGGCCGGTGGCCACCAAGGTCGAGCGTATGCCCTCGCTCATCATCAGCACGGTGGCAAAGACGTAGACCACCAGCGCCATGCCGCCGGCCGTCAACCCGGTGGTGACGCGCCGCACCCAGAGGTTGCGGGCGATGTAGCTGAAGGGGACTGCGGCCATCGTGCAGCCCTCAACCGACGTGCCGCAGGCCGGCGACGATGTCGATCCGGCTCATGCGCCAGGCCGGCCAGGCGGCGGCCACCGTGCCCACGACCAACGCGGCCGCCAGCTGCAGCGCCATCGTCAGCGTGGAGACCTGGAAGATAGGGAACAGCGTGCCCACCGCGCTGCGGAAGACGGCTGCCAGCGGCAGCGTCAGCAGCAGGCCGGCCAGGCCGCCGATGGCCGCGATCAGCAGGCTCTCGCCAAAGATCAGCCGCACCACGAAGCCGGGTGAAAACCCCAGCGCCTTGAGCGTGGCGTACTCGGCCAGGCGCTCACGCGCGGTCATGGTCATGGTGTTGGCCATCACCGCCATGATGATGACGACGATGATCAGGCTGACGGCCTGCACCGCCACCAGGATGGCCTCGCTCATCGACACAAAACTGAGCTGGAACGCGGCCTCGGTTTCGGTCAGCGTCTCGGCCAGCGAGTTGGCGAACATCTTGTCGATCCGCTGGCTGACCAGGGCGGCGTTGTTGGGCTCGTCGATGCCGACGATGTAGACGCCCACCGCGTCGGCCCGGCCCGACGCGCGCTGGCGGATCGTCTCGTTGAGGTAGGCCCAGTGCATCAGCATCTGGCTCTCGTCGGTCTTGGCGTCGGCGCCGTCCCAGATGCCACGCAGCGTAAAGGTCCAGGTGCCGGGGTAAAAGGTGCCGCGCAAGGGGATTTGGTCGCCCAGCTTCCAGCCGAACTTGTCTGCCAGCTTGCGGCCGACCAACACGCCTTGGCGGTCGCGCAGAAAGGCCAGCTTCTGCGCATCCTCGATCTTGTACTCGGGGTACATCGGCAGGTAGGTGGCCGGGTCCACCGCAAACTGCGGAAAGAAGTTGCGCTCGGTGATGTAGACACCACCAAACCAGTTCGACCAGCTGACCTGGGTCACGCCCTCCACCGCGCGCAGGCGCTGGGCGTAGTTCAGCGGCAGCGCAAAAGTCAGCGAGATGTTGCTGCGGGTGATCAGCCGGGTGCTGGAGCTGCCTTCGACGCCGGCATACCAGGCGTCCACGATGGTGCGCAGCAGGCCGAAGGCGGAAATCGCCACCACCAGCCCGACCATCGTCAGCAGCGTGCGCAGCTTGTGGCGGAAGGCGTTTTTCAGCAACAGGCGGAACATGAACATGCTCAGGCCCGGCTGACTGTTTCGGGCGCTTCGTCCACCAGCACGCCTTTTTCCAGGTGCACCATGCGGCCGGCGCGGGCGGCGGCTTTAGGGTCGTGGGTGACCATCACGATGGTCTTGCCCAGCTCGTGTACCAGTTGGTCCAGCAGCGACAGCACCTCTTCGCCGGTGGTGCGGTCCAGGTCGCCGGTGGGCTCGTCGGCCACGATCAGCACCGGGTCGGTCACCAGCGCACGGGCAATCGCCACCCGCTGCTGCTGGCCGCCGGACAGCTCGCTGGGGTAGTGGTCGGCCCGGTCGGTCAAGCCCACCAGGCCCAGCATGGCGGCCACCCGGTCGTGCCGCTCGCGCGACGAGAGATGGGTCAGCAGCAGCGGCAGCTCGACATTGTCAAAGGCCGACAGCACCGGCAGCAGGTTGTAGAACTGGAAGATGAAGCCGACGTTGGCGGCGCGCCAGTCGGCGAGTTGGCCCTCGCTCAAGCTGGCGATGTCGATGCCGTCGATCTCGATCGTGCCGGCGCTGGGTTTGTCGATGCCGGCGATCAGGTTCAGCAGCGTGCTCTTGCCCGAGCCGCTGGGGCCCATCAGCGCGATGAACTCGCCGCGGGCCACGTCCAGGTTGATGTCGAGCAGCACCGGGATACCCTGGCCGCCCCGCACATAACCCTTGCTGAGGTGGCTGATACGGATCAGCGCGGTCATTTGGCGGTCACCGTGACCCGGGCGCCGGCCTTCAGCGCCGCGGCCGGGGTCAAGACCACGCGCTCACCGGATTTCAAAGCACCCCCCACCTCCTGCAGGTCACCGATCTTGCGGCCCAGCGTCACCGGCACCGGCTCGACGCTGTCGCCGGCCAGCCGGAAGACCAGCTTCTTGCCGTCGCGCTCGGTGATCGCCTTGGGGTTGACGGCGATCACCGCCTTCTGGTCCTCGGCGGTGGCCGGCCGGGACAAGAAGCTGACCTTGGCGCTCATCTCGGGCAGGATGCGCGGGTCCAGCGCCTCGAAGCGGATCTTGGTCATCACCGTGGCCTTGGCCCGGTCCACCGTGGGCACGATGCGCGACACATTGCCGCGGAACCGCATCTCGGGCAGTGCGTCCAGCGTGATCTCGACCGGCTGCTCGGGCTTGATGCGGGCCACGTTGCTCTCGGACACATCGGCCTCGACTTCCAGCGTGCGCATGTCGGCCATGGTCACCACCGCGCCCGAGGTGCCGCTGGCGCTGGAAAACGGCGTGATCATGTCGCCCACGTTGGCGTTCTTGATCAGCACCACACCATCGAACGGCGCCCGGATCTCGGTATTGGTCTGGTTGACCTGCTGCATGCGCACCTGCGCCTGGCTCAGGGCTATGCCGGCCTGGGCTGCCGCCACCGTGGCCTGCTGGCTGGCCAGCACCGAGCGTGCTACCGCCACCCGGCGCAGCGCGCCGTCCACCGCCTGCGGCGAGATGAAACCCTGGGCGGCCAGGTCTTGCTGGCGCTTGAGCTCCACTTGCGCGTTGTCCAGCTCGGCCTGGCCCTGGCCCAGCGCGGCCGCGGCCTGCACCCGGGCGGCCTGGGCCTGCAGCACGCCGGCCTGGCTGGCGACCACGGCCGCCTGCACATCGCTGGCGTCGAGCCGGCCGATCAGATCCCCCTGCTTGACCACGCTGCCCTCGCGCACCAGCAACTCGATCAACCTGCCGGTGCCCTTGCTGGCCACGGCTGCCCGGCGCTGCGCCACCACGTAGCCGGACGCGGTCAGGTCGGCGTACTGCTGCGACGGATAGGCCGCCAGCACCGCGCTGACCTGCACCTCGGTCTTGCGGGGCATCAGCAGCGCAGCAGCCGCGCCGGCGATCAGCAGCGCGCCCAGCACCCAGGGCCAGCGGCGCCGCCGGCGCTTGAGCGCCGCGCCGCGGTTGATCTTGAGCCCGGCCAGCGTGCCGGCAGGGCGGTTGGCCGCAGCTGCGGCAGGTGCTGGGGTTGCGGTAGCGTTCGTGGGTGCAGTGGTGGGAGGCAGTGCGGGCGCGTCGGCCATGGGGTGGGGTGCGGTGATGCCGCGGCAGGCGAAGCTGCGAGCATGCCACGACCCAGCGCCCTGGCGCTGCCTCAGCGCGGCAAGTAGGCCGACGGCAGTCGGGCATTGCCCTGGCGCCACACCACCTTGCGCGCAAACCGCCCCCAAGGCGCACCGTCGCGCAGCGCCTGCGCAAAGCCCGCAGCGTTTTCGATCCAGGTGCCGCCCAGCACCGTCACGCCGCGCGCCCACAGCGGCTCGGGCAGGCAGCCCGCGCCCGGCCCGATCATGGCGACGGTGTGGGCGTGCCCACAGTGCTGCAGCACGCTGTCCAGGGTGTCGTTGAGCAGCACGGTGCTGGTCAGCAACACCTTGCTGCAACTGCGCAAGGCGCCGGGGTCCAGCGTGACATAGAGGTTCGGGTAGGCCGGCACCAGGTCGGCGCGCAGCTCCAGCACGGTCAGGTGGGCGCCGCAAGCCGCCACCTGCTTGAGCAGCGGCGGAAACAGCCCGACCATGCCGATGTGCTCGCCCGGCTGCGGGTCCAGGCCGGCGATCGAATCGGGGGCGTCGGGCGGCACCCGCCCTTCGCGGTCAAGGATGTGCCGGCTCAGCGCGTTGACCGCGGCAAAGCCCAGTGCACGCTCGGCGCCCTGGCCGTCGCGCCAGCGTCGTGCCAGGGCCAGTGCATCGCGGCCCAGCAGCGGCTGGCCGCCAAGCGGGCTGCCGCCGCTGCCGGCACCGTCGGCCAAGGCCGCCAATGTGTCGCCCAGCAGCAGGTAGCTCAGGCCCAACGCGCCGCTGTCGAGCTCCACCGCGCCAAATTCGCCGTCCCTGCTGCCGTTGCCCGGCCAGGGCGGCAGGTGCACCGCCCGGACACGCGGCACCGGCCCGTCCCCCAGGCGTTGTTCGATCAAGCACAGCAGTTCATCGGCCAGTGTCATGCGCGCCATCATGCCGCCAGCGCCGGACC
>JBBRZR010000177.1:0-9270 GCA_038236495.1 Burkholderiales bacterium
CCGAGCAACTCCAAGCCGCCGAGCGCCGCGCCGATTCGATGCTGTGTGTCGGGCTGGACCCGGAGCCGGCCAAATTCCCGGGCGCCTGGCGCGGTGATGCGTCGCGCATCTTCGACTTCTGCGCGGCCATCGTCGATGCGACGCACGACCTGGTCAGCGCCTTCAAGCCGCAGATCGCCTACTTTGCGGCGCACCGGGCCGAGGACCAGCTGGAACGGTTGATGGCCCACATCAAGCGGGTGGCGCCGGCGGTGCCGGTCATCCTGGACGCCAAGCGCGGCGACATCGGCGCGACGGCCGCGATGTACGCGGTCGAGGCCTTCGAGCGCTACCAGGCCGACGCGCTGACGCTGTCGCCGTTCATGGGTTTCGATTCCATCGAGCCCTATTTCAAGTACGAGGGCAAGGGCCTGATCCTGCTCTGCCGCACCAGCAACCCGGGCGGCAGCGACCTGCAAGCGCAACGATTGCAGGGCTGGGCGACGCCAGGCTCGCCGGCACAGGTCGGCGCCAGCCAACCGGGCGCCAGCCAACCCGGCGACCGGTTGTTCGAGCACATCGCCCGGCTGGCCGCCGGGCCGTGGAATTCAACCGGCCAGCTTGGCCTGGTGGTGGGCGCCACCTACCCGGCCGAGATCGAGCGGGTGCGCGCACTCGCCCCCACGCTGGCGTTGCTGATCCCCGGCGTGGGCGCGCAGGGCGGGGATGCCGCCGCCACGGTGCGCGCCGGCTGGCGTGGCAGCGTCGGGCCAGCCGGCCTGCACAGCACAGGGCCCATCATCGTCAACTCGTCGCGGGCCGTGTTGTATGCCTCGGCGGGCGACGACTTTGCGGCCGCGGCGCGTGCAGTGGCGGACGCCACCCGGCGCACGCTCAACGCCGCACGCTGAGGCTTATTGCGGTCAGCCGGCCGCGCCGCTGTCCGGGCCGCCGCCGACCCGGCCGACGGGAACAGACGTGCAGGGCCGGGCCTGAACAGCCGTTCAAGTCATCGAGTTGCTGCGAAACTGGCGGGCTGTCAGCCGTGTCCCCCGTGGCCCACCACCCCTCCCCCACCCCGATCGAGCAAGACCTGCACCACGCGATGCAGGACAGCCTGCTGCGTGCGTTTTGCGCGGTGGCCTTGCTGGTCTGTGCGACGGGTGTTGTCTTCACGCTGCTGA
Organism: Burkholderiales bacterium; assembly: GCA_038236495.1. Classification (GTDB taxonomy): domain Bacteria; phylum Pseudomonadota; class Gammaproteobacteria; order Burkholderiales; family Burkholderiaceae_C; genus Pseudaquabacterium. The sequence continues at coordinate 1,164 of JBBRZR010000177.1, forward strand.
ACGGCCACCAGCTGCCGGCGGGTGCCCGGGCGGTGATGGCCGGGGTCTACGCCCTGCTGGGGCTGGGCTTTGCGGCGGCCTACCGGCTGCCACCCGAGCGTGCCCGGCCCTTGCTGGCGCCGCTTTTGCTGGGCGCGCTGGCGGCGGTGTGCACGGTGGGCTGGGTCAGCGGCTGGGGCCTGCAAACACCGGGGCTGGTGATGTTCGCCCTGGTGGTGCTGCTGGCCCACACCGTCGGTCCGGCGCGGCTGGGCTGGGCCGCTACCGGCCTGGCGCTGGCCGGGGTGCTGGCACTGGGCATCGGCGAGCGCTTGGGTGTGTTGACCCAGCCGTCGGGCGTGGCCAGCTTTGCGGCGCGGCTGGTGCTGGCCTGTGCGGCCATCGTGACCGGCACGCTGATGGGCCGGATCATGGCCAATTTGTCGCGCCAGCACCTGCGCGCCGCCGACGCCCGCGAGCAGCGCTTCCGGGCCCTGTTGGGCATTGCCGCCAGTGCCTATTGGGAGACCGATGCCGAATTGCGCCTGAGCCAGTTGTCCCAGCGTGACGGCACCGGTCGGTTTGTGCCGGTGCCGGGGATGCTGGGCCAGGTGCCCTGGCAGGTTGCCGCGCTCGACTTCGACGGGGACAGTGTCGATCTGATGCGGGCCGAGATGGAGTCGCGTGTCACGCTGCGCGATCTGGCCTTCAGCTGGCAGCCTGCTGAAGGTGCTGAGCGCCACTTCCTGGCCAGCGGCGAGCCCCGTTTCGACGCCGCCGGCCGGTTCATCGGCTACTGGGGTGTGGCGCGCGACGTCACCAGCGCGCAGCGCGCAAAGCAGGCGCTGGCCGCCACCGAGACCCGCTACCGCGACCTCTTCAACCGCATACCGACGCCGCTGATGCTGCACCAGGGCGGCGTGATCGTCGAAGCCAATCCGGCCGCGGCGCGATTGCTGGACTACGACGCCGTGGCGCACATGCTGGGCAGCCACCTGGTGGCCGATCACGTGGCGCCGGACCAGCGGGCCGCTGTGCTGGACCGGCTCAAACAGATCGAGGCGCTGCCGTTGGGCCAGGCCGTGCCGTCGCTGGATGTGCACCTGCTCACCCGCAGTGGCCGACAACGCACCGTCAGCTCGGTGGGCGCGCGCACCGACTTCGGCGGCCATGCCGCCGTGCTGTCGATCGCCTTCGACGAGACCGACCGGCGTGCGGCGTCCGACGCGCTGCTGCGCTCTCAAGCCTTGTTGTCCCGCGTGGTCTCGCTCAGCCCGGACATCATCACGCTGTCCGACCTGCACACCGGTTGTTATGTGATGGTGAACGACAGCTTCTGCCGCCTGTTGGGCCATGCCCGGGCGCAGGTCGAGGGCCACACGGCGCACGAGCTCGGCCTGTGGCGCGACCCGGCCGACCGCGCTGCTTTGTTGCAGGGCCTCGCCGACGACGGCGCGGTGCAGGACAGGCTGATCTGCTTCAAGACCCGCGATGGCCAGGACCTGCCGCTGCTGATGTCGGGCATCCGTTTCGACAGCGACGGGGTGTCCTACCTGCTGCTGAACGGCCGCGACATGTCCGAGACCACCCGGGTTCGCCAGGAGCGCGAGGCCATCCTGGCCAACGCATCGGTGGGCATCGCCTTCACACGGCACCACCACTTTGTACTGGCCAATGCCCAGTTCGAGCAAATGTACGGCTGGCCTGCCGGCGGATTGGTGGGCCAGCCCAACCGCACCGCCTGTGCCGACGACGCTGAATACAACACCTTGCTGCGCGACATCGGTCCAAAGCTGCAGCAGGGTGAAGCGGTGGATGTGGAGTTCGAGACCCGGCGGCGCGACGGCCAGCCGTTTCGGGTGCGGCTGCGCGCCAAGGCGATCGATCCGCAAAACCCCACCGTCAACGGCACGATCTGGATTGCCGAAGACGTCACGCTGGCGCGTCGCGCCGAAAAAGACCTGGAGCGCGCGCGCGATGCCGCCGAGGCTGCCAGCCGTGCCAAGAGCGCCTTTCTGGCCAACACCAGCCACGAGATCCGCACGCCGCTGAGTGGCGTGCTCGGGTTGGCCAGGCTGGCCCGCGTGCCCGGCCTGGCGCCCGAGCGCCTGCGCCTCTACCTCGACCAGATCAGCGACAGCGCCGAATTGCTGGCCGCCACCCTCACCGACATCCTCGACGTGGCCAAGATCGAGGCCGGCAAGCTGCACCTGGAGTCAGCGCCGTTCGACTTGCATGCCCTGCTGCGCACACTGCAGCAGACCTATGCCGCGCTGGCCGCCAGCCACGGCCTGACGTTCGACGCGCACATCGACCCGTCGCTGCCGGTCTGGGTGCGGGGCGACGCGCTGCGTCTGCGCCAGATCGCCGCCAACTACCTCAACAACGCCCTCAAGTTCACCCCCAGCGGCGGCATCCGCCTGGTGGCGATGGCCAGGCCCGGTGGCCGGCTGCGGCTGGAGGTGCACGACACCGGCCCGGGCATAGCCGCCGCGACCCAGGTTCGTTTGTTTCAGCCCTTCACCCAGGCCGACGAGTCCACCACCCGGCGATATGGCGGCACCGGGCTGGGGTTGTCGATCTGCCGCGAACTGGCCTTGCTGATGGGTGGCAGCGTTGGCCTGAGCAGCCGGGACGGGCAAGGCAGCTGCTTCCACGCCGAACTGCCGCTGAAGCCGCTGCGAGGCGATGCGGCCAAGGAGCCGCCTACCGCCAATGGGGCCAGCCGGCTGCAGGGCGCTCGGGTGCTGCTGGTCGAGGACAACAGCGTGAACATGTTGATCGGCGTGGCCCTGCTCGAACAATGGGGCGCCGTCGTCACCGAGGCCGGCGACGGCCTGCAAGCGCTGGCGGCGGTGGCGCAGGCAGCGGCCGAGGGCCGGCGTTTCGACGCCGTGCTGATGGACTTGCAGATGCCCGGCATGAGTGGCCACGAGGCCACCCAGGCACTGCGCACCACCTACAGCGCCGAACAACTGCCGGTGATTGCCTTGACCGCCGCCGCACTGGTGAGCGAGCGTGAGCGCGCCGCGGCGATCGGCATGAACGACTTCGTGACCAAGCCGATCGACCCCTTGCGCCTGCGGGCCGCGCTGTTGCGCGTGCTGGGCAGCCCGCAGGACACCACGCCGACGCCGCTGGCGTGACAAGCGCCACGGCGCGCCACCCCGCAAACCGGGGGGCCTGGCGCACGGCCGCCGGAAACGCCTCGTTACAGTATCGGCAGATCCGTAGCCCAGTCGTTTCGCCGAAATGGCGGGCCGGTTTGTCCAGATGTCATCGAGAATGACGGCTGGGTACACCCGAAAGTATTCGATGTCGTTGGTCCTTGCCGCCATGCTGGCGATCGCTCCTGGTGCTGCCGTACCTGCTGCTCAAGCGGTGCTGCCGTCCTGTTCCTGGAACCGGCCGGGCCAGAACCCGTTCATGGGCGATGTGGTGGCCGCGGTCGACCGCTACAGCGACATCCCGGCGCCGGTGCGCGAGCGTCTCAAGTCACGCATGGCCGCCCGCAACTACGACGAGGTGGTGAGCATCCGGCGTGACGCCATCGTCGGCCAGGCCCGCTACGGTGCGGCCATTACCGGCATGCACTTTGGTGCCGGCCAGGTCTGCGGCACGGTGAACCGGGCCCAGTGGGCCCCCAGCGCCCAGGAGCGCGGGCTGGTGTATTGCGAGTCCGGCCACTGCATCCTGGTGCCCACGGTCTGCCGCAACGTCAGCCGCATCACCCGGCAGGACGCGGCCGCTGCCGATGCCGCCGCGCCGGGCATCATGGCGGGCGGCGTGGGGGGTAGTGGCGGTGGTTCCGGCGGCGGCGGCAGCGGCGGTGGCCCGGGCGTGCCCGGACCGGCTGAAGGCATGGCGGCACCGGGTGCTGAATCCAGCGCGGCGGCGTCGGCGGCAGGCGGGCCGTCACAAGCCAGTTTCAGCCAGGCGGCGGCCTCACCGGGCGCCACCAGCAGCTACGCTGCCGGCGCGCCCGACAGCGTGGGCGCAGGGGGCGGCGCGGCCGGTGTTGCGGAGCCCGCACACGCCGGTTCCTGGGCCGCGGCGGCGGGGACGGGTCTGGGTGGCGTGGCGCTGGGGGGGGACAGCGCCGCATTGCCACTGCGCCAGCTCAGCGCCTTGCCACCTGAAAACCGGGGTTTTCTGACGGACGGGGGATCGCCGGCAAACGGATCATCTGGGTCTGCCATCGGGCCGGTGACGGGGCCATTGACCGGACCATTGACCGGACCATTCGTGGGGCCCGTCAGTGGCTTGCCCAACGGCGGCATCGGGGGGGTCAGCCCGGTGCCCGAACCCACCTCGGCGCTGTTGTTGCTGGCCGGCTTGGCCGGCTTGGGCTGGCGGCTGCGCCGCGCTTCGCACCAGCGCACCCAGCGCTGATCAGCGCCTGCGGGGCGGATGCTCAGTCGAGCGTGACCTCGGTGCGCACCGTGCCGGCGCGGTCAGCCACAGCGGTCAGGGCGACGCGGGTGCCGCGCGGGGCCATCACCACCCACTCGGCCACCGCCCGGTCGGCAGTGATCTGGCGGTTGGGCAAGAAGGCCTGCAACGAGGACTTCGGGCCGTGGCCCTCCAGTTGCGCGCCCTCGATGCGCAGCTTGCCGGTTTGCAGCGTCAGGCCCGGCGGCGGGTGCAGCTCGAACACCACACCGCGCACCATCTTGCGCTCGATCGCGCGCTGGGTGACGTAGCTGGGCAGGTAGCCGGCGTTGGCCACCGCAAAACGGATCCGCCAGGTGTCACCGCCCAGCGAGCGCACCTCGGCCCGCAGCAGCTCCAGCTTGGGCAGCGACAGGCCCAGCTGCGTCAGCCAGGCCGGGAACCGCGCCACCTCGCGCTCGCGCAGGTGCGGTGGCGGGTTGCGCCAGTAGTTCAGCCGGTCCCAGCCGCCCAGCTCGACCATGCCCAGTTGCGGGTGGCGGTAGGGGTACCAGTCGACGTGGGCCAGGCCGTTGCACTGCTCGTCGCTCCATTTCAGCAGCTTCAGGTCGTCCTCGGGCGGGTGGTCGCGGTACCAGTGCACCCAGTCGTAGCCGGTGATGCCGGCCTCCTTGTTGGGCGCCCAGATCTCGACCGTCCAGAACAGCGCGCCCAGGTGCTCGTAGATCCAGTCCTGGGTGCCGGTGATGACCTCTTTGGGGTGGTACTTGAAGTCGTGGTAGGTGCTGACCGCCGGGTAGCCGGTGAGCTTCTCGCCGATGGCCGAGAGCCGCTTGATCATCCACAGGTCCTCGGGCGTCATCTGCTCGTCGCTCATCGTGCCCATGGGGCGCAGGATCACGCCGGAATGGGTGTGGAAGCTGACGGCCGCACCGATGTTGGGATGCTTGACGATGAAGTCCACCATCGCCCGCACCTCGGGCTCGCTGGTGGGGTAGGGCCCGGCGCCGGTCTGCTCAAATTCTTGCCGCCACATCGACGGAAAGTTGCGGTTCAGGTCCAGCCCTTCGCGGTCCGGGTTGACCTTGACCTGCAGGCCGTCGAAATTGGCCAATGTGCCCTCGGGCATGATGCGCCAGTAGTTGCCGCCAAACTCACCGGGCTCGCGCGGGATCATCAGCCGGGCGTCCTCCGGGTGGCACTTCCAGGTGCCGTGCGGATCGGGCATGCGCATGTGCAGCACCCGGCCATCGCCGTCGATGTCCTCGGCCGTCAAACCCTCCACCACCTCCTCGTCCCAGGGGTAGGGCCGGGTCGACGAGCGGATGTAACGCGGCTTGTCGGCCAGGGCCAGCTCGGCGCCGTCGGGGTTGAGCCGCGGGCAGAGATAGACCACGCGGGTGTTCAGCAGCTGGGTCATGCCGTCGTCGCTGCCGTGGCCGGCCACCAATTGGTGCAGCCAGTACAGGCAGGCGGTGGACGCGGTCAGCTCGCCGGCGTGGATGTTGCCGTCGACCCAGAACGCCGGCTTGTCGATGTCGGCGCCGGTGGCGGTGTTGGTGACCACCGCCAGCCAGATGTCGCGGCCCTCGAAGCTCTGGCCGATCGAGCGCAGCTGCACCAGGTCGGGCCGGGCGGCGGCATAGTCCTGCAGCAGCGCCGTCAGCTCGGCATGGCGGTAGAAGGTGTCAAAACGCGGGACGGGCAAGGCGGCGGAATGGGGCATCACGGGTGGGGGGGTTGAGGCCGGTTGGGAGCGTGGTCCAGTGTCGCAGAGGCCGGCGACAGCGGGCCCTGGGACAAGCCAGTGGAGGGGCCGGCTGAAGCGCCCGGTGCACGGCCGGCGGCGCCGCTGCCGCGCTCACCCGCCAGCCACAGCAGCACCAGCAGCAGCGTCAGGAAGCGGGGCGCGTCCGTCAGGGTGTTGACCGCGCCACAAACCCCCGCCGCCAACAGCGCAGCCAGTAGCGCCGCGCCCGTCAGGTCGCCACGCCAGGCGCGCCGGGCGGCTGCGCCCAGGGCCAGCGCTGCCGCCAGCGACCAGGCGAGCACGCCCAGCCAGCCCTGCTCGAACCACACCGCCACCGGCGTGCTGTGCACATGCCACGGCGGATCGACGTCGGTGCTGAAGAACCAGTGGTCCAGCCCGGCTGAGAAATCACCGTTGCGCAGCAGGGAGGGCCGCGGCGCTGCGCTGTCTGGGGCTGCTGTTGCGGGTGCAATTGAGGGCGAAGTGGCGGTCGCTGCCGCCGTGGCGCCGGGGGTCTGGGCCGACAGCACCAGCCGGCTCACTTCGACCGTGCCGGCACCCGTGCCATGAAACACCGCCAGCTTGACGGTCCGGCCGACGGGCCCGTGCGCGGCGGGCCAGCCCTCGGTCGACAGCGACAGCGTGACCGGGCGCCAGGCGGTGTCGCCGGCGGCTGCGGCGCTGGCCGGGGACGACGCGGTGGGGGCCGGCGCCACGTCCGCGCAGGCGCCCGAGGTCAGCATCCACTTCTCGCACAGCATCACGCCCAGCACGGCGCTGGCCGGGCCGCGCACCTCCAGCGCCAGCTGCAGGCGCTGGCCGGCCCGCACCGGCACCACTTGCTCGATGTAGACCGGTGCGCCGGTGCCCAGGCGCAAAAAGCGGCGGCCAGGCTCGTCGGCCAGCGCGTAGGACCCGGCATGCACTGGCTCGGCGCTGCGCCAGTAGTGGGCCGCCGGGTAGCTGCCCAGGCCCTCACCCAGCAGCAAATCCAGGCCGCCGGGCTGGCGCATGGCCACGGCGTCTTGCCAATGGGCCAGGCGCACGGCCTGGTCGCGCCCCAGGTCGGCCAGCCGGGCGCGTGCAAACGGGCCCGTCAAGACGGGCAGCGCCACGGCGGCCATCAGGGCCACCATCAGCAACAGCACCCCGGCCAGCAGCAGGGCATTTCTGGGCGGGGTGGCACGCGGCTGGGGGCCGGCGCGGCGCAAGGCCTGCACCGCGTTGACTGCCGCCGCCCCGGCCATCACCAGGACGACCCCCAACAGCGCACCGTAGCCGTTGCGCGAATAGGTCACGGCGATGGCGTAGGTGCTGGCCAGCACCAGCACGCCTGCCGCCACCCGCCACAGCGCCGGGCCCGGGCGCAGCACGGCCCAGATCGCAAAAGCGGAGGCCACCGCCAGCCAGCATTCGATGTAGGCGCCGCCGGTGTGCATGGCCGAGATCGGCCCGGTGACGCGGTAGTCGCTGGCAAAGTCCAGCAAGCCCGGAAAGGCCAGCCGCTCCCAGCCCAGCTGCAGCAGCGTGAGGGCAAGACCGGCCAGCACCCCGTAGCCAAACAGGGCCTGCTTGACCGGGGAGGCCTGGGGTAACCTGCGGAACAGCGCCACCCAGCCTGCCGCCCAGAGCGCACCTTTGAACAGGCGCAGCGCGTTCCAGCCGCTGTAGTAGCTGGAGAAGCTGTTCAGGTCTGGCCATTGCCAGGGCAGCAGGCCGCGCAGCGTGGACAGCGCCAGGCTCAGCCCCAGCAGCACCAGCGCCGTCGTTCGCAGCGTCGCAAATCCGGCGGGTGCGGTTGCCGGGTTGGCCGGCCGTGCCGACCCCCGGCCGACCGGTCGGCTGCGGTACCAGGCGACGGCCAGCACCGCCAGCAGCAGGATGTCGAACTCGTCCCAGAAGAACCGCCCTGTCCAGGGGGCCAGATCCAGCACCGGCAGTGCTGCCGGCAGCAACGCCAGCGCCAACACCGGCCGCCACCAGACC
>JBBRZR010000178.1:0-9243 GCA_038236495.1 Burkholderiales bacterium
CACGATGGCCGGGTCGTCCCAGCGGGCGTCCAACTCGGCCAGGCTGGGCGACAGGGTCTCGTCAAGGCCGAACACATTGCCTTCGACCGACAGGTCCATGCCGGCGCAAAACGCCCGGCCCGCGCCGGTGACCACCACGGCACCCACCGCATCGTCGTCGCTGGCGCGGCCATAGGCATCGATCAACTCCTCGGCCATCGTGACCGTGAAGGCATTGAGCTGCGCCGGGCGGTTGAGGGTGAGCGTCAGCACGCGGTCGTCGATCTGCCAGCCGAGGGTGGTGTAAGTCATGGTCTGGAGGGCCTGTGGGGTTGGGGGTCGAGGGTCGAAGGTCGAGGGTCAGCATAGGCCGGCGGTCGCGCGCGCCGCCGTCACCTCAGCGACCGGGCGGCAGGCCTGATCGCGGGCGATACTGCGCAGCCTGCCTGGCCCCGCCGCCAGTCCCCCTCGCCCAGCGTCCACCATGACCCCCACTGCCCTGTCCACCTTGCTGTCCACTGCCCCGCCGTCCAGCCCGACATTCGCGCTACCGGCCGCTGCCCGCCTGCGCAGCGTCGCGCTGGCCGCCTGCGCCCTGCTGTTGCAAGCCTGCGGCGGTGGCGGGTCCGGCGATGCCGGTACGCCGGTGACGACGCCCGCCACGGTCAGTGGTGCCACCGCCAACCGGCTGAGCTACGGCCGGCTCAGCACCTTCACCATCACCGGCACCAACCTGGCCACCGCAGCCACCTTCAGCGCCACCGGCTGCGATGGCGTCACCGTGCTGGCCGGCGGCAGCGCCAGCCAGCAAACCGTCACCTGCACGCCCAACATGGCGCTGAGCGTGCGGCTGGCGGTCAACTCCGGCGGCAGCGAGGTCTACAACAGCACCCTGGCGGTGCCCAAGCCGCGGGTGACGCTGGTCACCAGCCTGGGCAACATCGTGGTCGAGCTGGAGCCGGCCAGCACGCCGCTGACGGTGGACAACTTTCTGGCTTACGTGAACGCCGGGTTCTACAGCAGCACGATCTTTCACCGGGTACTACCAGGCTTTGTGGTGCAAGGCGGCGGGTTCACCGGGGTGGCCAGCAGCACGCTGACAGCCCAGGCCGGCCTGCGTGCGGCGATCACGCTGGAGTCGAACAAGGGTTTGAGCAATGTGCGCGGCACGATCGCGATGGCGCGCCAAGACGACCCTGCCTTCAACTCAGCGACTTCGCAGTTCTTCTTCAACAACGTGGCCAACACTTTTCTGGACTACGCCAGCGCGGCAACTCCGGGCTACGCCGTTTTTGGCCGCGTGGTCGGCGCCAGTGATCTGGCGGTGATCGACGCGATGTCGGTCAAGCCGACCCGCACCGTCGGCGTGGCGCCCAACAGGTTCGACGACGTACCCGTCACCGACATCGTGCTGCAAAGCGCCGCACAGACGCTGTAGGCGACTACCGGTTGTGCGCAGGCGCTGCGCGTTGACGCCGGCGCCGCTGAGGTCAGGTCCCGCCAAACACCGGCGGCCGCCGCTCGCGGAACGCCGCCACCGCCTCGGCATGGTCGGCCGTTCGGTTGGACAGCAACTCGTACGCCAACCCCGCGTCGAAATGCGCGTGGATCAGCGCCTTGAGCGGCAGGTTGGCGGTGATCTTGGTCCAGCGCACCGCCTGGGTCGCACCGGCCGCCAGGCGCTGCGCCAGCGCCAACGCCACGGGCAGCACCTGATCGTCGGCCACCACCTCACTGACCAGGCCCAGGCGTTCGGCCTCGGTGGCCGTCATCAAATCGCCCGTCAGCAGGTAGCGCTTGGCGCGGGCATAGCCGATCAATTGCGGCCAGATCAGCGCCCCGCCGTCACCCGCCACCAGCCCGACGCTGACATGCGGGTCGCCGATCTTGGCACTGCGCGCGGCGATCACCACATCACACAACAGCGCCAGGCTGGCGCCCAGGCCGGTGGCGTGGCCGTTGAGGGCGCAGACCAGCGGCTTTTCCAGGTCGAGCTGGCTGAACAGGATGTCCTTGCCCTCGCGACCGGTGCGCTCGAAGCCGGCCGGGTCATCCACACCCTGCTGCATCCAGGCGATGTCGCCACCAGCGCAAAACGCCGAGCCGGCGCCCGTGAGCAGGACCACGTCGCTGTCAGCGTCGCGCTGGGCATCGGTGAAGACCTGCGCCAGTTCGGCGTGCAGCCGGGCATTGACGGCGTTGCGCTGGGCCGGGCGGTTGAGGGTGAGGATCAGCACCCGGCCCTGGCGGGTGAAGCTGAGGTGTTGGTAGTCGGCGCTGATCGTCATCGCATCATCTTGTCAGAAAGTGGCGCGACTGCGCACAGCACACGGTGTCGAAGTAGCACTTAAGTGCTACATTTCAGTGTCCTTGGAGACATCCCGTGAGCACAACGACGATCCGTATCGAAGACGATTTGAAGCAGCGGGTTGCGGCTGCAGCCGAGCGCGCCGGCAAGACGGCGCATGCCTTCATCCTGGACGCCATCGCCCAGAACGTCGAGCAGGCGGAACAGGACAGTACGTTCCAGCACCTGGCCGAGCAGCGCTGGGCCCAGCTGTTGGCGACGGGGCAAACGATGGCCTGGGACGATGCCAAGGCCTACCTGAACGCCCGAGCCCGGGGCGAACAACCCCGCAGGCCCGCAGCACGCAAGACCGTCGGCTGACCTGCGCATGACCCGGATCGAACTCGCCCCAGAAGTTCTGGACGACTTTGATCGCATCTTCGACCACTCGACGGCTTTTGAGATCGACGACGCACCCGAGCGCATCGAGCAGATCGTGCTGAGCTTGGAGGTGCTGACCCACAGCCCGCTGATCGGCCGAAAGCTGCGCGGCGGCCTGCGTGAGTTGGTGATCGGCAAAGCTGCGCGCGGCTACGTGGCGCTGTACCGCTATGTCCCCACGCTCGACACCGTGTTTTTGCTGGCGATCCGGGGCCAGCGGGAGTCGGGCTACTGACAGCAAGCCCGAACCGGCCTAAGGCGGCGCCAAGCCGCAGCCCCGCAAGACCAAGGCCACCACATGCCCGGTCGCCCGCAGGTGGTCAGCGTCCGTCAAGGTCTCGTGCCCCAGTACCGCACAGACCTGCACTTCAAAATCGGCATAGGTTTGGGTGGCGGCCCAGAGGGTGAAAAACAAGTGGGTCGAATCGACCCTCGCCATGCGCCCGGCGGCGATCCAGCCGTCGATCACGGCCGCCTTTTGCTGCACCTTGGCCCGCAGCTCACCCCGCATCAGCCCGCCCACCACCGCCGCGCCGTGCAGCAACTCGTTGGCAAACACGCGTGACGCATGCGGCCGCTGGGCGCTCATCGCCATCTTGTCGCGGATGTAGCGGGACAGCGCGTCGGCCGGGTCGGCGCCTTCGGTCAGCGCGTCCATCGGCGCCAGCCAGTCATACAGGGTGCGCGCCAGCACCGCCCGGTACAACTCCAGTTTGCTGCCGAAGTAGTAGTGCAGGTTGGCCTTGGGCAGGCCGGCCTCGTCGGCTATTGCCGCCATGGTGGTGCCGCTGAAACCGGCGCGGGCAAACACCTTTTCGGCCGCGCCCAGGATGCGCGCCTCGTTGGCCTGCCGGATCTGGCTTTTGGGCGAGTCGTCGTCAGTCAGACCCGGCAGGCCGGCGGCAGGCATGAGGATGCTCCCCCGGCCGATTTTGCCAAATGGCTGGCTTACTTGCTGGCCGCCTCGAACACCGCGTGGCTGTAGGCCGCCTTGCCCGGGTCTTTCTTGATCACGGGCGCGCCGCCGCCCGCAAGCAGCACCTTGACCGTGCGCTGGTAGGCGGCGGGGTCGAGGTAGCCCATCTTGGCGGTACCGGCGTTGCTGATCAGCGTGGCCACGTTTTCCATCTGACGTTTCTGCACCTTGAGTGTGGCGCTGCCCGACGGGTCGGCCGCGACGACGATCTTGGCGGCTTCTTCGGGGTTCTTGACCGCGTCGTTCCAGCCCTTGAGCGTGGCTTTCAAGAACTTGCCCATCTTGGCGACAAAGGCCGGGTCCTTCAATTTTCCTTCCAGCACGTACAGGCCGTCTTCGAGCGACGCCACGCCCTCTTTCTCGTAGAAGAAGGTGATCAGGTCGGACTCCTTGACCCCCGCGTCCACCAACTGCCAGTACTCGTTGTAGATCATGGTGCTGATGCAGGCGGCCTGGTTTTGCAGCAGCGGATCGACGTTGAAGCCCTGCTTGAGCACCTTGACGTCCACATCAGGCTTGAGGCCGAGCTTGGCCATCCAGTTCAGAAACGGATACTCGTTGCCACCGAACCAGACGCCCAGGGTCTTGCCCTTGAAGTCTTTCGGGCTGGCAATGCCACTGGACTTCTTGCAGGTCAGCATCAGGCCGGACTTGTCGAAGATCTGCGCGATATTGACCAGCGGCACCCCCGCCTCACGGGCGGCCAGCGCGTCGGGCATCCAGTTGACGATGGCGTCGGCCTGGTTGCCGGCCAGCACCTGCACCGGGCTGACATCGGTGCCGCCAGGCTTGATGGTGACGTCCAGCCCGGCGTCCTTGTAATAGCCCTTGGCGGCGGCCACGTAGTAGCCTGCAAACTGGGCTTGCGGCAGCCATTTCATCTGCACCACCACCTTGTCGGCGGCCTGCGCTGCCAGACTTCCGGCCGCCAGCATGGCGGCCAGCACCGCGTGTTTGATCGTGAAACCGGTCATGACTCACTCCTGTTTGGGTTTATGGAACGGAACGTGGAAACAATGGACAACGAAAGGCCAACGAAGGGACAACAACTCGGGCGCCGCACCTGCGCAGGCCCGTCGGAAAATTCAACTGCCGCGGATCGACGGGTGCCAGAAAGCCACCCGCCGCTCCAACTGCACCAGCACAGCATAGGCCACCGACCCGGTGACCGCCGCCACCACGATGGCGCCCCAGACCAGCGGCATGTTCATGCGCGAGGACTCGGTGCTGATGCGAAACCCCAGCCCGACCGTGGGCGAGCCGAAGAACTCGGCCACGATCGCACCGATCAGCGCCAGCGTGGCGTTGACCTTGAGGGCGTTGAAGATGAAGGGCATGGCCGCGGGCAGCCGCAGGTCCAGCAGGGTGCGCGGGTAGCTGGCGGCGTAGCTGTGCATCAGTTCCAGCTCCAGCCGGCCGGCGGCCTGCAGCCCAGCCAGCGTGGACACCAGCATCGGAAAGAAGGTCATCAGCACCACCACGGCGGCCTTGCTGGGCCAGTCGAAGCCGAACCACATCACCATGATGGGCGCCACCGCCACCAGCGGCACGGTGCTGGTCAGGTTGGCCAGCGGCAGCAGGCCGCGCTTCAAAAACGGCGCCCGGTCGATCGCCACGCCGACGGCAAAGCCCAGGCCCGAGCCCAGCGCCCAGCCGACCAGCACGGCCTTGACCACGGTCTGCACAAAGTCGCCCGCCAACGTGTCCCAGCGGTCTATCAGCATCTTGCCGATCAGCGCCGGGGATGGCAGCAGCACCCGCGGCACATCAAACAATGTCACGCCGACCTGCCAGAAGTACAGCACCCACAGACCGAACAGCGTGGCCGTGGCCGTGCCGTACCAACGCCGGCCGTCCAGTGCCGCCACCCGCTGCACGCTGCGGGCGGCCAGCACCAAGACCACCAGCAGGCCCAGCAGCTGCGCGGTGGCGGGGCCGGCGTCGCTGCTGCCGGCAGGCGGCACGGCTTGCGCCAGCGCGGCAGCGGCGATGCCCGCCGCCAGCAGGGTCAACCAGAGGGCGAGTCGGCGGCCCATCACACCGCCCGCCGGGTTTGCAGCACCCAGCGCTCGACGGCTGCAACCGCCGCCGTCAGCCCCAGGCCCAGCAGCGCCGACATCACCAGCGCCGACCAGATGCCCACGGTGTTGCCGTAGTAGCTGCCGGTCAGCAGCTTGGCGCCCAGGCCGGCCTGCGCGCCGGTGGGCAGCTCGGCCACCATCGCGCCCACCAGCCCGGCGGCGATCGCCACCCGCAGCGACGGGAACAAAAACGGCAGCGCCGAGGGCATGCGCAGCAGCCAGAAGGCCTGCAGCCGGCTGGCGGCATAGGTGTGCAGCAGCTCGGTCTCGATACGCTGCGGCGCCCGCAGGCCGGCCACCATCGCCACCGTGACCGGAAAAAAGCAGAGGTACATCGCAATCGCCGCCTTGGGCGCCACGCCCGAGAAGCCCAGGCTGCCCAGGATCACCAGCACGATGGGCGCGATGGCCAGCACCGGCACGGTTTGCGAGGCGACGATCCAGGGCAGCAGCGCCCGGTCCAGCGTGCGGGAGTGCACGATGGCCGCCGCCAGTGCGATGCCCAGCAGCGTGCCCAGCACAAAGCCCACCAGCGTGGACTGGGCCGTGACCGCCGCGTGAAACAGCAGGTTGCGGGGCGAGTCCAGCGGCCAATCGACCAGGCTGCGGTAAAGGTCAGCCACCACCTGGTGCGGCGCGGGCAGCACCGGGCGGTCCATGTTGAGGGTGGCCATGATCAGTTGCCCGGTGCTGTAAGCGCCCAACGCAGGCAGCACCCGCTCGACCGCGCCGGCCCGGTTCAAGCCCACCGCGCCGGCGTACCAGAGCAGCAGCGTGGCGGCCAGCACCAGCGCCACCGGCAGTACCCGCTCGCGCAGCGGGATGGCCTTAGACCGCATCGTCGCCTTGGGCTGGGCCGTGGCCGTGGCCGTGGACCTGCCCGTGTCCGGTAGCCAGGCCCTCGCGCACCTCGTGCGCCAACGCCATGAACTCGGGCGTGTCGCGCAGCCCCAGGTGGCGCTCATCCGGCAGGGTCGATCGAATGATCTTGAGGATGCGCCCCGGCCGGGGCGACATCACCACGATGCGGGTGGACAAATACACCGCCTCGGCGATCGAGTGGGTGACAAACACCACCGTGCGCCGCTCACGCTGCCAGAGCTGTTGCAGCTGCTCGTTGAGGCCGTCGCGGGTGATCTCGTCGAGCGCGCCAAAGGGCTCGTCCATCATCAAAATCTTGGGCTCGAAGCCCAGCGCCCGCGCAATCGACACCCGCTGTTGCATGCCGCCCGACAGCTGCCAGGGATATTTGCGCTCAAAGCCGGTCAGTCCCACCCGGCCCAGCTGCTCTCGCGCCACGGCCTCGGCCTCGGCCTTGCGCCGGCCCTGGATCTGCAGCGGCAGCATCACATTGCCCAGCACCGTGCGCCACGGAAACAGCGCCGGCGCCTGGAACACATAGCCGTAGGCGCGCGCCAGCCGGGCCTGGTGCGGCGTCAAACCGTTGACCAGCACCTCGCCGCCGCTGATCGGCTCCAGGTCGGCGATCACCCGCAGCAGCGTGGTCTTGCCGCAGCCCGACGGGCCGATCAGCGAGACAAACTCGCCGGCCTCGATGCGCAGGTCGATCTCCGACAGCGCGTGCACCGGTGAATCGGCCGAGGGGTAGACCACGCTGGCGCACCGCACCTCGACAGCCGCTTGGCCGGCGGACATCGACGGCAGGGCCGATGCCGGGGCACCGGGCAGGCTGGCCAGTCGTTCAGGAGCGTTCATGGCAATGGGGCGGGGGCGGGTTCAAGAAAACCTAACCAAATGGTCAGCTTATTGTCACCGAGCAAGCCAGATCTGTGCCAATCCTTGCCCCGCCGAAAGCGTTGGGATCAACCCCCATGCGGTGCAGCTTGGCCAGGACCTGCACCAGCACGGGCCGGCCCGCGCCGTGCTTGGCCCACGGCGGCCAAACCAACGTTGCTGGCAGGTGGTTGCTTGGGTTGGCTGGCGGACGACAGCTCGAAGCCGAGCGCGGCGACTCGGGCGAAACGAGCGCACCGTGTGCGCGTTGCCGGCCCATTGCGGGTTCTCCGAACCGTCCAGTGTGGCGCACCGCAGATTTGCGGGAGGACCGAGTTTTCACGACCCCCTTTTCTCGTCCACATGTCTCCCGGCAAGGGTCTTGATCACTCACCAAGACGGTGCTTCTGTTTTGCTGCCTCACGTTGAAGGCCGATGGCAGCCCCGGCGGGCGTCTCCCATGGCGGTCGGCCTGGGGCTTTTCTGGGAAACAAGGCGCCAAACGTCCAGTCCGATCTTGGTCGTTTGAAGTAACCACTGGAACATCTGCTGACGGCTACCCGCCGTTTCGCAGCGGAATGGTGGAGGCCTTGCATTGACGCTGCTGACGACAATCGATAGATTGAACGTGAACGCAGACGATGAGGCTCGCCATGTCCAAGATTCCTGTTGCTCAAGCTATGGTGTTGTTCGCCGCAGCAATCTGGCAGGGCGCGTATGCGGCCGACAGCGGCTTCACCAGCGAGGCCAGTTTTGTGGCTGCGGCGGGCAGCACGGTGATTGAGAGCTTTGAAACCACGCCCGGTCGCAGCCGCGGCTTCAGCCCCGTGATCACGCCTTTGCTCACTGCCACGCCGGGCATCGCGCCTGTGGGTGTGCAAACCGCACCTGACAGCCCCGAGACAGGCTTTGGCGCTTTTGCCACCGACGGCACGCGTTACCTGTCGGTCTACCTGCCCGGCGCGGCACAAGGCACCTTGCGCCTGGACTTCGCCACACCGACCCAGGTCGCGGGATTCAACATCATCGACGTGGGTGAGACCAGCGGCACGGTCAGCCTCCGCACCGACACCGGTTTCTTTTCCACAGGCGCGACCTTCCTGAGCTTTCCGCCCACGGTGGGCAACGGCACCGTGTTCTTTGTCGGCTTGACGCAGACGATTGCGTTCTCGCAGCTGTTCATCGAGGTCACCGGCGTCGATGAGGCTTATGGCATCGACAAGGTCTACCTGACGCCGGTGCCCGAGCCGGCCACCGCCGCCAGCCTGCTGCTGGGGATAGCCCTGCTGGCGCGGCTGAGAGCGCGTCGGCACTGAATCTACGCCGGCCCCGACATCAGAACGCTGCGCCTGCGTTCGTCGGCGTTGCGCTGGGTGCAGCCTCTAGCCGACTGCGCTGAACCACCAAAACGGGGGCATGGCTGCTGGGAGGCTCCGCTGCGTTGAAGCCGTCAGACAGGCCCGTGCGCCAGCGTCAAGAACCGCCGGATGCTTATGGGGCATCCGCACGCGCTGCGGCCTCGGGCAACCAGATCGGGTCGGGCATCCGCTGCATCTGCGCCTGCCACACCCAGCGCTCCAAGTTGCCCGTTCAGACGGATCAGTTCACGCCGCAGACACAAGCGGTTTGGGTGTGTTGCGCAGCTGCCGGCGCAGAATCTTGCCAAGGTTGGACTTGGGCAAGGGCTCGGTCCGAAACTCGACGACCTTGGGCAGCTTGTAGCCGGTCAGGTGCAGCCTGCAATG
>JBBRZR010000179.1:0-9220 GCA_038236495.1 Burkholderiales bacterium
CGGTCCGATGTTCAACACCCTGCACACGATGTTCATGGCGCAGTACACCGAGCTGTGGACGGCAGTAGACCCGGTGGCCGAGCGCATCCGCTCGCTGGGCCACCCGGCGCCAGGCTCCTACGCCCAGTTCGGCGCACTGGCGTCGATCCCGGACGCACCCGGCACACCGCCCAAGGCCTTGGCAATGGTCAAGATCCTGGTCGAGGGCCACGAGGCGGTAGCGCGCACCGCGCGCAGCGTCTTTCCGCTGGCCGACAAGGCCGGCGACGAGCCCACCGCCGACCTGCTGACCCAGCGCCTGGCGGTGCACGAGCAAACTGCCTGGATGCTGCGCTCCCTGCTGGAGGAGTGACGCAAAAAAGCCCCGCGGCCGATGGGCTGCGGGGCTGGGTCAGGCCGCTGCGCCCGCAGGCGCCGGGCTCAGAAGTGGTATTCGGCCCGGATCATCGGCGTCTTGGCAAACGCGCCGCTGCCGGCAGGGCCACTGGCGTTGTTGCCGAACTTGTTCTTCCAGTACTGGTACTCGAAGCCCAGCTTGAAGGTGCTCTTGCCGGCGCCGACCAGGCTGCTCAAGTCGTACATGATCTGCATGTCGATGTTGGTCTCGGCGGCTGTCTCGGCGCCAAACTCGTTTTTGCCTTTGGAGGCGATGAAGTTGGCAAAACCCTCAAACGTCAGCGGCAGGCCGCCGGGCAACGGGATCGCCCACGCTGCCGTCAGCATCGGGTGGGTGTCGTAGGTGTAGCGCGGCGTGCTGGTCTTGCTGAAGGTGTTGTACGGCGCGTTGCTCTCCCACAGCGCCACCAGGCCGATGTTCAGAAAGCCCGGCACATCCATCATCAGGGTGCCGCCCGCCACCAGCATGCGCTTCTTGGAGTTGTAGCCGGCGTCGGTCTTGGTGTTGGCGTCGAACCCCAGCACGGCGCCGATGTCCTTGATCGGGCCCATCTTCATCGGCTTGCCGGTCAGCTTGCCGAACTCCAGCGTGTTGCGGTAGACGATGTAGACCTCGCTCGCACCGTTGGTCGAGCCGGCACCGGCCGGGTCCTTCTTGTCGGACAGCAGCAGATCGACGTTGAAGAAGTTGCTGCCGTACTTGTAGCCGCTGACGTGGTTCAGGTCGAGGATGTCTTTCTTGATGTCGTTGGCGCCGAAGGGCTCGGCAAACTTGCTGCCGGTGCGGTAACCGATGGAGGTGTCGCTCCAGTCGGCGGCAAAGGCAGGGGTGGCCAGTGCGGCCACGGCCAGCGCAGCGGCGGTGGGGAGAAGGCGATCAAAACGGGGCATGAGGTTGTCCTTGTAGTGGTATTGAAAAGCAAGCAGACCAGGCTGGGTTTAGCACTTGCCGTGCCATCAACGGGACAAGGCACGGGCCTGGATCAGGCGATAGGTGCATGAAACTTGTGCCACGCAGCGCAGCCGCGCACCAATCACGTGCAATTGTGTGAGGGCTTGGGTGCGTTGGCGCACAGACCCGCGCTTAAAGGCGTGCAGTTTGTCCGACGGCGCGCTGGCTGTTGCGGCGGTGCTGAATCGGGCACAGTTGGCCCGGCGGCTGACGAAGGCAACCGAGGGTTGCTCATCTATGCTGCGCAACAGCGGTACTGCGGTGGCTGGAGCTGCTGGCCGCAACAACCAGCCGCAAGCGTCGCTCGCGCCGGTCCGCTGAACTCGACATCGGAATGGGGAAGACACGATGGTCAATGACGCTGTTTCTGTCTTCATCTCGTACTCGCACAAGGATGAAGACTGGCGCGAGAAGCTTGGGGCGCACCTGGCCGGCTTGCGTCTGGACAAGCTGGTCTCCGAGTGGCATGACCGCAAGATCTCGCCAGGGTCGCCGTACGACGACGTCATCAAGCAGCAACTGGCATCGGCCGACATCATCTTGCTGCTGCTGAGTGCCGACTTCATCAACTCGGACTACTCGAACGACGTCGAGATCGCCGAAGCGATGCGGCGCCACGACGCCGGAGAGGCCGTGGTGATTCCGGTCGTTTTGCGCGCCTGCGAATGGACCCACCGGCCCTACGGCGGGCTGCAGTGCTTTCCGAGAGACGGCAAGCCGGTGACGGACTGGCCCACCCACGACGAAGCCTTCAAGGCCGTGGTCATCGGCATCCGCGATGTGGCCAGGCAGATCATCGAGCGCCGCAGGCAGCAGCAACAAGAGCTGGAGAAAAAACGCAGCACCTACCGCAAGAAGGCGGAAGAGGTGCTGAACGATGGAACGATTTCGATCGGCGAGCGCGACACCCTCGACGAACTGCGCGACAAGCTGGGGCTGACCCAAGACAACGCCAGCGACATCGAGCGCGAAGCCATGGAACCCGTCAAGCGGCTCAACGAGGCGATTGAGGGTTACCGCAAGACGCTGCGCAAGATCTTGGAACTGGGATGGCCGATCAGCCCGCAGAGCCGGGACGATCTGGACCTGCGCAAGCGGGATCTCGGGCTGAAGGACAGCGAGGTCGAGCGCGTCGAGGCCCCGATGCTGGCGCAAGCGCAGACGCTGCACGAGGCTCGCCCGGCGGCGAAAGCCCCGCACGCTGCCCCGGCGCCGCAGGCACCGTTCGCGCCAACCCAGGCCGCGCTGGGCAACAGCCTGGCGACGGCGGCAACGGCAGCACCCGCACCAGCACCAGCACCCGCACCAGCACCCGCACCCGCACCGCCTTCACGCGTTGCCGCTCCCGGGTCGACCGCATCTCCGGCCCCGGCGGTGACGGCGTCTGACTCCCCTGCAGACGCCCCGGCCCCGGCTGCCACCGCCGCGCCGACCGCCCCGGCCCCGGCGCCGGGCATGCCCAAGTGGCTGAAGTGGACAGGCGCGATCCTGTTGATCCTCATCGTCGCGATCTTTTGGGACGATATATGGGCTTCAATTTTTGGGTCGGGTACAGATCCCTAGGTTCCAAGCCCGGATACCCAGCAGTAAGCCCGGCCGCGGCTGCGTGCTCGGCCGCCGATAATCGCAGTCTTCCTTTTTCTCAGATCCGGTACGTCGGCCCAGTGGCGACCTGATTGAACGCCATGTCCGACTCCATTCCCGCCAGCCCCTTGGCCAAGGAAGTGCGCCGCCGCCGCACCTTCGCGATCATCAGCCACCCTGACGCGGGCAAGACCACGCTGACCGAGAAGCTGCTGCTGTTCTCGGGCGCGATCCAGATCGCCGGCTCGGTCAAGGCGCGCAAGGCGACAAGGCACGCCACCTCCGACTGGATGGAGATCGAAAAGCAGCGCGGCATCTCGGTCGCCTCGTCCGTCATGCAGATGGAGTACCGCGACTGCGTCATCAACCTGCTCGACACCCCCGGCCACCAGGATTTCAGTGAGGACACCTACCGGGTGCTGACCGCAGTCGACGCCGCGCTGATGGTGATCGACGCGGCCAACGGCGTCGAGCCGCAGACCCGCCGGCTGCTGCAGGTCTGCCGGGCCCGCAACACGCCGATCCTGACCTTTGTGAACAAGATGGACCGCGAGGTGCAGGAGCCGCTCAACCTGATGGACGAGATCGAGCGTGAGCTGGGCATGACGGTGGTGCCCTTCACCTGGCCGGTGGGCATGGGCAAGTTTTTTGGCGGCGTGATGGACTTGCGCAAACACCAGATGCGGGTTTTCAAAGCCGGTGCCGACCGGGCCAATGACGACGACGAGATCATCAACGGCTTGGACAACCCGGTCCTGACGCAGCGCTTCGGCGCCGCCTACAGCCAGGCCGCCGGTGAGTACGAGCTGGTGCGCGACGCCGCACCGGCCTTCAACGAGGCTGAGTTTTTGGCCGGCCGGCAGACGCCGATGTTCTTCGGCTCGGCGGTCAACAACTTCGGCGTGCAAGAGGTGCTGGACGCGCTGGTAGACCTGGCGCCGCCACCCGGCGACCGGCCGGCAATGCAGCGCGTGGTGCACCCCGAGGAGCCCAAGTTCACCGGCGTGGTCTTCAAGATCCAGGCCAACATGGACCCCAGCCACCGCGACCGCATCGCGTTTTTGCGGGTGGCCAGTGGCCATTTCGAGCGCGGCATGCGGCTCAAGGTCGTGCGGTCGGGCAAGGAGATGCGGCCCAACACGGTGGTGTCTTTCTTGAGCCAACGCCGCGAGTTGCTGGACGAGGCCTATGCCGGCGACATCATCGGCATCCCCAACCATGGCGTGCTGCAGCTGGGCGACACCCTGACCGAGGGCGAGAGCCTGCAGTTCACCGGCCTGCCGTTTTTTGCGCCCGAGATGTTCCGCATGGTCGAGGTGGCCGACCCGCTCAAGACCAAGCAGCTCAAGGCCGGCCTGACCCAACTCGGCGAGGAGGGCGCGATCCAGGTTTTTCGGCCGATGGTGGGGTCGGTGTTGATGCTGGGCGCAGTGGGGCAGTTGCAGTTTGAGGTGGTGGCGCACCGGCTGGAGCATGAATACGGCTGCAAGGCCCGCATCAGCCCCTGCCGGTTTTCGATCGCGCGCTGGGTCACCTGCGACGCCGCCGACGGCGGCGAAAAAGAGCTGGCCCGCTTCATCGAGGGCAACAGCCACCGCATGGCCTACGACGCGGTGAACGCACCGACGCTGCTGGTCGAGTACTCGCCCGAGCTGCGCGCCATCGAGGCCAACTGGCCCAAGATCAAGTTCCACGCGCTGCGCGAGCACGCCGGGCTGGTGTTCCAGAAGCGGCTGGACGGTTAGAGGCCCGTTGGGTTTGGCGACAACACGGGCGCAGCGCCGGGCCTTGGCGCGGGTCGGCACCAGCACAATCCTGCGCAACAGGAGATCCCGCCCATGACCGTCCAGACCTTCGAGCCCGCTGGCGCCCGCGAGGCTTTGCTTGCACCGCTGTTGCGCGGTGTGCTCAAAGCCTTGCTCAAGCCGGCGTTTTCTCCCCGCTGGTCGATTGCTGCGCAGCGGCGCTGGCTGGGTGGCATGGCCAAGCTCAACCTGCCGCCACGCGGTGTGCTGATCACGCCGGGTGCGACCGGGCTGGCGGGCGCGGCGGCTGATCTGCCCGGCGAATGGATCAGGCCGCGTACCGGCTGCGCCCGGCGCGGCACCGTGCTGTACCTGCACGGCGGGGCTTACTGTGTCGGCGGGCCGGCCACCCACCGGCCGATCACCGGCGCGCTGGCGCGGGGTACCGGCATGGCGGTGCTGGCGCTGGACTACCGGTTGGCGCCGGAGCACCCGTTCCCGGCCGCGCTGCACGACGCGCTGGCGGCGTTTGATGCTTTGCGCGTGTTGGGCCCGGTGGTGCTGGCGGGCGACTCTGCCGGCGGTGGCCTGGCGCTGGCCACTGCGCTGGCGCTGCGCGACCGGCGCGAGTCTGCGGTTGCCGCCGTTGCGGGTAGGGCGCCCGCTGATGCTGCCACCGGCCATGTTGCCGCTGCCCCGCCTGACGCCCCCGCCGCACTGCTGTTGCTGGCGCCCTGGGGCGACCTCACGCTGGCCCGGCTGCCCGAGCCCACACCCGGCGAGGCTATGCTCAGCCGGCCCTGGGTCGAGGCCTGCGCCGCCCACTACCTGGCTGGCGCCGATGCCAGCCAGCCCGGGGTCTCGCCGCTGCTGGCCGACCTGCGCGGCCTGCCCACCACGCTGATCCAGGTCGGCACCGACGATCTGCTGCACGCCGAGGCCTTGCGCCTGCACTCGGCGCTGCTGGCGGCCAGCGTGCCGGTGCGCTGCGAGGTCACGGCGCGGCGTTGGCATGTGTTTCAGCTGCAGGCAAGGGTGCTGCCCTGTGCCAACGAGGCGCTGGCCCGGGCCGCAGGCTTCATCGGACCCGCCGTGGACCAGGCCGCCGCCCTGGCCGCTACTTCCACTGTGGGCCCCGCCACCACCAGCCCGGTCGAAGACCACCAGGTCGTGATCCTGGGCGCCGGCATGTCCGGCTTGTGCATGGCGGTGCAGCTTAAAAAAGCCGGCATGCACGACTTCGTGATGCTGGAGAAAAGCGCCGGCCTGGGCGGCACCTGGTGGGACAACCGCTACCCCGGCGCGCAGGTAGATGTGCCGGCGCCGCTGTACTCGTTTTCATTTGCTGCCAACCCGCACTGGAAGCGCCGCTTTGCCGACGCGCCCGAGATCCAGGCGTACATGCAGCGGGTGGCCGCGCAACACGGCGTCAACCCGCACTTGCGCCTGGGCACCCGGCTGGCCGAGGCGCGGTTCGACGAGGCCAGCGGCCACTGGCACCTGACGACCGAGCACGGCCAGCGTCTGCGGGCCCGGTTTTTTGTCTGCAGCACCGGGCCATTGAGCCAGGCGCGGTTTCCGGACATCCCGGGCCTGGCCGGTTTCCAGGGCCGGCTGCTGCACTCGGCGCGCTGGGATGCCGCGGCCGATCTGAGCGGCCAGCGTGTGGCGGTGATCGGTACCGGGTCCACCGCCTCGCAGCTGATCCCGCCGATTGCGGCCCGGGCCGCGCAGCTGCATGTCTTCCAGCGCACCGCCAACTGGGTGCTGCCGCGGCTGGACCGCCACTACAACGCACTGGACGGCCTGCTGGCGCGTCTGCCGCCCTACGCTGCTGCCGTGCGCGGCCTGTGGTACCGCGCGCTGGAGCTGGGCCGCAAGGGCTTCGACGAGGGCACCTTCGCGCGCCGTCGCATGCTCAAGATGGCGGCCGATCAGCTGCACGACCAGGTGGCCGACCCGGCACTGCGCGCCAAGCTGACCCCGCCCTACCCGCTGGGCTGCAAGCGGCTGATCTATTCCAACGAGTTCTTGCCGACGTTCGCCCGCTCCAATACCGAACTGGTGACCGAGGCGATCACCCGCATCACACCCCACGGCGTCGTCACCGCCGATGGGCGCGAGCGGGCCATCGACGCACTGGTCTGCGCCACCGGTTTTGACACGGTGCAATTGCTGTCCACGCTGCAGGTTACCGGGCGCGGCGGGCGCACGCTGCGCGAGACCTGGCAAGACGGCCCCGAGGCGCACCACGGCATCACGGTGGCGGGCTTCCCCAACCTGTTCCTGATGCTGGGGCCCAACACCGCCACCGGCCACACCTCCACCCTGCTCTACATCGAGCCCGAGGTGCGCTACGCCATCCGCTGCATGCAGCAGGTGCTGGCGGCCGGCCAGCGCTGGCTGGATGTCAAACCCGAGGTCTACCGCGCGTCCAACGACAGTCTGCAGGCCCGGCTGCAGGGCTCGGTCTGGACCACCTGCAACAGCTGGTACCGCACCGAGGGTGGCAAGGTGGTGGCGCTATGGCCAGGCTTTACCGACGAGTATGTGCAAGCCCTCCGGCGGCCGGACTTCACTGAATTTGTCTTCGGTTGACGGGTGGGCGTCGGGTCAAACCGGCGCGGCGTCAAGCTGACGCCCGCTCAAGCCCGGGCCCAAAAGGCCACCGCCAACGCCGCCGCCAGCCGGGCGTTGTTGAGCACCAATTGGATGTTGGCCGCCAGGCTGTCGCCGCCGGTCAGCGCATTCACCCGGTCCAGCAAGAACGGCGTGATCCGCTTGCCGCGCACCTCTTGCGCCTCGGCCTCGGCCAACGCGGCGCTGATGGCGGCATCGATCAACTCGCGGGGCAACGCGAACTCGACCGGGATCGGGTTGGCGATCAGCACGCCACCTTGCGACCCGAGGGCCCACGCCGGCAACAGACCCGAGCCCAACGACCATTTGGCCCGCATCACCCGGGCAATACTGGCCGCGTCGTCCAGCCGGTAGTCCACGCCGAAGCCGCTGTCGCGGGTGAAGAATGCCGGCAGCTGGTCGGTCTGGTAGCCGATCACCGGCACGCCGTGGGTCTCCAGCAGCTCCAATGTCAGCCCGATGTCCAGGATGCTCTTGACGCCGGCACAGACCACCGCCACCTCGCTGCGGGCCAGCTCCAGCAGGTCGGCCGAGATATCGAAGCTGGTGGGTGCACCCCGGTGCACGCCGCCAATGCCGCCGGTGGCAAACACCCGGATGCCGGCCAGCGCGGCCACGGTCATCGTTGCCGCCACCGTGGTGGCGCCCAGCCCGGGTTCGGTGCCCGGCGCCACACAGCCGGCCAGCAAAAACGGCAGGTCGCGCCGGCTGGCCTTGACCACTCGCGCGCCGGCGCGGCCCAGGCGCTCGATCTGGTCTGTCGTCAAACCCGCCTTGAGCCGACCGTCGATGACGGCGATGGTGGCCGGCACCGCACCAACGGCGCGCACCTCGGCCTGCACTGCCAGCGCAGTGGCCACGTTTTGCGGCCAGGGCATGCCGTGGCTGATGATGGTCGACTCCAGCGCCACCACCGGCTGGCCGGTGGCCAGGGCGGTGGCCACTTCAGGGGCCAGGTCAAGGAAAGGGTTCAGCGTGGCAGGGCTCATGCCCGCCAGCTTAGGGCCACGCCGATAATTCGGGCGATGTCTGCTACCGCCCCTGCGCCGTCCCGCGTTGCGCTTTACCTGCACCTGATCCGCTGGGACCGCCCCGCCGGCTGGCTGCTGCTGTTGTGGCCCACGCTGAGCGCGCTGTGGATCGCCGCGGACGGGTTTCCGGGCTGGCACCTGCTGGTGGTGTTCATGCTGGGCACGGTGCTGATGCGCAGCGCCGGCTGCTGCGTCAACGACGTGGCCGACCGCGAGTTCGACCGCCACGTCAAGCGCACGGCGAACCGCCCGGTCACCAGCGGCGCCCTGCCGGTGCAGGAGGCGCTGGCACTGGGCGCGGTGCTGGCGCTGGCCGCGTTTGCACTGGTGCTCAGCACCAACCCGCCGACGGTCCAGTTGTCGGTGGCGGCGCTGGCGATTGCGCTGGTCTACCCCTACGCCAAGCGCCATGTCGCGATGCCGCAGGCGGTGCTGGGCCTGGCCTTCAGCTTTGGCATCCCGATGGCGTTTTCTGCCGTGCTGGGCGGCCGCGATTGGGCGCTGTCGGCCATTGGCGGCGCCGTGCCGGCGCATGCCTGGTGGCTGCTGCTGGGCAACCTGTGCTGGGTGCTGGCCTACGACACCGAATATGCGATGGTGGACCGCGATGACGACATCCGCATCGGCATCCAGACCTCGGCGCTCACGCTCGGCCGCTTCGACGTGGCGGCGGTGATGGCTTTTTATACCGCCTACCTGGTGTCCTGGGCCATGCTGGGCCACGCGCTGGGCTTGGGCTGGGTGTTCTTGGCAGGTGTTGCGCTGGCGGCGGCGCAAGCAGGCTGGCACTTCACGCTGATCCGCAACCGCAGCCGTGAGGGCTGCTTCAAAGCGTTTCGGCTCAACCACTGGCTGGGCGCCGCGGTGTTTGC
>JBBRZR010000180.1:0-9206 GCA_038236495.1 Burkholderiales bacterium
CTGATCACCTACCCCAGCGCGTTCCCGATCAAGGTCATGGGCGCGCAGGTCGAGGGTTTTCTGGAGGCGGTGCTGGCCGTGACGCGGCAGTTCGACCCCGGCTTCGACCCGGCCACCGTCGAGACCCGCAGCAGCAGCGGTGGCCGCTACCTGGGCATCACGGTCACGGTGACGGCCACCAGCCGCGAGCAACTCGACGAGCTGTACCGCACGCTGTCCACCCACCCGATGGTCAAGGTGGTGCTGTAGCTGCGGCGGCTGCCGTCGCGGCCAGCGTGGTGGGCGGTGCTGCTGGTTTCGGCCCTCAACATTTGGCCTTGCGATGAAGTTGCTCACCCTGGGCCGCCAGCCGTATGCCGCCACCGCGCAAGCCATGCGCGACTTCACCGAGGCCCGTAGCCCCGACACGCCCGATGAAATCTGGTTGGTCGAGCATGATCCGGTCTACACCCAGGGCCTGGCCGGCAAGCCCGAACACCTGCTGAACGCCGGCGCCATTCCCGTGATCGCCAGCAACCGGGGTGGCCAGGTCACTTACCACGGCCCGGGCCAGGTGGTGGCCTACCCGCTGATCGACCTGAAGCGCTTGGGGCTCTACGTCAAGGAGTACGTTTACCGGCTGGAGCACGCCGTGCTCAAGGTGCTGGAGACCCACGCCATCACCGGCCACCGCGTGGCGGGCGCGCCCGGCATCTATGTCCGGCTGGCCGACCC
The DNA here is from genome assembly GCA_038236495.1 of Burkholderiales bacterium. Classification (GTDB taxonomy): domain Bacteria; phylum Pseudomonadota; class Gammaproteobacteria; order Burkholderiales; family Burkholderiaceae_C; genus Pseudaquabacterium. Next base: position 715 of record JBBRZR010000180.1, read on the forward strand.
GCACAGCCATGCCGCGCTGACTGGCCCGGTCAATGCCGCCGACCCGTTCGGTGGCCTGGGCAAGGTGGCGGCGCTGGGCATCAAGGTCAGCCGGCACTGCACTTACCACGGCGTGGCGCTGAATGTGGCGATGGACCTGGCGCCGTTTGACGGCATCAACCCCTGTGGTTACTCAGGTTTGAAGACGGTGGACCTCGCTAAACTAGGGGTTGTTACCGATTGGTCCACCGTGGCGCGTCAACTGGGCGAGCGCCTGGCGACGCAGTTCACGCCCTGACACTCCCCTTCTTTTTTGACGCCCCAGGGCGCGCACCCCTTCATGGCCACCGAAAACACCGTGCACCCGGCCCCGCCGGCCGCTGACTACGACGCCAGCGTCAAGCAAAAAGCGCAGGCCAAGACCTCGCGCATCCCGATCAAGATCGTCGCGGCCGAGACGCTCAAGAAGCCCGACTGGATCCGCGTCAAGGCTGGCAGCCCGACGACCCGCTTCTACGAGATCAAGCAGATCCTGCGGGAACACAAGCTGCACACCGTTTGCGAGGAGGCGTCCTGCCCCAACATCGGTGAGTGTTTTGGCCAGGGCACGGCCACCTTCATGATCATGGGCGACAAATGCACTCGGCGCTGTCCGTTTTGCGATGTCGGCCACGGCCGGCCCGACCCACTGGACGCCGCCGAGCCGGCAAACCTGGCCAAGACGATCGCCGCGCTCAAGCTCAAGTACGTGGTGATCACCAGCGTCGACCGCGACGACCTGCGGGACGGCGGCGCCGGCCACTTTGTCGAATGCATCCAGCAGGTGCGGGCCTTGTCGCCGGCCACCCGCATCGAGGTGCTGGTGCCCGACTTCCGCGGCCGCGATGACCGGGCGCTGGAGATCCTCAAGGCCGCTCCGCCCGACGTGATGAACCACAACCTGGAGACCGCGCCGCGCCTGTACAAGGAGGCCCGGCCCGGCAGTGACTACGCCTTCAGCCTGAACCTGCTCAAAAAATTCAAGGCGCTGCACCCCGATGTGCCGACCAAGAGCGGCCTGATGGTCGGCCTGGGCGAGACCGACGACGAGATCCTGGCGGTGATGCGCGACATGCGGGCGCACCACATCGACATGCTGACGATCGGCCAGTACCTGGCGCCCAGCGGCCACCACCTGCCAGTGCGGCGCTATGTGCACCCGGACACGTTCAAGATGTTCGAGGCCGAAGCCAGGCTGATGGGCTTCAGCCACGCCGCCGTGGGCGCGATGGTGCGCAGCAGTTACCACGCCGACCAGCAGGCGGCGAGTGCGGGTGTGGCGCTGTAGGTCAGCCGCGCCAGCGCCGGCCAGCGCGCCTCAGGCTTCGGTCAGCAACTGCTCGATCAGCATCCGCAGCGCCACAAAATCCGGTGGCCCGAGGTAGCGCTTGACGACCTGTCCGCGCTTGTTGATCAGGAAGGTGGTCGGCGTCTGCAGCACCGGACCAAAGCTGCGGGCGATGGCGCCGGTGTTGTCGATCACCACCGGGAACGGCAGGCGGCGGCTTTCGGCAAAGTCCACCACGGCGGCGGGCGGGTCGTAGTCCATTGCCACGGCCAGCGTCTGGTAACCCTGGGCGTGGTATTTTTGGTAGGTCGCTACCAGCTCGGGCATCTCGCCCACGCAACTGCTGCAACTGGTGGCCCAGAAGTTGACCAGCACCACCTGGCCCTGCAGCTGGCGGGTGTGGCGCAGCTGGCCGTCGAGCAAGGTGTAGCCGATTTGCGGTGTCTGGCTGGGGCCGCTGCCCGCGCCGCCGGCCCGCAGCATCAGCGCTGCGCCGGCGGCTGCAGCCAAGGCAGCCGCGGCAATGGCAAGATGGCGGCGGGACAATGACATGGTGGAGATCTCGATGCGCAGAAGGCAGTTTACGACTGGGCTGGTGGGGGCGGGCAGCGGCGTGGCGGGTATAGGGATGGCGGGCCTCTGGTTCGTCGGCCCGGTCCAAGCTGCGGGGCTGAGTGAAGCCGATGCGGCATCGGGTGTGCGCAGCGCCATGGAGCGTGGCGCCACCGCCGCCATCGGCGCATTGGGCCGCACCGATGGCTTTCTGGGCAACCCCAAGGTGCGTATCCCCTTGCCCGGGATGCTGGAGGACGCTGCCAAGATACTCAGGGCCACCGGCCAGCAAAAACGGGTGGACGAGTTGGTGACGGCCATGAACCGGGCGGCCGAGGCGGCGATGCCGCAGGCCCGCACACTGCTGGTCAGCACCGCCAAGGCGATCTCGGTGGACGACGCCATCAGCATCGTGCGCGGCGGCGACCAGTCGGTGACCGATTACTTTGCCCGCAAGACCCGGGCGCCGCTGACCGAGCAGTTCCTGCCCATCGTCACCCGCGAGACCGAGAAAGTGGCGCTGGCCGACAAGTTCAACGCGGTGGCCGGCCCGGCCGCCAAGTTTGGACTGCTCAAGGGCGACCAGGCCAATCTTCAGCGCTATGTCACTGCCAAGTCGCTGGACGGGCTGTACCTGATGATTGGCGAGGAGGAACGCAACATCCGCCGCGATCCGATCGGCACCGGCAGCGCGATCCTGCGCAAGGTGTTTGGTGTTTGATTTGTCGCGCGCGGCTGGGCGCTTCAGTGCGGGGGGCGCCGGCCATCCCGCGGCCAGGACGATCACGGGCGCTGTGCTCGGCTCGCTGTTGTGGGCGCTGGCAGCTTGCTCGCCAACGCTGGACTGGCGGCAGGTGCGGCCCGAGGGCTGGGGCCTGGTGGCGTCCTGGCCCTGCCGGCCGACGCTGCAGGTCCGGCCGGTGGCGCTGGCCGGGCCTGCGGTCGAGCTCGGCCTGCTGAGTTGCAGCGCAGGCGATCACCGCTTTGCTGTGGCGTCGGCCGACGTCGCCGATCCTGCCCGCGTCGGTCCGGCGTTGCAGGCGCTGGGGGCTGCGGCGCAGGCCAATGTGCAGGGCGTGATCGAGTCCGAGCGCGCTGCGGTGGTGCCCGGCATGACGCCGCAACCGGCGGCGCGCTGGTGGCGGGTGCAGGGCCGTCTGCCCGACGGCCAGCCGGTGCGCGAGCAGGTGCTGGTGTTCGCCCAGGGCATGCGGGTGTTCCAGGCCACGCTGGTCGGTCCGCTGGCCGACGAAGCGCTGGCCAAGGCTTTTTTCGACTCGATCGAGCTGCCCCGGTGAGCCTGCCGGCCGACGGTATGTTGCTGAGCCGGCCGCGGGCGGTGATCTTGTTCGCGGCCTTCGCGTTTGCCTACTTCTTCTCGGCGCTGTTGCGCGCTGTGACGGCAACGCTGGCGCCCGTCTTCAGCGCCGAGCTGGGCCTGGCGTCCGGTCAGCTCGGTCTGCTGGCTGGGGCTTACTTTCTGGGTTTTGCGCTGCTGCAGCTGCCGCTGGGCAGTGCGCTGGACCGTTGGGGTGCCAAGCGGGTGCTGATGGCTTGCCTGAGCCTGGCGGTGGTCGGTTGTCTGGCATTTGCGGCGGCGGACAGCCTGCCCCAGCTGCTGATGGCCCGCTTCCTGACCGGTGCCGGTGTCGCGGCCTGCCTGATGGCGCCGTTGACCTGCTTTCGCCGGCTCTACAGCCCAGCGGCGCAGCTGCGCGCCAACGCCTGGATGTTGATGACCGGCTCGCTGGGCATGCTGGCGTCCACACTGCCGGTGCAGTGGCTGTTGCCGGCGATGGGCTGGCGTGGGCTGTTTGTGGCGGTGGCCTTGCTGCTGTTGCTGGCCATTGTTGTGATCGGCGGGCTGGTGCCGGCCGATCCGCCCGGCGACCGGCAGGCCCATGCGGCTGCCGGGGGCTACCGTCAGGTGTTTGTGCATCCGGCGTTCCAGCGCATGGCGCCGATGGGATTTTTTGTCTATGGCGGCCTGTTGGCGATGCAGTCGCTGTGGATCGGGCCCTGGCTGACGCAGGTCACCGGCCGAAGCGCCCTGGGCGCCGCGCAGGGCTTGTTCCTGGTCAATTTTTCGATGTTGGCGGCGTTTTTCAGCTGGGGCCTGCTGATGCCGCGCCTGGTCCGCGCCGGCTGGGCCGGCGAGCGGCTGATCGCCGCAGCCTGGCCGGCCAATGTGCTGTGCCTGGCCGTGATTGTCTGGCTCGGTCCTCGCGCCGGCCCGGTGCCGTGGGCGCTGTGGTGTGTCTGCGCCAGCGTGGTTTCGCTCAGCCAGCCGGCCCTGGGTCAGGCCTTTCCAGCGGCGCTGGCGGGCCGGGCCTTGTCGGCCTTCAACCTGATGATTTTTGCCGGCGTGTTTGTCTTGCAATGGGCGATCGGTTTGGCCTTGGATGCGTTGAAAGCCCAGGGTGTGCCGACGATGCTGGCCTACCGGCTGGCGTTTGGTGCCTTTGCGGCAGCCTGCGCACTGTCGTTTGTCTGGCGCCATGGCTTGCAACACCTGCAGCGCCGGCGCCCTGGGCCGTCGCCGGCCTTGGCAGGCGGATAATCGGTGTTGCCCCCTCCGACAAAACCATGACCGGTCTGTTCATCATCGCCCATGCCCCGCTGGCCAGTGCCTTGCGGGATGCGGCAATGCATGCCTTTCCGGAGGCGGCGGCCTCCATCGCCGTTTATGACGTGCCGCCGGGCGCCCATGCCGAGGCCTACGAAGCCGAGGCGCAAGCCCGGCTCTGCGCTCTCGGCACCGCCCAGACCTTGGTGTTGACCGACGTTTTTGGCGCCACGCCCTGCAACATTGCGCGGCGTCTGGCCGAGCACCCCGGTGTGCGGGTGGTGGCCGGCGTGAACGTGCCGATGCTTTGGCGTGCGCTCAATTACCGCCAGAAGTCGCTCGACGAGTTGGTGGCCCTGGCGTTGGCGGGTGCCAGCCAGGGCGTCATGCCCGTGGCGGTGTCCCGACCCCAGAACCAGACGCAAAATCCCATCCGCCATGATTCGATCGACAGCCACCATCAGCAATAAGCTGGGCCTGCACGCCCGGGCGTCGGCCAAGCTGACCAAGCTGGCGGGCAGTTTTGCCTGCGAGGTGCACCTGTCGCGCAACGGCCGGCGCATCAACGCCAAGAGCATCATGGGCGTGATGATGCTGGCTGCCGGCATGGGCAGTGACGTGGAACTGGAAACCGATGGTGCCGACGAGCAGGCCGCCAACACGGCGCTGCTGGCGCTGATCAACGACAAGTTCGGCGAGGGCCAGTGACTCTTCCGGCGGCAGCCGGTGTCAGTGGCCCAGGAAGTGCCGGCGGTGACGTGGCGGCAGGTCGCACAAGTGCATCATCAGCGGCAGGTCTGCGGTGTTGACGTTCCGGTCCCAGGCCGGTGCGCCCAGCACCGGGGCGCCGCAGCGCAGCTAGCCCATGGTCAGCGGCGGCGTCGCAACCGTCTAGCCGTGGTCCAGCTGTGCCACCCGCATGTCAGTTGGGCCAGTTGTGCGGCCCGCAGTGGCAGGTGGGCCATCAGCTGAAACGCGGGCTCTGCCAGGTGACTGACACGCAGTTGCCGCCACAGGCTGGCGGCAAAGTGGCCGCCGTCCCGCATACCCGCGCTGGCGCATACGACCCTCGTGTTTGCAAACCATTGCGCTGCATGAAATCGCCCAACGCCGCCCACCAGGCGAGGATCGCGCCCCTTTGCCGGAAGCCAGGAGCCACGCAAGAGCAGCCCAGCTCCACCAGGTGCTTGCGCAGGGGCTGCAAGGCGGCCAGGTCGAATTCGGTCTCGCTGTACAAGCCGCCCGCCTGTTGCGCCGCCCAGGGCGTGAGCACGCGGTAGGTGCTCACCATGCGCGCCGAGGCATCGTGCGTCTCGGGCGTGCGTACCAGCAGGTGCTCGCAATGGGCGTCGAAGGGGTCGATGTCAGGGCCTGGCGGTGAGCCTGCCGGTGGCGAGAACCTGGCCTGCACAGTGATTTCAATCTGCACCGGGTGTGACGCTTTGGCGACGGCCGCGCCGGGGCCAGTGCAGGTTTTGCTGCACCATCGCTCAGGCGCGATTGCGCACCGTGACTGCGTTTTTGGGTGATCGCGCGCTGCTACAGTGGGGTATGAGCATCCAGATGTTCGGCCTGCCAGTGTCGCGCGGCGTGGCCATCGGGCGGGCCGTCCTGGTGGCCTCCAGCCGGGTGGACGTGGCGCACTACTTCATCGACGCGGCCCACGCGCCAGCCGAGGTTGCCCGGCTGCGCCACGCGCGGGACACCGTAGCCAACGAGCTCGGCGCGCTCAAGCGTGACCTGCCGGCCGAGGTGCCGACCGAACTGGCCGCATTGCTCGAAGTGCACCTGATGCTGCTGCGCGATCCCATGCTGATCGAGGCGACCCGCCACTGGATCGAAGTGCGGCACTACAACGCCGAATGGGCCGTCAGCGCGCAAACCGAGGTACTGGCGCGTCAGTTTGACGAGATGGAGGACGAGTACCTGCGCGAGCGCAAGGCCGACATCGAGCAGGTGGCCGAGCGCGTGCTGCGGGCACTGATCAAGGCGGAGTCCTTGCTGCCGCAGGTGATCCATGCGCGCGACTTGGGCGGCGAGGATCCGCTGGTGCTGGTCGCCAATGACATCGCGCCCGCCGACATGCTGCAGTTCAAGGGCAGCGTGTTCACCGGCTTTGTCACCGACGTTGGCGGGCGCACCTCGCACACCGCAATCGTCGCGCGCAGCATGGACATCCCGGCGGTGGTCGGCGCACGGGAGGCCAGCCGCCTGGTGCGCCAGGACGACTGGCTGATCATCGACGGCGACACTGGCGTGGTGGTGATCAACCCGACACCGATCGTGCTGGAGGAATACCGCTTCCGCCAGCGCGAAAGTGAATTGGAGCGCGCCCGGCTGCACCGCCTGCGCCACATGCCGTCCGTCACGCTGGACGGTCAATCGGTCGAACTGCTGGCCAATATCGAACTGCCGGGTGACGCGCCCAATGCGCTGGAGGCCGGGGCGGTGGGTGTAGGCCTGTTCCGCAGCGAGTTTCTGTTCATGAACCGCAATGGTGAACTGCCCGACGAAGACGAGCAGTTCGAGGCCTACCGCGCTGCCGTAGAGGCCATGAGCGGTCTTCCAGTCACGATCCGCACCGTCGACATCGGCGCCGACAAACCGTTGGACCGCATGGCCGCGCACGAGTTGAGGCACGAACACGGCCTCAACCCGGCACTGGGTCTGCGGGCGATCCGCTGGAGCCTCTCCGAGCCCGCCATGTTCCGCCAGCAACTGCGCGCCATCCTGCGCGCCAGCGCCCACGGCAAGGTGCGTGTGCTCATCCCCATGGTGGCGCACCGGGAAGAGATCCTGGCCACCCTGGACGCGCTGGAGCGCGCTCGCCAACAACTGCAAGATGCGGGGGTGGCCTTCAACCGCATCGAGGTCGGGGCGATGATCGAGGTGCCAGCGGCCGCCATGACCATGCCACTCTTGCTGAAGCATTTCGACTTTGTCTCCATCGGCACCAACGACCTGATCCAGTACACACTGGCCATCGACCGGGCCGACGAGGCGGTCGCCCATCTCTATGACCCTTGGCATCCGGCCGTGCTGCGGTTGATCGCCGAGGTCATCAGCGCCGCCAACGCCGCGGGCAAGCACGTCAGCGTCTGTGGCGAAATGGCGGGAGACGTCGCTTTCACCGAACTTCTGCTGGGCATGGGTTTGCGCAGCCTCTCCATGCACCCCAGTCAGATATCGGCAGTCAAGCAGAGGGTCTTGCGGGCGGACACTGCGCGCTTGGCCCGAGCCGCGCAACTCATCTTGGCCGCCGACGACCCAGCGCAGGCTTGGGCTGCGACACAGGAAAAGCCGGCCCAGCGGGCTCGGGCAGGCTGACAGCGCGAGGCGTCATGTCGGTTGCGGCGTACGGTGCCATCAGTGAGGCAGGCCCACGCCCTTGGGCGCAAGGCCGTCGCGGTGTAAGTGGCCTGGCTTTCCATCTCAGCTGAAGGCCCGGTCCGCAAGCCGCCGGTCGGACCGACTTACACCGCTCAAGTCGGAGCGACTGGAAGCTGCTTGCTGACCCGCAGATTTCGATGCTATAGTCATAGGCTCAGTGGATGACAGCGCCGGAAAGCCTGGTGACGCAGTCAGCACAGGGAAGCAAAAAGAAGTACAGATTTAGGGTTTACACGGCCAGCTAGGCGTGCCAAAATCAAGGGCTGGACGGAGATCGGATGCGGCGGTGAAAACCGCAAGCAGACCGCGACGAAGTACAGCAAGAAGAATGAAACGCAAGTACAGGGTTTGACAAGGCTAGGACAGCAAGTTACAATCCCACCCCCGTGCTTCCGAAAGGAAGCGCATGCTGAAAAGCAAAGCTCTTTAACAACCAACAGCCGATAAGCGTGGGCGTGAGAAGGCGAGTGCTTGATGTCGTAAAGATGTCGAGTCTCTTGGACTTTAAACGCTCATGGAAGTGAAGTTCACTTCAACTCTTTGAGTAAATAGTTTTACAAGATCGAACTGAAGAGTTTGATCCTGGCTCAGATTGAACGCTGGCGGCATGCCTTACACATGCAAGTCGAACGGTAACGCGGGGCAACCTGGCGACGAGTGGCGAACGGGTGAGTAATA
>JBBRZR010000181.1:0-9174 GCA_038236495.1 Burkholderiales bacterium
CGCTCGCCCAGCCGGTTCATGGCGTTGAACTTTTGCCAGCGCAAGGCGCCCGGCAGTTCGGACCAGGCCGTCAGGCGCAGCACCGGGCCCAGGTTGTCGCCCGAGCCGCCGGCCTGGGCGGGGTCGTGCGCCGCCACCAGTGGCACGGTGGCGGCCACCAGCTGCTGCCAGCCGCTGCCGCCCTGCGCCAGCGCGGCCAGTTGCAGCCGGCGGATCAGCGCAAAGCTGCGCTCGAAGCAGTCATCGACCAGCGCCTCCTTGGTGTCGTGGTGGTGGTAGAACGAGCCCTTGGTCAGCGCCAGCGTGGCGGCAATGCGCTCGACCGACGCGCCGCCGACACCGTGGTCGTTGATCAATCGGGTGGCGGTGCGCAGGTAGGCATCACGCAAGGCGTCGGCGCTGGAGGTGTCCGTCGGGCTGGCAGTCGGGCTGGCAGTCGGGCCGGCAGTCGGGCCGGCAAGCGGGCCGGCAGTCGGGCCGGCAAGCGGGGCGGCCCGCAGCGACGGCGCCACCGCAGTGACCGGGCGGGTCGGCAGCGGCGGCCACTGCTGGCCCGCAGCGGCCATGCCGTGCAGCAGGATGTCGCTCATGGCTGCCGCCACCCGCGGGTAGTCCACGGTCTCGTAGCGGCCCAGCCAGGCGCGGGCCCACAGCACCTCGGCCAGCAGCAGGTGGGTGCGGGCGTTCAGCGCTCGGCGGCTGTCGGCTGCAACGTCGGACTGGACTTGGCGCAGCAGGCGGCGCAGGTGGCGAAACATCTCGACATAGGCGGCAAACACCGGCTCGGCCTGGGTCGGCGGCAGTGCACGCATATCGCCAAAAAAGATCAGCTCGGGCCGCCGCCGGTCGGCCACATCGCCCATCAGCGCCACGAAGCCGTGCACAAAGCCGCGTATGCGCTCGGCCAGGGTATGGGCCGATGCCGCCTGGGCAATCACGCCGTCCATCGCCGCAATGCTGCGCGCCAGGCAGGCGAAGACCAGGTCTTCCTTCTTGCGGTAGTAGTAGGTCAGGCTGTTGGTGGCCAGGCCCACGCTGTCGGCCACCTCGGCCAGCGTGCCGGCCTTGATGCCACGGCGGTTGAACAGCCGCGCCGCACCGTCCAGGATCAGCTCGCGCTTTTCGGCAAAGCGCAGCGTGGACCTGGGCGTGGGTGTCGGGGTGTCAGCGGCCACAACGTGCACCCAAGCGGCCACCTGCTATCGGCGCAACCCCGCTCACGCCTTGGCCACCAGGCTGTCCAGCAGCTGCGCAAAGGCCTGCGGCTGGTCCACCATCACATGGTGGTCGGCGTCGGGCAGCTCCAGCACCGTGGTGCCGGGCGGGGCCAGCGCCACGGCGTGGGCCATCAGCTCGGGCGTGATCAGGCGCGACCGGCCACCGCGCACCAGCGTGACCGGGCAGCGGGCCTGCTTCAGGTCGCGATAGGGCCGGCCAAAGTCGAAGTGGCGGAACTGGAACGGGTCGAAGCGCCAGACCCAGCCCGGCTGGCCTTGTGGCCCGGCCACGCGTTTCAGCCCACGCCGGGCAATGACATCGGCGACAAACGGGTGCGCGCAGCCCTGCGGCGGCAGGAACCGAAAACGCATCAGCGCCTCGGCCTCGCTGTCGTAAACCCGGGCCGACCGCAGGTTCTCGGCCCGGTGGCGGCGTTTGCCGTCCACGCCGGGTGGCGGGCGCAGCGGGGTGTCGACGATCACGGCCCGCGCCAGACGGTCACCAAACCGCGCCGCCAGGTTCATCAGCGGAAACCCGCCAAACGAATGCGCCACCACCGTGGGCGCCACCGTGGCGCTGAACAGGCCGGTGGCCTCGGCCACGGCCAGCGCCTCGTCGGCCCATTGCGCCACGCTGTACTGGGTGCGCCAGCCCGAGCCGCCCATGCCGGAAAAACTCATGGCCACCACCCGGCGCCCGGGCTTGAGCTGCGGCGCGATGAAGCTGAACCAGTCGGCATGGGCGCCGTTGCCATGCAGCAGCAGCAGGCCCGGGTCGCCAGCGCGGCCCCAGGCCAGGGTTTCGATCGGTGCGCCCTGCACCGTCACCGTACTGCGCTCGGGCAGGTCGGCCATGGCCGCCTGGAACCAGGCCGGCGCCTCGGGCACCGCACCGCCGAAGGCAGCCAGCGGCGGCGGGTAGTGCGGGGGATGGCTGCGGTGCGGCATCGGTGCTGCTCAAGCCCGCGCCGCCAGCGCCTGCGTCACCTCGTTGCCACCCTGCGCCGCGCCACTGGCGGGCACCTGCTCGCCCTGCCGGTCGCTGACCTGGACCCAGGCCGCCGCCAGTTGCTCGGGCACGTCGGCGCCCGTGCCCAGGTGCACGCCTTGGGTCAGCGTGATGTGCGCGGCCTCGAAGGTGCCGGCGCCGGCACAGGCAATCGCGCGGTTGGGGGCGTCGGTGCAGGCCAGCCACAACATCGCCGGCACCACCGCCTCGGGCTTGAGCGCTTCCAGCACCGCGGGCGGCAGCAGGCCCTCGGTCATGGCCGTGGCGGCGGTGGGGGCCAGGCAGTTGACACGGATGTCGTTCTTGGCGCCTTCGATGGACAGCGTCTGCATCAGGCCGACCAGCGCCATCTTGGCCGCGCCGTAGTTGGCCTGGCCGAAGTTGCCGTACAGGCCGGACGACGAGGTGGTCATCACGATGCGGCCGTATTTTTGGGCCGACATGATGGGCCACACCGCCTGGCAGCAGTGCACCGCGCCCATCAGGTGCACGTCGATGACCTGCCGGAAGTCGTCGATCGACATCTTGGCAAAGCTCTTGTCGCGCAGGATGCCGGCGTTGTTGACCAGGATGTCGACCCGGCCCCAGGCGGCCATCACCTCGGCCACCATCGCGGCCATGGCGGCGGCGTCGGTGACCGATGCGCCGTTGGCCATGGCCTGCCCGCCCGCCGCCACGATCTCGGCAACCACCGCCAAGGCGCTGCGGGGCACGCCGTCGGCGCCGCCCAGGTCATTGACCAGCACACGCGCGCCGCGGGCGGCCAGCGCCAGGGCGTGCGCCCGGCCCAGACCGCCGCCGGCGCCGGTCACGATGGCCACACGGCCGGTGAAATCAATTGTCATGGGATGAATTTTGAGGTTTGGAGGTTTTGGTATGGCTTGCCCGGGCTTTATACCGTAAGTACCAATGGTGTTGCCGCGCCCGGCTTGGAAAGATGCGCATGTTGTCTGCCCCACCGCGACACCCCCCACCACACCACCGAGGAAACACCATGGAATTGTTCGATCTGAAGGGCCAAGTGGCCATCGTCACCGGCTCGTCACGCGGCATCGGCCGGGCCATCGCCGAGCGGCTGGCCGAGCACGGCGCCAAGGTGGTGATCTCGTCGCGCAAGCAAGAGGCCTGCGACACGGTGGCCGAGGCCATCAACGCCCGGCACGGCGCCGGCACCGCTTTGGCGGTGGCTGCCAACATCTCCAACAAGGCCGCGCTGCAGGCGCTGGTGGACCGCACGATGGCGGTGCACGGCCGTATCGACACCCTCGTCTGCAACGCTGCCAGCAACCCCTACTACGGGCCGATGGCCGGCATCGCCGACGAGCAGTTCCGCAAGATCCTGGACAACAACATCGTGGCCAACAACTGGCTGGTGACCATGGTCTCGCCGCAGATGATGGCGCGCCGCGACGGCTCGATCATCATCGTCTCGTCGATCGGCGGCTTGCGCGGTTCGTCGGTGATCGGCGCCTACTGCATCAGCAAGGCGGCCGACATGCAACTGGCACGCAATCTGGCGGTCGAGCTGGGGCCGCACAACGTGCGGGTCAACTGCATCGCGCCGGGCCTGATCAAGACCGACTTCGCCAAGGCGCTCTGGGACAACCCGGACGCGCTGGCCGCCCGCAACGCCGAGACCCCGCTGCGCCGCATCGGCGAGCCCGACGAGATCGCCGGTGCAGCCGTCTACCTCGCGGCACCCGCCAGCCGCTTCATGACCGGGCAATCGCTGGTGATCGACGGCGGCGTGACGATCTGATCGGTCCTGCTGCCGCACACAGGCAACGACACCTGGCGGGCCCTGCGCGCACGGCCAGGTCGCGCAAAATACCGGCACCATGCCGGCACAGCCCCTGATCTGGATCGACGACCACAGCCCACTGCCAGCCACGGCGCTGGCGCTGGGGCCCGACAGCGATGCCCCCGGCCTGCTGGCCGCCGGTGGCAACGTCACACCCCGGCGGCTGGAAGAGGCCTACCGCAAGGGCGTTTTCCCGTGGTACAGCCCGGGCGATCCGCCACTGTGGTGGACCCCGGACCCGCGCATGGTGCTGCCGGTGGCCGGGTTCAGGCTGTCGCACAGCCTGCGCAAGACGCTGCGGCGCTTCATCCGCGATCCGCGCTGCGAGATCCGCATCGACTCGGCCTTCCGCCGCGTCATGGCCGCCTGCGCCGACACCCCGCGCGACGGCCAGGACGGCACCTGGATCGCGCCCGAAATCATCACCGCTTACAGCGCGCTGCATGACGCCGGGCGGGCCCACAGCGTCGAGACCTGGGTGGGCGGTGAACTGGTCGGCGGCCTGTACGGCGTGGGCATCGGCGCGATGTTTTTTGGCGAGTCGATGTTTGCCCACCGCAGCGACACGTCCAAGATCGCGCTGGCGGCATTGATTGCCTTTTGCCGCGCCCACGGCATCACGCTGATCGACTGCCAGCAGCGCACCCGGCACCTGGCCAGTTTTGGTGCCCACGAGATCAGCCGTGCTGCATTCGAGGCCCACCTCGCCCGCAGCCTGGGCGCCGCGGCGCCCGCGGCCTGGACCTATCATCCGCAGATGTGGGCGGCATTGGACCTGGCACCGGCGACGCCCGCAACGTCGGGGCATGACACCGCGCCGGCCACACCCCCGACCGCCCCCGCAGCAGGCCCGCCTTGACCCACCCCAAAGAGCTACCGCTGGCGTCCTTGCAGTTCTACGCCACCGCGCCCTACCCCTGCAGCTACCTGCCGGACCGGCTGGCCCGGTCGCAAGTGGCCACGCCCAGCCACCTGATCAATGCGGATGCCTACTCCAGCCTGGTGGCCAACGGCTTCCGGCGCAGCGGCATGTTCACCTACCGGCCCTACTGCGACAACTGCCGTGCCTGCGTGCCGCTGCGCGTGCCCATCGCCAGCTTTGTGCCCACCCGCAGCCAGCGCCGGGCCTGGAAGCTTCACCAGGGCCTGAAATCCCGCGTCTTGCGGTTGGGCTTCGTGGCCGAGCACTACCAGCTCTACCTGCGTTACCAGTCCGGCCGGCACTCGGGCGGCGGCATGGACCACGACAGCGTCGACCAGTACACCCAGTTCCTGCTGCAGAGCCGGGTCAACTCACGGCTGGTGGAGTTTCGCGACGCCAGCAACGCCAGCAACGCCAGCAACGCCAGCAACGCCAGCAACGCCAGCGATGACGGCAGCGGCACCTTGCGCATGGTGGCCATCGTCGATGTGCTGAGCGACGGCATCTCGGCCGTCTACACCTATTACGACCCCGACTACAAGGGCAGCCTGGGCACCTACGGCGTGCTGTGGCAGATCGAGCAGACCCGCCAACTCAAGTTGCCGCACCTCTACCTGGGCTACTGGATCGAACAGAGCGACAAGATGGCCTACAAGGCCGGGTTCGGCCCTAACCAGATGCTGCGCGAGGGGCGCTGGGATTGGGCTGATGCCGCGCCCGGCCCCGCTGCGGCCGGCTGACCGCGGGTCTGCCCCCGCCAAAGGCCCGGCACAGCCTGGCCGCCTACAATCCTGACATGGCACTTTCCCCTATTCCCGAGCTCGTGGCCGAGCTGGCAGCCGGCCAGATGGTGATCCTGGTCGATGAAGAAGACCGCGAAAACGAAGGTGATCTGGTGCTGGCGGCCGACCATGTGTCGGCCGAGACCATCAACTTCATGGCCAAGCACGGCCGCGGCCTGATTTGCCTGACCTTGACGCGTGAGCGCTGCGAGCGCCTGCAGCTGCCGCCGATGACCGCCCGCAACGGCGCCGCGCACGCCACGGCCTTTACCGTGTCCATCGAGGCCGCCCAGGGCGTGAGCACTGGCATCTCGGCGGCAGACCGTGCCCGCACCGTCGCCGCTGCCGTGGCGCGCGACGCTGTCGCTGCCGACCTGGTGCAGCCCGGCCATATCTTCCCGCTGCAGGCGCAGGACGGCGGCGTGCTGATGCGCGCCGGCCACACCGAGGCCGGCTGCGATCTGGCGGCGATGGCCGGCCTGACCCCGGCGGCAGTGATCTGCGAGATCATGAACGACGACGGCACCATGGCCCGGCTGCCCGACCTGCAGGTTTTTGCCAAGGCGCACGGCCTGAAGATCGGCACCATCGCCGACCTGATCGCCCACCGTGTGCACAACGAGACCCTGATCGAGCGGGTTGGCGAGCGTGAGTTGGTGACGGCACAGGGCAGCTTCCAGTGCATCGCCTTCCGCGACCGCTCGGGTGGCTTGCATTTGGCGCTGCAACATGGCCAATGGGCGCATGGCGACGAGGTGGCGGTGCGGGTGCATGAGCCCTTCACAGCGATCGACCTGCTGGATGTCGGCCGCAGCGGCCATTCCTGGCCACTGCCCAAGGCGCTGGCGGCGATCCAGGCCGCACCGGCCGGCCTGGCCGTGCTGCTGAACTGCGGCAACGATGTGCTGACGCTGCTGCCGCAGGTGCTGCCGCAGCAAGCCAGCCGGCCCGGGCGCGGCATGCAGATGGACTTGCGGACCTACGGTGTGGGCGCGCAGATCCTGCGTGACCTGGGCATCACCCGCATGAAACTGCTGGGCAGCCCGCGCAAAATGCCCAGCATGATGGGCTACGGGCTCGAGGTCACCAGCTTCGTGACCGCCGGCCACTGACCGGCTGCAGTCCGCCGCTGGTTCACCGAATTTCGCCGCTTTCCGCCGCATTTCAGCAGTCTTCCCGAGGTTTCCATGCAGAACGCCAACAAGGGCGACAACGGGGGCGATACCGCCCGGCTCGATGGCTCGCGGCTGTCGATCGGCATCGTGCAGGCCCGCTTCAACGCCGACCTGACCAACGCGCTGGCGCAGGCCTGCCTGTCGGAGCTGGCCGTGCTGGGGGTGGACGCGGACAACATCCGCCACGTCACGGTGCCCGGTGCGCTGGAGGTGGCGGTGGCGCTGCAGGCGATGGCCGAGAGCGACGACTTCGACGCGCTGATTGCACTGGGCTGCATCATCCGCGGCGAGACCTACCACTTCGAGCTGGTCGCCAACGAGAGCGGTGCCGGCGTCACCCGGGTCACGCTGGACCACACGCTGCCGGTGGCCAACGCCATCCTGACGGTCGAAAACGAGGCGCAAGCCTGGGCCCGCGCCGCAGAAAAAGGCCGCGATGCCGCCCGGGTGGCGGTTGAAATGGCCAACCTGCTGGACGACCTGACGTGACCGCGATCCCTACCAGCACCGACGACGGCGAGCACGGCGCTGCCAGCTCAACCGGCGCGCCTGCCGCTGCCGCCAGCAAGCCCGGCGGTGCCAGCCGGCCGGCCCGCAAGCCGCAGGCCAAATCGACCCGCCGCCGGTCACGCGAGCTGGCGCTGCAAGGCCTCTATCAGTGGCTGGTCAGCGGTGCCGACGGCGCCGAAGTCGAGGCCCATATCCGCGAGCAAGAAGGCTTCGAGAAATGCGACCGCGCCCACTTCGACGCGCTGCTGCACGGCAGCATCCGCGAGGCCGCGGCGCTGGATGCGGTGCTGTCGCGCCATGTTGACCGCAAGACCACCGAGCTGTCGCCGATCGAACACGGCGTGTTGATGATCGGCACCTACGAGCTGACCCACTGCATCGACATCCCCTACCGGGTGGTGATCAACGAGGCGGTGGAGCTGGCCAAGAGCTTTGGCGGCACCGATGGGCACAAGTACGTCAACGGCGTGCTGGACAAGGCTGCCAGCGACTTGCGGCCGGTCGAGGTCAAGGCCCGCAACGACGCCCGACGTGCCGGCTGATCGGCGCCGACACGGCCTGATCGCCCTGAAACGCTGACACCCCCGCCATGAAGCTCGCACGGCGGCTCGACCACATCGAGCCCTTCTACGTGATGGAGTGCGCCAAGGCGGCCGCACTGATCGCGGCCAGCCCGGCCTGCGACCCAGCCCAGGGCGGCGAGCGCATGCTGTTTCTCAACATCGGCGAGCCCGACTTCACCGCGCCGCCACTGGTGCAAGCCGCGGCCGAGCGCGCCATCCGCGCCGGCCGCACCCAGTACACCGATGCCACCGGCCTGCCCGCGCTGCGCGAGGCGCTCTCAGCCTGGTATGCCCAGCGCTTCGGGTTGGACATCCCGGCCCGGCGCATCGTCATCACCGCCGGTGCGTCGGCCGCGCTGCAGCTGGCCTGCCTGGCCTTGTTCGAGGCCGGCGACGAGGTGCTGATGCCCGACCCCAGCTACCCCTGCAACCGGCACTTCGTGGCCGCCGCCGAGGCTGTGGCCCGGCTGCTGCCCACCACGGCGGCGCAGCGCTTTCAGCTCGATGCCGCCGCGGTCGAACAGGCCTGGGGGCCCGCCACCCGCGGGGTGCTGCTGGCCTCGCCCAGCAATCCGACCGGCACCTCGATCCACCCCGACGAATTGCGCCGGATCGACGGCGTGGTCCGCAAAGGCGGCGGTGTGACCATCGTCGATGAGATCTACCTCGGGCTGAGCTACGACGACACCTACGGGCGCAGCGCATTGCAGCTCGGCGAGCACATCGTGTCGGTCAACAGCTTTTCAAAGTACTTCAGCATGACCGGCTGGCGGCTGGGCTGGATGGTGGTGCCCGACGCGCTGGTGGCGCCGATCGAGCGGCTGGCGCAGAACCTGTTCATCTGCGCGTCCACCATCGCCCAGCACGCGGCGCTGGCCTGCTTTGCGCCCGAGTCGATTGCCGAGTACGAGCGCCGGCGGGCCGAGTTCCGCGCCCGACGCGACTTGGTCGTGCCCGCGCTGAACCGGCTGGGCCTCGCCGTACCGGTGCTGCCCGACGGTGCGTTTTATGCGTACGCCGACTGCAGCGCCCACAGCGCCGACAGCTGGGACTTTGCCTTCGAGCTGATGCACCGCGCCCACGTGGCGCTGACCCCGGGCCGCGACTTTGGCCGGCACGACCCCAAGCGTTGGCTGCGCTTGTCCTTTGCCAGCAGCCGCGAGCGGCTGGACGAGGCGCTGCACCGGCTGCAGCG
>JBBRZR010000182.1:0-9105 GCA_038236495.1 Burkholderiales bacterium
CGCCAGGCTTTGCAGGATGGTCAACTTGGTGCTGACCTTGCTACCGGCGACGATGGCCACCAGCGGCCGCTTGGGGTGGGCCAGGGCTTTTGTGATGGCGTCGATCTCGGCCGAGAGCAGCGGGCCGGCGCAGGCAATCGGCGCAAATTGGGCGATGCCGTAGGTGGTGGCCTCGGCGCGGTGGGCGGTGCCAAAGGCGTCGTTGACATAGATGTCGCAGAGCGCGGCCATCTTGCGGGCCAGCGCCTCGTCGTTTTTCTTTTCGCCCTTGTTCAGGCGGCAGTTTTCCAGCATCACGAGCTGACCCGGGGCCACCGTCACACCATCGACCCAGTTGGCGACAAGCGGCACGTCCCGCCCCAGCAACTCTCCCAGACGCCTGGCCACCGGCGCCAGCGAATCGGCGGGCTTGAACTCGCCCTCGGTCGGCCGCCCCAGGTGCGAGGTGACCATCACTGCAGCGCCGGCTTTGAGTGCCATCGCGATGCAGGGCACCGAGGCGCGGATGCGGGTGTCTTCGGTAATCGTGCCGGCGTCATCTTGCGGCACATTGAGATCGGCGCGGATGAACACACGCTGCCCGGCCACTTTGCCCTGGGCGATGAGTTGGTCGAATCGGAGGATGTTCATGGGGGCTGCGTGCTGGGAGTGGAGGGGTGGGCGGCGGGTTGTTTCAGCCGCCGATTTTGGCAGATCACCAGCCCGGGCCCAGGCGCACGATCAACTGCCGCACCCCGGTTTGCCAGCGCTTCGTCGCCCCGATCGTCGGCGACAGGGCCAGTGCGGACTTGCAGCCGGGTTGTGCCGGGCCGCCACATCGGGTGGCACGCAAGGGCCAGCGATCAGCGCCGGATCAAGGCCCGGACGTCGTCCTCCCAGCCCTTGAGCTTGGCGGTCGCGTTTTGGCGCTGTTCGGGCGTGGTGCTGTTGTGCAGGCCGGCCAGCAGGCTGCAGTTCGACAGCATCAGCGTGCTGGCGTAGCTGCGGTAGTCGGCGCGAGGGCTTTGCACGGCGTCCTGGCCGATCCGGCGCAGGCCGGCTTGCACCGCGCCGCTGTCGCTGCCGTCGGCCTGCCACTGGCGTAGGCTGCGCACGGTGTCGGCATTGCGCAGGCTGCGCTCGTTGAGCCAGCGATCAGGGTTGAACGGCGAGGCCAGCAAGTCCGCCGACAGGCGCCGGCGCTGGGCCTCGTTGAGCTTGCCGTAAATCGACTCGGCCCGGTCCAGCGCCCGCTCGAAGTTGGCCTTCTGGCGCTCGGCCGGTTCGGGCTGCAGGTAGTCGGCCGCGGCCTCCTTTTGCTTGCGGAGGGTCTGCCGCTCGATCTGGCGGATCTGCTCGGGCGACAGCGTGCGCACCAGATCGGTCATGGCGGGCAGGGCGCGCTCGTAGGCCTGCAGCCCCCGCTGCTGCCAGGCGCCGATGGTGCTGCAAACCTGCGCCGGCGTGACTTTGTCTGCGGCCAGCACGCCCATCGCCGCCAGCGCCTGGGCATAGTCGGGCAACTGGCTGGCGCGGTGCCAGGCAAACCAGTCGTCGAGTGCGGTCTTGACGCCCGGCGACTGCTCGGTGTTGAAATCGGCATAACTGTCCAGCCACCAGTAGGCCAGCGTCGGCCCCTGGTTGTAGCTCAGGCGCACCGCGCTGCAGGCCACGACCAGCGGCAACACGGCCACGATAATCCACCGACTCCACCGCATCGAAACAGGCTCCCAAAATGGTTCTGGACATCGTGATCATGGCTGCGGGCAAAGGCACCCGCATGAAATCCCGCCACCCCAAGGTATTGCACCGGCTGGCCGGCAAACCCTTGCTGGCCCATGTGCTGGCCACCACCGCGACCTTGGGCCAGCACCCGACCTGGGTCATCACCGGCTTTGGTGCCGAGGCGGTGGAGTCTGCCATTGCCGGCACCGGCGCGTCGTCGGTGCGGCAGATGCCGCAGTTGGGCACGGGCCATGCCGTGGCCCAGGTGGCGCCACACCTGGGTGGCACGGGCGTTGATGACCAGGGCACGACGCTGATCCTGAACGGCGACGTGCCGCTGATCGAAGCCGCCACCGCGCGTGCGCTGGCCGAGGCCTGCGGCGGCCAGCGCCTGGCGCTGCTGACGATCAAGCTCGATGACGCCACCGGCTATGGCCGCATCCTGCGCTCGGGCGACCCCGAGGGCGGCCGGGTGCTGGGCATCGTCGAGCACAAGGACGCCACGCCCCAGCAGCGCGAGATCCACGAGGTCTACACCGGCATGATGGCCGCGCCCACGGCGGCGCTCAAGCGCTGGGTGGCGGCACTCGACAACGACAACGCCCAGGGCGAGTACTACCTGACCGACATCGTGGCGATGGCCGTGGCCGAGGGCGTGGCCGTGGTCGCCACCCATGCCGCCGACGACACCGAGGTGCTGGGCGTGAACAGCCCGCTGCAACTGGCCGACCTGGAGCGCCGCTTTCAGCGCCGCCAGGCCGATGCGCTGCTGGAGGCCGGCGTGCGGCTGGCCGACCCGGCCCGGTTCGATTTGCGCGGCACGCTGGCCACCGGCCAGGACATCGATATCGACGTCGGCTGCGTGTTTGAAGGCGCGGTGACGCTGGGCGACGAGGTGCGCATCGGCGCGCACTGCGTGATCCGCGACGCGGTGATCGGTGCCGGCGCGGTGATCCACCCGTTCAGCCACATCGAGGGCGCCAGCGTGGGCGCGGGCTGTCTGGTGGGCCCGTTTGCCCGGCTGCGGCCGGGGGCGGATCTGGCCGAAGAGGTGCACATCGGCAACTTCGTCGAGGTCAAGAATTCCACGCTGGCCCGTGGTGCCAAGGCCAACCACCTGGCCTACCTGGGCGACGCCACGGTGGGCGAGCGCGTCAATTACGGCGCTGGCAGCATCACCGCCAACTATGACGGCGCCAACAAGCACCGCACGGTGATCGAGGCCGACGTGCACATCGGCAGCAATTGCGTGCTGATTGCGCCAGTGACCATCGGCGCTGGCGGCACGGTGGGCGGTGGCAGCACCATCAGCAAAAGCACGCCGGCGGGGCAGTTGACGGTGGCGCGGGGCAAGCAGGTGTCGCTGGCGGGCTGGACCCGGCCGGTCAAGGCGGCCAAGGCGGCCAAGGGCGGGTAGCCGCGGTAGGCGTTTGGCGGTCAGCCGCCGGCGGCTGCCAGGCAGGATGCGGCCAGGCACAAGTCCTCCCAGGCGCGGGCTTTTTCAGCCGGTTGACGCAGCAGGTAGGCCGGGTGGTAGGTGACCACCAGCGGCACGCCGCGCCAGGCGTGCAGCCGGCCACGCAACCGGCCCAGCGGCTCGCTGCTGCCCAGCAGCGCCTGCACCGCAAAGCGGCCCATCGCCAGGATCACCCGGGGCTGCACCAGCGCGATCTGGCGCTCGAGGTAGGGCTGGCAAGCGGCCAGTTCCTGGGGTGTCGGGTTGCGGTTGCCGGGTGGCCGGCACTTCAGGGTGTTGGCAATAAAGACCTGGCGCGCCGGGTCGGGCGGCTCGGCGGCCTCACGCGTCAGGCCCAGCGCCCGCAGCATGCGGTCCAGCAATTGGCCGGACTCGCCGACAAACGGTTCACCCAGCGCGTCCTCCTGCTCGCCCGGTGCTTCGCCGACGACCAGGCAATGGGCGCGCGGGTGGCCGGTACCGAACACCGTCTGGCGCCGGCCGTCGCACAACGTGCAGGCGCGGCAAGCGACGACTGCAGCGCGCAACGCAGGCCAGTCCATCCCGGCCACGCCGTTGGCCGGGGCGAGCACGCCCGGCGGTGCGGGTGCCGCCAGCATGGGGGCGGGGCGGGTCGTTGTCGGCGTGGCTGGCTTGGCAGCGCCAGCCCGGTGGCCAATGGCGCGGGGTTCAGCCGGTGCGCCGGTGTTGGCCGCACTGGGGTCGGTCGGGGGCAGCCACAGGCGCAGCCCCATTTCGCGCAGCATCGCCTGTTGGGTCTCAGACCACCGCATCGGGGCCTCCGGCTTGGGGTTCGGCCAGGTGTCCGGTGACGGCTGGCGGGACAAGGTTCAGCCCGGACAAGCCCAGACGCATGACCCGCGCGTCCTCGCGCCGGTTGCCGCTGGCCGGGTAGTAGTTGCGCCGGTTGCCCACCTCGACAAAACCAAAGGCCTGGTAGAGCGCCAGCGCCGGCTGGTTGCTGGGCCGCACCTCCAGCCACAGCGCCTGGTCGCCGCGCTGCTGGCACAGCGCCAGCAGGCGTTGCAGCATCGCGCTGCCCTGCCCGGCACGTTGCCGGGCGGGTGCGACCGTCAGGTTGAGCAAATGGGTTTCCTCGAAACCCGGCAGCGCCACGAAGTAGCCCAGCAGGCCGCCACTGCCATCCAGACGCAGTTCGGCGGTGTAGCCGGCGGCCAGCGAGTCGATGAAGTTGCCGCGCGACCAGGGGTGGCTGTAGGCCGCCTGCTCCAGCGCCAGCACGCGGTCCAGGTCGGCCACCACCATCGGCTGGTGCCGCGCGGCGGCGGCTGGTCGCAGTACGGCGCTCATGGGCCTGCCGCCGTGCCGGGCACGCGGGTGGCGCCGGGCACAGCGACTTGGTCATGCGCCGTTGGCGGCTTGGCCATGGCCAGACGCTCGGCACTGGTGAAGGCCACCTTGTCGCGCAGGTACAGCGGCAGCGCCTGGTCGGCCGGCAGGCTGCGTCCGCCCGCCCAGGCGGCCTGCGCCAGGCGCAGCAAGGCCGCGGCGCGGTCCTGCGTCTGGGGCCACAGGGCGGCATTGCCCCAAGGCAGCCGCCCGGCAAAGGCGGCGATGGCGCTGCCGGCCAGTCGCTGCGGTGGTCTGTCGTGCCACAGCGCGGCCAGCGCGGGCAGGGTCCACAACTGCGGTGCCACGCGGGTGTGCCAGCCTTGCGGCCCGTGCTGGTAGGCCGCGGCGTAGACCTCGTCCATCCGGGCGTCCATCGCCACCCACCAGTCGGATTCGGACGCGGGGTCCGTTGCCGGGGCGGCCCGCACGCCGGCAGCGGCCTGGGCGCGGGCATCCTCGGCCACGATCAGCAGGCTGTCGATAGCCAGCACCGGGGTGTCGTGGGCCAATGCCAGGCCTTGGGTCACGGCGCAGGCGGTGCGCAAGCCGGTGAAGGCGCCAGGCCCCTGGCCGTAAGCAATGGCCTGCAACCCGGCCAGCGTGAGGCCGGCGTCCGCCAGCAGCTGCATCACTGCCGGGATCAGCCGGGCTGATGCCAACGGCCCGCCGGGCTCGACCGTGCAGCGGGCACCGCCGGGTGTGCGCAGCGCCACGCACAGCAGGTCGGTCGAGGTGTCGAGCGCCAGCAGGCAGGGGGTCGTCATGGTGCAGCCAGACCGCAGGCGGTTGCGCGCGGATGCCCTGGCCCGCGGGTCAGAACGGGTTGTTGCTCGCGCGCGACGTGGCTTGCGACCCGATGCGCTGGTGGGCGTTGGGCCCGATGTGGCGGTCGCTGGCCCACAGGTGGCTGGCCGACGTGGCGTTGGCCACCAACGTCGTGGTGTTGCAGGCCAGCACCTGTGTGGCCACGTCGTCGCCGGTGCCACCGTCGATGACATTGCTGCAGGCCGTGACGCCGGGGGCCGACGGCGTGGTCAGGTAGGCCGTCGGCAGCCGGTACATCGCCGCCACGATGTCGTCGGCCAGCACCAGGCCGTAGTTGCGGCCGTCGAAGGCGGTGGCGTCGATGCTGGTGCGCAAGTAGGCATTGAACTCATAGCTCATGCTGGCCAACAGTGCCTTCGAGCCGGGCTGGTTTTGTTCGGCGTAAACCGCGTAGGGCGACAGGCTGATGTCGGGCACGGTGAAGATCAGACCCCGCGCGCCGGTGCCCAGCAGCGTATTGACGACGGCCGCTGCCTGGACACCACGGCGCCCGGCCTCGGCAATGGCGGCCTTGTTGTTGGCGTCGGTCAGGCCGGCGCTCTTGGGCATCTGCTCGTAGATCCCGATCAGGTCGTTGATGCCGACCATCAGGGTGACGATGTCGCCCGAGTTCAGGCCACTTTGGTTGGCCACCTGCTGGGCCACGTCAGCGACTTTGGCCAGGCGCGTCGCCCGCATGAAGGCCTTGGGCGTGAGCGACAGCGGATTGCACTGTTCGAAGACAAAACCGTAGTACAGCGCCACGTCCTGCACAAAGATGGGCAACACCAGACACTTGCCGGCGGTGGCCAGACTGCGGTCGTTGACGGTGTACTTGAAGCCATCGTTGCTGCCGTCGTTTTCGATCAGGCTGTTTTCGTCGCCAAACACGAACAGGCGGTTCGGCTTGAACTTCACGACCTGTTCGGTGCCACCACCACAGGCCGCCAGCAGCGCTGCCGTGACGAGCAGCGGGGCCAGCACCAGGGCGCTCAGGCGCCGCATATTCGATAAGAGAGTCATCAGGGTTCCATCAATCAGTCAAGGCGCCGGCGTGCAAGGTCTTGTCGGGGCGGGTGCATCGGTTGCGGCAGATCGGGGGTCGGTCGGGTGGATCGGGACGGTAGTGCCTGCCGCGCCGGTCACGGTGTGGCGGCACGGCGCAGCCGGTCGGCAACCCCTTCCCAGGCCGGATCGTCGTCGGGCTGCTCCACCCAGATCTCGGCCAAGCCGGCGTCGTCGAATTGGCGCAGCACGGCAAACAGCTCATGTGCGGCCTGCGCCGGATCGTCGGGCATCTGTTGCCAGTGCCGACCCGGGCCGGTACTGGCTGCGCGTCGGGAATATACCGCCAGGCCTGCAGGCAAGGCGTCTGGCCGGTGAAGTGCGGCGTCCAGCGCGGCCGGCGACCACAGCCGCAGCCGTGCGGCCGGTGCGTAGTGCGAGGCCAGCGTGCCCGGTGCGCGTGGCGATCCGGCGTTTGCGGCCTGCAGCGGCTGGCCCAGCACCGCCTCGATCTGCGCCCGTGTCAGCACCCCCGGTCGCAGCAGCGCGGGTGCAGCGCGGCTCAGGTCGACGATGGCGGATTCGATGCCGAGTGCGCAATCGCCGCCGTCCAGCACCCACAGGTCTGGCCCGAACTCCTGCTGCACATGGGCCGCGCGGGTCGGGCTGACATGGCCAAAACGGTTGGCGCTGGGCCCGGCCACGCCCGAGACACCCAGCGCGGCGGCCTCTCGCAGCAGCGCCTGGGCCACAGGATGCGCAGGGCAGCGCAGGCCGATGCTGTCCTGGCCACCGGCGGCGGCCGTGGCTTGACCGTGCGCACGGCGCACGATCAGGGTCAGCGGCCCGGGCCAGAAGGCCTGCGCCAGGCGTTGCGCAGCGATGGGCAGGTCGGCGGCAAAGGTGGCGGCCTGCGCCATGTCGGCCACATGCACGATCAGCGGGTGGTCGGCAGGCCGGCCCTTGGCGGCAAAGATGGCGGCCACCGCGGCGTTGCTGTCGGCGCGGGCGCCCAGGCCATAGACGGTCTCGGTCGGAAAGGCCACCAGCCCACCGTCGGTCAGGCGCCGGGCTGCGGCCTGGATGTCCGCCGGTTGATCGCCGCGCAGCAGGGTCATGCCGATCTCAAGGCGATGTGGCGTTGCCACTTTGCTTGACCCCTGGGGCGGGAATGACGCAGTCATTTCCTGGCAGGGCACAGAACGCCGGCAGGCCAAGCAGGGCGGCCGCTTGCAGCGCCACCGTGCGAGCGGCCGCCGGCGACTCGGCGGTAATGGTCAGGTGACCCATCTTGCGGCCGGGCCGCGCATTGGCCTTGCCGTACAGGTGCAGGTGCACACCGGGCAGGGCCAGCACGGCGGCCCAGGGCGGGGTTTGTTCCGAGGCCGGGTTGCGCCACCACAGGTCGCCCAGCAGGTTGAGCATCACCGCGGCCGAGTGCTGGCGCGGTGCAGTCAGTGGCAGGCCGGTGAGGGTGCGCACCTGCAGCTCGAACTGGCTGACGTCGCTGCCGTCGATCGACCAGTGACCCGAGTTGTGCGGGCGTGGCGCCATCTCGTTGGCCACCAGGCTGCCGTCGGTCAGCACGAAAAACTCGACACACAGCACGCCGATGTAATCCATCGCCGTGGCCAGCGCCACCGCGGCGCGGGTCGCGGCCTGCTGCTGCTCGGGCGTGGCGTCGGGTGCGGGCACCTGGGTCACCGCCAGGATGCCGTCGTGGTGCAGGTTTTGCTGCACCGGCAGCACCACACAGTCACCCGACGCGCCGCGCGCCACCAGCACGCTGAGCTCCAGCGACAGCGGCAGCAGTTGTTCCAGCACGCAGGGCACCTGGCCCAGCGTGTGCCAGGCAGCAGCCAGCGCGGCGCGGTCGGCCACCCGGGCCTGGCCTTTGCCGTCGTAGCCCAGCCGCACGGTTTTCAAGATGCCGGGCAGCAGGTCGTCCGGCACGCTGCGCAGCCGCTCGGGCGTGTCGATCAGCGCATAGGGCGCACAGGCCACGCCGCAGCGCTTGAACTCGGCTTTTTCAGCGGCCCGGTTCTGGCAGACGGCCACCGACTCGGCCCCCGGTGCCACCCGACGGTGGGCGCCCAAGGTGACCAGCGCGCCGGCCGGTACGTTTTCGAACTCGGTGGTGATGGCCTCGCAGCGCTGCATCAGCTGGGCCAGGCCCTGCTCGTCCAGGTAGTCGGTGGCGATGTGGTAGTGCGCCACCAGCCCGGCGGGCGATGTGGCGTCGGCGTCGAGCACGGCGGTGAAGTAGCCCAGCGACTGCGCGGCCTGCACAAACATGCGGCCCAGCTGGCCACCGCCCATCACACCCAGCGTGGCGCCGGGAAGAATCGTCTTGCCGCTCATCGGGTTGTGCTCATAACAAAGGGATCAACGCAGGGGTTCAGGTCAGGTCGGCGGTCATGGCCACCGCCGCGGCGGTCTGGCGCGCCCGGAAGGCGTCCAGCTGGGCGCGCAGTGCCGCGTCGCCGGTGGCCAGCATGGCCACTGCAAACAGTGCGGCGTTGGCCGCGCCGGCCGCGCCGATTGCAAAAGTGGCCACCGGAATGCCCTTGGGCATCATCACGATCGAGTGCAGGGAGTCGACGCCCGACAGGTGCTTGCCGGCCACCGGCACCCCCAGCACCGGCACGGTGGTCTTGGCTGCCAGCATGCCGGGCAGGTGGGCCGCGCCACCCGCGCCGGCGATGATGGCGCGCAGGCCGCGGCCGGCAGCCGCCTCGGCGTACGCAAACATCTGGTCGGGC
>JBBRZR010000183.1:0-9073 GCA_038236495.1 Burkholderiales bacterium
GCGGGTGAGGCCGATGGCACGGGTGGGGCAGCCGGTGCAGGCGGCACAGCGGGGACGGGCGAGGCAGCAGAGTCGGACATGGGGATGTGATCGGGTTCGGTGTTCGGGTACGGCAGGGTACGGCAGGGTGCGGCAGGGTGCGGCGGGGTGCGGCGGGGTGCGGTGTTGGCGTGGTGTCGGGCCCGGCTCAGCGCGCGTCGGCCAGCGGCGGCGCATCGTCACGCCAGCCGCCACCCAGCGTACGCATCAGCACCAGCTGCGCGTCCAGCGTGCGGGCTTGCAGGTCGGCATGCTGGCTGCGTTGCGCCAACACACCGGTCTCGGTGCTCAGCACCACCAGGTAGTTGCCCAGGCCGGCGCGGTAGCGCTGCGTTGCCAGGTCGTAGGCGCTTTCGCTGATGGCCAGCGCCTGGGCCTGCTCGGCTTGCTGGCGGTCCAGCGAGCGCCAGCTGGCGGCGGCGTCGGCCACCTCGCGGGCGGCGTCCAGCAGCGCGCCGTTGTAGGCCGCCACGGCGGCATCGGCCTCGGCGGCCCGGCCGCGCAGGTTGGCGCGCAACCGGCCGCCATCGAACAGCGGCAGGCGCAGCGCCGGCCCGGCGCCGAAGTTGCGGCTGCCGGTGGAAAACAGCCGGTCCAGCCCCAGCGTGTTCAGGCCGATGAAGCCCACCAGGTTGATGTCGGGGTAGAACTGGGTGCGGGCCAGCGCCACGTCCTGCACCGCCGCCTCGACCCGCCAGCGCGCGGCCACCACGTCGGCGCGCCGGCCCAGCAGGTCGGCGGCGATGCGCTCGGGCGGGTGCGCGGCACGCAGCGGTGCGATGCCGGACAGGCGTGCGGGTACCAGGCCGTCGAGCGCCTGAGGCGCTTGGCCGCTGAGCACCGCCAGCTGGTGGCGCGCCAGCACCATCTGGCCGGCATAGGCCTCGATCTGGGCACGCGCGTCGGGCAGGCCGGCTTCGGCCTGGCGCTGCTCGACCACCGTGTCCAGGCCACCCTGCACCCGTTCGCGGGTCAGGTCCAGCGTGGCCTGGCGCTGTGCCAGCGTGCGCTCGGCAATGTCGCGCAAGCTGGCCAGCCGGGCCAGTGCCACATAACTGCGCGCCACGTTGGCCGCCAGCAGTACACGTGCTGCCTGCAGATCTGCGCGGGCCGCCTGCTGCTGGCCCAATGCCGCCTGCAAGGCGGCGTCATGCCGGCCAAAGAAATCCAGCTCCAGGCTGGCGCTGGCCTGCAGGTTGCCGCTGTTAAAAACACCACCGGCCAGCGGCGGCGGGTACAAGCCGTTTTCTGAGTAACGCTGGCGGCTCAGGTCCAGCCCCAGGCCGACTTGCGGGGCTTGTGTGGCCCGCGCGCCATCGGTGGCCGCAGCGGCACGGGCCAGCCGGGCGGCGGCGGCGGCCAGGCTGGGCTGGTCGGCCAGCGCACGCTCCACCAGCGCATCCAGCGCCGGGTCGCCCAGTTCACGCCACCACTGCGCACTGGGAAACACGCTCTGGGCCTCGGCGGTCGGCCCGGCCTCCAGCCCGACCGACGCCGCTGGCCGCAGCGCCAGCGGCTCGGGCAGCGTGCCGGGCGATGCACAGCCACCCAGCATCAGCACCACGGCGGCCGATACCAGCGCCAGCGCGGCAGTGGCCGGGGTGGCCAGGCCGGCCAAGTTGCCCAAGCCGCCGAATTTGCCTGATCGCACGCGCGACAAGCCTGTGCGGGCCAAGTTGAAACAGTTCATTCGACATCCTTGGCAAGATCACGCAGCGCATCGCCGTTGGCCACCATGCGCTGCAGCAGACCGACCAGCACCTGCCATTCGGGCTCGGTAAAACCGGCCAGGTGCGCATTCATCACCTCGGCCAGCACGGCCGGCACCAGCAGCGATACCGCGCGACCGGACTCGGTCAGCTCCAGCTTGACCACCCGCCGGTCCTGCGACGAGCGCTCGCGCCGGATCAGGCCCTTGGCCTCCAGCCGGTCGAGTGCACGCGTCATCGCGCCCGGGTCCAGCGCCTGGTCACGCGCCAGCGCAGCCATGGTGTCGCACTCGCCGCGCGACAGCCGGTACAGCGGCAGCCACTGGGCGTGGGTCAGGTCGTGCGCCGCCAGCCGGCGGTCGATCTGCAGCAGCACCGACTGCATCACCCGCTTGTTCAACCAGCCCACGCTGGTTTCGGGGCGCAGGTTTTCAGCGGTGTAGAAATCGGCAGGCGGGGGAGCATCGGCAACCATCGCGGTAATGTATTTGCTTATGCAATGATTGCGCAGGCATCATTTGCATAGCCTAGCAATAATCAGGGTCATCCCGGTGCCCCCTCTACACTGCCGCCATGGCCTCACCCACTGACCGTCCCGCCTCCGCCTCGCCCCGCTCGCTGTCGGGCTTGAGGCCGTTTTTGCGGCCGTACCGCGTGGGCATCGCGCTGGCACTGCTGTTTCTGGTGCTGGCGGCGGTCAGCACGCTGCTGTTTCCGATCGCGATGAAGTCGCTGATCGACCAGGGCGTGGTCGCCGCCGACCCCAACCAGCGCCTGATGGCGCTGCGCGGCCACTTTCTGGCGCTGTTTGGCGTGGGCGCGGCGCTCGGCCTGTTCTCGGCATTGCGGTTTTTCACCGTCAGCTGGCTGGGCGAGCGGGTGACGGCCGACCTGCGCAACGCGGTCTATGCCCACGTGGTGCGGCAAAGCCCGGAGTTCTTCGAGACCACAGCCTCCGGCGAGGTGCTGAGCCGATTGACCACCGACACCACGCTGGTGCAGACCGTCGTCGGGTCATCGCTCAGCATGGGCTTGCGCAACGCGGTGATGGGCACAGGCGCGATGCTGATGCTGATCATCACCAACCCCTACGTGATGACGCAGGTGCTGGGCATACTGATTTTGGTGGTGCTGCCCAGCCTGTACTTTGGCCGCCGGGTGCGCAAGTTGAGCCGTGCCAGCCAGGACCGGGTGGCCGACTCTGCCGCGATCGCTGCCGAGGTGCTCAACGCGGTTCCGGTGGTTCAGAGCTACGGCCAGGAGCAGCGTGAGTCCAAGCGCTTCGATGCCGCGACCGAGGCCGCGTTCGATGTTGCAATCAAGCGCACCCGGGTGCGCTCGGTGTTGGTGGGCTTCATCATCACCGCCACCTTCGGCGCGCTGCTCTGGGGCTTGTACCAGGGCACGCAGGCGGTGGCGGCCGGGCGCATCAGTGCCGGCCACCTGGGCCAGACGGTCGTCTTCGTGATCATCTTTGTCAGCAGCGTGGCGGTGTTGTCCGAGGTCTACGGCGACCTGCTGCGCGCCGCCGGTGCGACCGAGCGGCTGATGGAGTTGCTGTCGGCCCAGTCGCCCGTCGTTGACCCCGCCCGCCCACGCGCGCTGCCAGCCACCGCCGCGGGCTCGGCAGTCAGCCTGGACCATGTCAGCTTCCACTACCCGTCGCGCCCCACGCTGCCGTCGCTGCGCGACTTCAGCCTGACTGTTGCGCCCGGCGAGACGGTGGCCATCGTCGGCCCCAGCGGCGCCGGCAAGAGCACGGTGTTCCAGTTGCTGTTGCGCTTCTACGATGTCAGCGCCGGCACGGTGGCGATCGACGGCGTGCCGGTGCGCGACACCTCGCTGGCGGCGCTGCGCGGTCGGGTGGGCATCGTGCCGCAGGACAGCACGATTTTTTCGACCTCGGCGCTGGAGAACATCCGCTACGGCCGGCCCGACGCCACCGATGCAGAGGTGTTCGCCGCCGCCCATGCCGCCTTTGCACACGACTTCATCAGCGCGCTGCCCGAGGGTTACCACACCTTCCTGGGCGAGCGCGGTGTGCGCTTGTCCGGTGGCCAGCGCCAGCGCATCAGCATTGCGCGGGCCATGCTCAAGAACCCGCCGCTGCTGCTGCTGGACGAGGCCACCAGCGCACTGGACGCCGAGAGCGAGCGCATGGTGCAGGCCGCGCTCGAGTCGGCCATGAGCGGCCGCACCACGCTGGTCATCGCCCACCGGCTGGCCACTGTCAAGCGGGCCGACCGCATCGTGGTGATGGAGGCAGGCCGCATTGTTGACATCGGCAAACATGACGAACTGGTGGCGCGCGGTGGGCTGTACGCCCGGCTGGCGGCGATGCAGTTTGGCCTGCAAGACGGCGACGCAGCCGCCTGAACTGCGGCGCCCGCTGCCGACCGCCTGGCGGCTGGGCCCCGCGCACTTGACCGGATAATCGAGCTCCCCCCCAGCGCCCGCCCGCCATGACCCGCCCCATCCGCACCCACTACGAAGACTTCATGCGCCAGGTGTTTGAGCACGGCGTGGCCAAGGGCGACCGCACCGGCACCGGCACCCGCAGCGTGTTCGGCCACCAGATGCGCTTCGACCTGACCGAGGGCTTTCCGCTGGTCACCACCAAGAAGGTGTTCCTGCGGGCGGTGATCGTCGAACTGCTGTGGTTCTTGCGGGGCGACCGCAACATCAAATGGTTGCAGGACAACGGCTGCACGATCTGGGACGAATGGGCCGGTCCCGACGGTGACCTGGGGCCGGTTTACGGCGTGCAATGGCGCAGCTGGCCCACGCCCGCCGGCGGCCACATCGACCAGATCGCCCAGGTGGTGCAGCAGCTCAAGACCAATCCCGACAGCCGCCGCATCATCGTCAGCGCCTGGAACGTGGCCGAGTTGGACCAGATGGCGCTGATGCCCTGCCACGCTTTTTTCCAGTTCTACGTGGCGCCCGCCACCCAGCCGGGTGGCCGTGGCCGGCTCAGCTGCCAGCTCTACCAGCGCAGCGCCGACATTTTTCTGGGCGTGCCGTTCAACATCGCCAGCTACGCACTGCTGACCCACATGCTGGCGCAGCAATGTGATCTGGACGTGGGCGACTTCATCTGGACCGGCGGCGATTGCCACATCTACGACAACCATGTCGAACAGGTCCAGACGCAGCTGACGCGCGCGCCCCTGCCCTACCCGACACTCAACCTCAAGCGCCGGCCGGCGTCGATCTTCGACTATGTGTTCGAGGATTTTGAGGTGCTCGACTACCAGCACCACCCGGCCATCAAGGCGCCGGTGGCGGTGTGAGCGACACACCGGACGGCGCGGACCTCCCGCTGGTGCTGATCGCCTCGGTGGCCCGCAATGGCAGCATTGGCCAGGGCAGCGAGCTGGTCTGGCGCGAGCCTGAGGACCAGCGCTGGTTTCGCCGCCAGACCCTGGGCTGCCCGGTGGTGATGGGGCGCAAAACCTGGGACTCGCTGCCGGTGCGGTTCCGGCCGCTGCCAGGGCGCGACAACATCGTGGTCACGCGCCAGCCGGGCTGGGACGCCGCCGGGGCGCAGGTGACGCACACACTGACCGCCGCGTTGACGCTGGCCCGCAGCGCGGCGCAGCGCAACCGCGCGCCGCGAGTTTTTGTCATCGGCGGTGCGCAGCTATTTGCCCAGGCCTTGCCGCTGGCCGACCTGCTGCTGCTGACCGAGATCGACGCCGACCTGCCGGGCGACAGCCACTTTCCGACATGGCCGCCGCAGCAGTTTCTAGAGGTGGCGCGAGAAACCCACCGCAGCGCCGGCCCGCCGGCCTGCGCCTACGCCTTTGTCACCTACCAGCGCCAGCGCTGAACCCACCAGGAGCCCACCCGCCATGTCAGACCACGGCTTCCATGTGCACGGCCCGCACGACCACGAGCTCGAGCACGCCAGCCAACACGGGGCCAAGGACAGTTTCACCGGCCGCATCGCGGTGATGACAGCGATTTTGGCCACCATCGGCGCGCTGTTCTCCTACCAGGGCGGCGCCACCCAGGCCAACGCCGGGCTGTTCAAGAACAACGCGGCGATCAAGAAGACCGAGGCCAGCAACCAGTGGAACTTTTACCAGTCCAAGAGCAGCAAGCAGAACATGGCCGAGCTGGCCAGCGTGCTGGTGGCCGAGGACAAAAAGCCGCAATACCAACAAGAGGTGGAGCGCTACAAGAAGGAAAAAGCCGAAATCAAGACCGCCGCCGAGAAGCTGGAAGCCGACGCCACCGCCTGGGACAAGCAGTCCGACGAGCAGCTGCACCTGCACCACCGCTGGGCCCAGGCCACCACGGCGCTGCAGATCTCGATCGCGCTGGCGGCCATCGCCTTGCTGACCCGCCGCACCTGGCTGGCCTGGGGCGTGGGCGGCGTGGCCGGGCTGGGCATCGTGCTGGGCGGCATGGCGATGGCCCATCTCTGACGGCAGAGGCTGCTGATACCCGGCGTGACCGCGGCCCCTTGACCTGTCTCAACCCGCAGCGCACGCTGGCTGCCGACACTGCAAGCTGTTGACAAGGGGACCGACATGGCCAGCTTCTACCCGCGCAGTGCAGGCGCCCTCGGTGCTGCCGAATGAGCGGGGGCAACCGCATCGCGCTGGCCAACCGAACCTTTACGGTGGTGCTGGCCGGGGGCCGTGGCAGCCGGCTGCGCCAGCTGACCGACCACCGCGCCAAACCGGCGGTGCCGTTTGCCGGCACCATGCGCATCATCGATTTTTCGCTGGGCAACTGCGTCAACTCCGGCCTGCGCCGCATCGCCGTGCTGACCCAGTACAAGGCGCAGAGCCTGATCCGCCATGTCGAGCGCAGCTGGGGGTTTCTCGAGGCCAGCCTGGGCGAGTACGTGGACGTCGTGCCCGCGCAGCAGCAGGTCGGCAGCGGCTGGTACACCGGCACGGCCGATGCAGTGTTCCAGAACCTCAACATCCTGCGCGACGCGCAGCCGACTTACGTCGTGGTGCTGGGCGGCGACCATGTCTACAAGATGGACTACTCGGTGATGCTGGCCGAGCACGTCAACCACCAGGCTGACGTGACGGTGGCCTGTCTGGACGTGGCGCTGGAGGAGGCCTGCCACTTCGGGGTGATGGCCATCGACGCCGACCAGCGCGTGACCGCCTTCAGCGAAAAGCCCGAGCGCCCGACGCCCCTGCCGGACCGGCCCGGCCATGCGCTGGCCAGCATGGGCATCTATGTGTTCAACGCCGACTTTTTGATCGAGCAGCTGGAACGCGATGCCGCCAACCCGCAATCCAGCCACGACTTCGGCAAGGACATCCTCCCGGCACTGGTCGGGTCGGCAGGGGTGTTTGCGCACCGCTTCGAGCGCAGCTGCGTCAACATGGTCGGCGACCAGCCCTACTGGCGCGACGTGGGCACGGTGGACGCCTACTGGGAGGCCAACCTCGACCTGACGCAGGTCGTGCCGGCACTGAACCTGTACGACGCGGCCTGGCCCATCCCGGGCCGGCAGCCGCACCGCCCGCCGGCCAAGTTCGTCATCAACGAACCCAACCGGCGCGGCGAGGCGCTCGACTCGCTGGTGTCGAGTGGCTGCATCGTCAGCGGTGCCACCGTGCGCAGCTCCATCCTGTTTTATGGCGTGCGGGTGGGCGAATACAGCCAGGTCGAGGAGTCGGTGGTGCTGCCCAACGTCAGCATCGGCCGCCACGTGCAGCTGCGCCGCACCATCATCGACAAGCGCTGCGTGCTGCCGGACGGGTTTCAGGCCGGGCTGGACCCGGCCGCAGACCGCGCCCGCTTCGAAGTCAGCGAGCGCGGCATCACGCTGGTGACCCGGGACATGCTGGCACGGCACTGACCCTGGGCGATGCCGCCACAGGACGCCGCAAGGCGGGCCACACCGGACCCGCCGGCCCGTCCGGGCGTTGGCCGCTCATGCGTGCGTCGTGCAGATCAATCACCTGCGCGTGCAGCACGACTGCCCATCCCATCTAGGCAGCGTCTCGGAGCCCCGCGACCGAGCCGGATCGGCCCACGCCACGGACGGCCCGAGAGAATCGGCTGACCGCACCCCCATGCCGGCGCTGCGCCACATCCGTCTCGGCCAACGCCAAGGTGGCCACCGCGCCACGCCCACTCAAGGTGGCCAGGTGCTGCAACACCCGGCGGTAACCCGAGCCCCGGTGGCTGCAGAAAAATGCGACACGCCTGAAACGTCCCCGGTTGCGCCGCAGGTAGCTGCGCACCGGGCTGGGCACCTGGCCGGCCCAAACCGGCGAACCCACGATCACGGTGCCGTAGTTACGCGGCGACCGCAGGTTGGGCTCGATCGGCGCGGGGATGCGCAGCAAGGCCTCGAACAGCGACCGCAGGTAGCCCAACACGCCGCGTCGGCCCACACGGTCGACAATCTCCTCGATATCGGCACCGCAGTGCTCGGCAATCTGTTCGGCCAGTCTGCGGGTGTGGCCACTGCGGGAGTAGTACACCAGCAAGACCGCGCCCGGGTTGCGCGCCAGATCTGACACGGTGGATGGCGGCCGGGTGTTCACCGACGCCGGGTGGCTGCTGCCATACACCGGGTTGGCCTTCATCCGCATCGGATACCTCCCGCACCGGTCAGATTGGGGAGCGCTTGCAGCGCCGGCACACATGGTACTGCCGCCCATGCCGCGATGTGACCGTGCTTGCGACGGGACAAGCAGCATTGAGGCACGACGCTCAGGCCGCGACAAGGCGGGTTGCGCCGTGGCCCACCTTGGCCAGCGCGCTGGCGCGGTCAACAGGGCCGCTGTCGTCCGTTGCGCGGCGGGTGTTGCGCGCCAAGGCCTTGAGACTATCCATCTTCGATCAAGTGTGTCGTCGGCTCCCTCCGCGGCGCGTGGAGAGTCTGCTGCGCAGCTGAAATGTCAGGATGTCTTGCAGCGCATCATGGCCGGCAAGCGCCTGACCGACATCGCCCCGGCGTTGCATTTGTCGATCGAGACTGTCATTGCGCATAAAAGCCATATCCAGGGCAAGCTGCGATTGCCCAGCCTGTCTGCCATGGCGGCATCTTGGATGCGCCTCGGGCACCGCCGATCGAGCACACGCAACGCAAGCTGTCAGCCCCGGCCACCTTATGCACAAGCGCAGGGTCAGCGCCAGAAAGCAAAAAGCCCCCGATCCTTCAGGATCCGGGGCCTGTGCAGCTTGACTTCCTACCAAATTTGGTAGGCGCGAATGGACTCGAACCATCGACCCCCACCATGTCAAGGTGGTGCTCTAACCAGCTGAGCTACGCGCCTGCTAAGCCTCACACTATAGCATTAATGATTCAGGCCATCACCGACGCCGGGCGTGACGGA
>JBBRZR010000184.1:0-9063 GCA_038236495.1 Burkholderiales bacterium
CCCGAGTTCATCGCCGGCCGCCAGTACGAACACTCCACCATCTTTTGCGGCCTGAACCGCGGCAAACGCGGTCTCAGCCTGGACCTGACCACGCCCACCGGCCGCGACCTGGCGCTGGCCCTGGTGGCCGGCGCCGACGCGGTGATCGAGAACCAGGCCGCCGGCGTGATGGACAAGTTCGGCCTGGGCTATGCCCAACTCGCCCAGGCGCGGCCCGACCTGGTGATGGCGTCGATGTCGGCCTTTGGCACCGGCAATGCCTGGTCCGACACCCGCGCCTACGGCTCAACCCTGGAGCAAGGCTCGGGCCTGCCCAGCTTCACCGGCCTGCCCGGCACCGCGCCCACCATGACGCACCTGGCCCACGGCGACCCGGTCGGCGGCCTGTACGGCTGCGCTGCACTGCTGACCGCGCTGGTGCATCGCCGCCGCAGTGGCGTGGGGCAGTACGTCAACCTGAGCATGGTCGAGGCGATGCTGCAGTTCACCACCCCGGCGCTGCTGACGCACCAGCTCAGCCCCGGCACACCGCTGCGACAGGGCAACCAGCGCCCCGCGCTGTCGCCGCACGGCATCTATCCCTCGGCAGGCATCGATCAGTGGGTGGCGGTGGCGGTGCAGGACGGCCCGGCATTTGCCGCGTTGGCCGGCTTGCTGGGACGCGCCGACTGGGCGACAGATACCGGCCTGCTGACCTTGGCCGGCCGGCAGCAGCATGCGGTCGAGATCGAGGCCGCGATCGGCACCTGGACCGTGCAACACAGCCCAGAGCACGCCGCCCAGGTCTTGCAGGCCGCCGGCATCCTGGCGTCGCCGATGCTGCATGCCGAGCACCTGGTGCAAGACGCTCACTTGGTCGAGGCCGGCTTTTTCATCGACCTGGACCGCGCCATCTCAGGCCCGCAGCGCCAGGGCGGCCTGGCCATCCGGCAAGACGGCCAGCGCCTGGGCGCGCGCACACCGGCACCGCTGCTGGGCGAGCACAGCCAGGCCGTGCTGCAAGCCCATGCGGCGGTCGGACCGGACGAATTTGAAGCACTGGTGCAGGCTGGCATCGTCAGCTTTTCGCCCAAGCCGGCACGCAACCTGGTGACTTGACACCGTTGATCACCCCGCGCCGACTAGCCCGCTGGATACCGCTGTAGCAGGCGCTCGCACCTTTGCGATTCTGGCGTCCAAAAAGACTGAAGGGTCAGCACACGTTAACGTGCTGACCCTCGTCTTTTCTGGTGCGGCTGGCAGGAATCGAACCCACGACCCCTTGGTTCGTAGCCAAGTACTCTATCCAGCTGAGCTACAGCCGCCAAGCCTCGCAGTATACGTTGAATTTTTAGACTGCCGCGGCGCGACCAAAAAACAATCGATCCAAAAAAACACGCGCCATCAGGACTCAGTCGATCGCCGCGGCTGCGCGGTGGCAGACGTTGGCGCGTTCGTCGTCGCCCTGCTCACCGGCCAGCCTGGCCAGCGTCCGCCACGCCTGGCGCCGTGCGCGCGCGGCCAATGTCGGGTCGGCAGCGGCCTGCTCCAGTGGTCGCCGTGCCTTGCCCCAGAGTTGGCGCTCGGCCAGTACCGCACCCACCGCGGCCTGGATCGAGGGCTCGGTGGGAAAGGCACGCTGCGCCGCTTCGATGCGCGGCAGCCAGTCGGGGCCTACACCGGCGGCCACATCCGCCAGTGCCAGCGCGACTTCGGCGCGGCCATCGGCGCCCAGCGCCTCGAGCCGGTCCCACAGCGGGCGCAACCAGGCGCGTCCTTCGTCGGCCACACCCAGTGCTGCGGCGCGGCGCACCGCACGGGCCACGACAAAGGGGTCGCGCTGGTCGGCACTGTCGAACTGTTGCCAGGTGCGCCTGAGCTGGTCGGCGTCGTGTGGCGCGTCCAGGGCTTCGATCGCCAACGAGCGCAGTAGCGCTTGCGCAGCCACCCGCGAGAAGGCCTGGTGGTTGGCCAGCAAATGCGCGGTGTGCAGCGCGTCCAGCGGCCGGCGGGCCAGCCGCGCGGCCTGCAGTTTGAGCCGCAAGGCCTGGGTGCGGCGGGCGACGCCGGGCTGCAGCTCACCCAGCAGTTCTTCGGCGCGCGGGCCATCGCGGTCGTCCAGCGCCCATTCGGCGGCCAGCAGGCGGGCACCGTCATCCACCGCCGCGCTGCTGCCGCGCCGGCCGGCCCGCAAGGCGCGCTGCAGCAGGTCATCGCGCCGCGGCCGGTCCTGCAGGCGGTGCAGGCTGCCGGCGGCCAGCAATTGCGCCAGCACCTGAAACTCGTGGTCGTCGGCCAGTGCAGGCACGTCCTGGCGCAGGCTGATGGCCCGCTGCGCGGCCTTGTGGGCGCGGGTGTAGCGGGCGCCGAAGTACTCGGCCTGGGCCTCGCGCAAAGCGCCATGGGCGGCGCGCTCCAGCCGCAGCGACCGCCATTCGCGGGCCCGCGCAGGCAAACCGATCAGGGCGCCCACCGCCTGCACCGCGGTGGCCACGGCAAATCCGGTGGCCAGCGCGGCGAGCAGGAAGAAGTTGAGCGACAGGTCCAGGCGCCAGCCTGCCCAGTAGAACGAGGCCAGGCCGTCGTTGTCGCCCAGTGTGAGGGCAGCCACCACCGCCACCACGAACAACAGCACCAACCAGATGACGGTGCGCATCGTCAGTGCCCGCTGGGCAGGGTCATGGGGCAAACCTGATCAGGCAGACCGCCAACCCGACCGACGGACTGTTGCGATGGCGCCATGGTCAGCGGCCGGCTTGTGCGGCGGCCAGCGCCGCCAGCGTTTCGTCGGGCCGCGGCAGGCTCAGTTGGCGGGCCTGGGTGGCCACCTGCCGCAACAGATCGGTGGTGACCACCACTTTGCGTGATGCACGGTCGAAGTAGCGGCCGAGTGAGGTCTGCGCGTCGCGCAGATCGGCCTGGACGGTGTCGAACTGGCGCGACAACAACGCCAGCCGGGCATTGAGCAGGCGCAGTTTGAGGTTCTCGCGCAGGTACCAGGCTTGCTCGGGCGCCAGCAGCATGGCCTCGGGTTGGTCGATCTGGGTGACGCGGACCAAGCCCTTGACCTCGATCCAGACCCGGCTGGCGACCACCGTCCAGCGGTCTTGCAACCAGGGCCACCACGCCACGCCCGTGACCGCGGACGCCACATGGCTCGATGCGGCAGCGACCGGCGCCGCGGCAGCGTTGCGCCGCTCGGGCTGTGCCAGCAACGGCAGATCGTCGACGGTGCGCACTGCTTCGTCGAGTTTGATGGTCAGGCTGGCGACGTCGGTGGTGGCCACGGCGCGCACGCGGTCGAGGTCACGCGCCAAGGCCCGGCGCACCCGCTCGACACGCGGCTGGTTGATGCGGGCCAGCCGCTCCTCGGCCTGGCGCAGCGCAGCGGCCAGCGGCTCGGCGCTGCCGGTGATGGCGCTTTGCTGCAAGGCCACCCGCACCGCCGCATCCACATCGGCCAGCACGTTTTCGTCACGCGAGCGCGACAGCTGGCCGATCAGGTCCTCGAGCTGGCTGCGCTGCAGTGCCGTCTCGGCAACCCGGGCTTCGAGCATGCCGACCTTGGACTCGGCGGCGCGCGCAGCGTCCTGCGCCTGCTTGGCCAGCGCGCGGGCTTCGATGGCCTGGCCCTGGCTGTCCTGCTGGCGCCGCACCAGTTCTTGTTCAAGTGACTTGACACGCTGCTGGCCCAGCAGCGCCAGCGTCACCGCGGCCACGCTGAGCGCCCCGACCACAGCCAGGGCGATCCAGCCGATAGAACCTGACAGCGTGCCGGCGCCGGCAGGCGCCGCCGCCGGCGTAGCAACGGCCGCACTGGGCGCCAGATCGGGGGCCACTCGGGTGTCGGCGGTGGCGGCGGTGGCGGCGGTGGCGGCGGTGGCGGCGGTGGCGGCGGTTTGGGTGGGATCGGTCACGTTCGACAAGATTGTATCGACGGGGCAAGGGCTGAGAGGTGCAGCGCAGGGGCTTGAGGGTCAGTGATTTCAGGGCGGCGGCGCCAGCGCACGCAGTGCAGCCGCCACGGCCGCGGGCGTGGGCGCCACCTGCTGGACGCGGCCAAAGCCCAGGCCCCGTGCGGCATCGGCAATCCGCGGGTGGCTGGCCAAAGCCACGGCGGGGCCCCAATCGGCAGCCGGCGCCAGCGTTGGCAGATGGCCGATGGCCTCGCTGCTGCTGAACAGCCAGCAAAAGGCCGCGGGCTGCGCCAGCGCCTGCTGCAACCGTTGCTGCCCCGCCGCGTCCAGCACCGGCAGGGTGCGCCGGTAGGCCTCGGCAAAGTGCACTTGCGCGCCGTGCTGGCGCAAGGTGTCGGCCAACCAGTCGCGCCCGCCCTCACCGCGCACGACCAGCACGTGGCGGCCGGGCCAGTCCCACCGGGGCCGCAACACCGCCCACAGGGCCTCGGAATCAAAAGTGCCGGCGGTGTCCGGCGGCGTCAGCACCGCGCGCGCCGGCACGCCTGCCGTCAGCAGTGCCTGCCGGGTGCCTGGGCCGGTGCCAGCCGCAATCAGCCCGGGCGGCCAGGCCAGGCCGTCGGGGCACACCGCGAAAAATCGCTGCACGGCACTGGGGCTGACAAACATGACCACCGCCTGTTGCGACAACCGATGCCAGGCGGCCTGCACCGGCGCCAGATCAGCCGGTGCCTCGATACCCAGCAGCGGCATGGCCACTGCACGCAGGCCGAGCGCCTGCAGCGCGCTCACCCATTCGTCAGCCTGCGGCTGCGGTCGGGTGACGAGCACCGTGGGCAGCCGGTCATCACCATGGCCCGCCGTGTCGACGCTGGCCTGGGCGACATCCGGCATGTCGGTCATGGGTTGGAGAGGGGGGATGGCCACCGCGGCGCTCGACCACTCAGACCGGCGCCGATGCCAGGTAGCTGTCGGCCCCCAAGGCCCGCAACCGGGCCGCAGCACGCTCGCCCAGCGCGGTGGCCGCGCCGGTGGACGCGGCATCGCCCGAGGCACCGATCTCGGCCGTCACCTGGGTGCGCAGCAGCGGCCGGTCGGGCTGCCCCGCATGGCCCAGCGCAGCGCTGATCACCAGGCTGCTGCCCTGCCAGACGGCATGCGCCGCCAGCGGCATGCTGCAGCTGCCGCCCAGCGCCCTTGAGACAGCACGCTCGGCGTGCACGGCCAGCCAGGTGGGCGCGTGGGTGAGCTGGGCCAGCTGAGCCCGCAGCACGGTGGCATCGGCCCGCACTTCGATGCCCAAGGCCCCCTGGCCAGCGGCCGGGATCATCGCGACCTCGTCGAAGGTGGCCCGGATTCGCCCGGCCAGGCCCAGCCGCTTCAGCCCCGCCGCCGCCAGCACGATGGCGTCATAACCCCCGTCATCGAGCTTGCGCAACCGGGTGTCCAGGTTGCCGCGCAGCGGCTCGATGCGCAGGTCGGGCCGCAAATTCATCAGCTGCACCACCCGGCGCAGGCTGGACGTGCCGACCACCGCAGCGTGCGGCAGCGCGGCGACCGAGTCGAAGTGCGGCGACACCAGCGCATCCCGTGGGTCTTCGCGCTGCAACACGGTGGCCAGCACAAAGCCGTCCGGCAGCTCCATCGGCACATCCTTGAGCGAGTGCACCGCCAGATGGGCACGGCCTTCTTCCAGCGCCACCTCCAGCTCCTTGACAAACAGGCCCTTGCCGCCGACCTTGCTGAGCGACCGGTCCAGGATCTGGTCGCCGCGGGTGGTCATGCCCAGCAGGCCGACCGTCAGGCCGAAGCGCAGGATCAGCAAATCACGCACATGCTCGGCCTGCCAGAGCGCCAATCGGCTCTCGCGGGTGGCGATCAGGGTGGTCGGTGTGGCGGCAGCGTTGGAGGTGTCGTGCGTCATCGTGGCCCGATTATCGCTAGACCCGATCACCGGCCCATCCCGTGCGGGTCGGCGCGACACGGCTGCTACGATGCCCAGCCGGTCTGCCGATTGGTAATTTGGTTACGACGTTGGAGACAGCAATGAAACAAGCCACCCCCCCGGCCGCGACCCCGGCCGCCATCCCCGCAGCAAACCCAGCCACCACCAGCACCCGCCGCAGCGCTGCCAAGCCGGCGCTGCGGCCCAAGGCCGCGGATGCCAGTGACGCCGCCGCCAAAAATAAACCCTTGATGGAGGACATCCGTCTGCTCGGTCGGATCCTGGGCGACGTGATCCGCGAGCAAGAGGGCAAGGAGGCCTTCGAGCTGATCGAGCGGGTGCGCCAGCTCTCAGTGGCCTACCGGCTGAAAAAAGACGCCTCGGCCGGCCGGGTGCTGGACCGGTTGCTGAAAAACCTGTCGTCCGACCAGACCGTCAGCGTGATCCGCGCCTTCAGCTATTTCTCGCACCTGGCCAACATCGCCGAAGACCGCCACCATGTGCGCCGGCGCCAGCACCATGAGCTGCAAGGCCACCAGCAGGAGGGATCGCTGGCGCTGACCTTCGACCGCCTGCACCGGGCCGACATCCGCGCTGCCGACGTGGCGCAGACGCTGGCCCATGCCTACATCTCGCCGGTGCTCACCGCCCACCCGACCGAGGTGCAGCGCAAGAGCATCCTGGACGCCGAGCGTGCGATTGCCGTACTCGTGAGCGAGCGCGACGACCTGCACGGCGATCGCGGACGGCGCGACAACGAGGCGCTGATGCGCGCCCGCATCACCCAGCTGTGGCAGACCCGCATGCTGCGCTACACCAAGTTGACGGTGGCCGACGAGATCGAAAACGCGCTCAGCTACTACCAGAGCACTTTTTTGCGCGAGATCCCGCGGCTGTACCGCGAGATCGAGGAGCACCTGGCGGGCTTTGCGGTGCCCAGCTTCTTGCGCATGGGCCAGTGGATTGGCGGCGACCGCGACGGCAACCCCAACGTCACCGCCGACACCTTGCGCATGGCGCTGGCCCGGCAAAGCGAGGTGGCGCTGCGCTTTTACCTGACGGAGGTGCATGCGCTGGGCGCCGAGCTGTCGATCAGCCAGATGCTGGCTGGCGTGACCCCGGCGATGCAGACCCTGGCCGATGCCTCGCCCGACCGCAACCCGCACCGCGAGGACGAGCCCTACCGCCGCGCGCTGGTCGGCGTCTACGCCAAGCTGGCCGCCACGCTGCACGCGCTGACCGGCACCGAGGCGTTGCGCCACGCCGTGTCGCCGCAAGACCCGTACACCGACCCGGCCCAATTTCTGGCCGATCTGGTGGTGATCGAGGCCAGCCTGCAATCGCACCACGCCCAGGCACTGGTGGCACCCCGCCTGGCGCCGCTGATGCGGGCGGTGCAGGTGTTCGGCTTTCACCTGGCCACGCTGGACCTGCGCCAGAGCTCGGACAAACACGAAGCCGTGCTGGCCGAGCTGCTGTGCGTGGCCCGCCTGCACCCCGACTACTCGGCGCTGGACGAAGCAGCCCGCCGCAGCCTGCTGCTGGGCCTGCTGAACGATGCCCG
Organism: Burkholderiales bacterium; assembly: GCA_038236495.1. GTDB lineage: Bacteria > Pseudomonadota > Gammaproteobacteria > Burkholderiales > Burkholderiaceae_C > Pseudaquabacterium. Next base: position 7,406 of record JBBRZR010000184.1, read on the forward strand.
GCCGCTGCGGGTGCACGGTGCCGTCTACAGCGCGCTGGCGCTGGGTGAGCTGGCGATCTTCGAGACCGCACGCGAGATGCTGGCGCGTTACGGCCGCGAGGCCTTGCGCCACTGCATCATCAGCCACACCGAATCCGTCAGCGACCTGCTGGAGCTGCTGCTGCTGCAAAAAGAATGCGGGCTGATGACCGGCACGCTGGACGACGGCGGTGTGAGCGCGTTGATCGTCGTGCCGCTGTTCGAGACCATTGGTGATTTACGCCAGGCCGAGCCCATCATGCGGGAGTTCTACGCCCTGCCCGGCATCACCGACCTGGTCCAACGCGGCGGCGGCGAGCAAGACATCATGCTGGGCTACAGCGACAGCAACAAGGACGGCGGCTTTTTCACCAGCAACTGGGAGCTGTACCGGGCCGAACTGGCGCTGGTGGGGCTGTTTGACCCGCTGCGCCAGGCCGTGGGCGGCGGGCCCGGCATCACCTTGCGGCTGTTCCACGGCCGCGGCGGCACCGTGGGGCGTGGCGGCGGCCCCAGCTACCAGGCCATCCTGGCCCAACCGCCGGGCACGGTGAACGGCCAGATCCGGCTGACCGAGCAGGGCGAGGTGATCGGCAGCAAGTACGCCAACCCCGAGATCGGCCGCCGCAATCTGGAGACCCTGGTGGCCGCCACGCTGGAGGCCACGTTGCTGCACGGCCAAGTCGCCGCGGGCAGCGGCAAGGCCGGCGCGCCCAAGGCGTTTCTGGACGCCGCTGCCGCCATCAGCGACGCCAGCTTTGCCGCCTACCGCAAGCTGGTGTACGAGACCCCCGGTTTCACCGACTACTTTTTTGCCGCCACACCGATCCGCGAGATTGCCGAACTGAACATCGGCTCACGCCCGGCATCCCGCAAAGCCACCCGCGCCATCGAGGACTTGCGCGCCATCCCCTGGGGTTTCAGCTGGGGCCAGTGCCGGGTGGCGCTGCCGGGCTGGTGCGGCTTCGGCTCGGCGATCGAGGACTTTTTAGGCACCGAGGACGGCCGGCCTGCCCGGCTGGCGCTGCTGCAGAAGATGCACAAGCAGTGGCCGTTTTTTCGCACCCTTTTGTCCAACCTCGACATGGTGCTGGCCAAAAGTGATTTGCGTATCGCCGCGCGTTATGTCGAACTGGTCGAGGACAAGCGCCTGGCCAAACGCATCTTTGCCGCGATCCGTGCCGAATGGGACCGCACCCACCAGGCACTGTCACTGATCACAGGCGAGGCCGAGCGGCTGCAAAGCAACCCGGCGCTGGCACGCTCGATCGAGCACCGGTTCCCCTACCTGGACCCACTCAACCACCTGCAGGTCGAGCTGATGCGGCGCTACCGCAACCGAACAGAGGGCGACCCCGCCAACGAGCGGCTCAAGCGTGGCATCCATTTGTCGATCAACGGCGTGGCAGCGGGGTTGCGCAACACGGGTTGATCTGGGCGTCGCGGCCGGGCAACCGCCCAGCAATCGGTCCGGCTCACGCAGCCGTGCGGGCCAGCACCTCGCGCACCGCTGGCAACTGGCGCCGCGACACCGCCAACCAGTCACCATTGGCCAGCTGAACCTGCCAGCCCTCGTCGGCCTCGACGGTGACTTGGCCATCGCTGCCGGTCTCCACTGCCGCGGCACCCGCACCCGCACC
>JBBRZR010000185.1:0-9054 GCA_038236495.1 Burkholderiales bacterium
GAGACCAGCAACGTCAACGTGGTCGAGGAACTGGTCTCGATGATCCAGACCCAGCGCGCCTATGAAATCAACTCCAAGGCCGTGACCACCTCCGACCAGATGCTGCAGAAGCTGTCGCAGCTGTGAGGGCTGGCGCTGATCCCCGGCAAGCCGAAACCCCAACGTGCCCCACATGACCCGAACCTTGTGCCTGTTGCAGGTCGCCACCATGGCCTTGATGGCCCTGAGCCTGGGCGGCTGCGAGACCCTGGCCCGCGTGCCGCCCGTCGACCTGGTGCTGCCCACTGCCGCGATGCCGCTGGCGCTGGTGGCGACCGCACCCGCCAGCCCCACCGGGGCGATCTTCCAGGGCGACCGCTACCGGCCGCTGTTCGAGGACCACCGGGCCCGCATCGTCGGCGACACGGTCACGGTGAGCATCGTCGAGAAGGTCAGCGCCGTGCAGAAAAGCACCAGCACGGTGGACCGCGCCGATTCGGTCAAGGCCGACCTGACGGCCATGCCCTTCCTGAAGAGCTCCGCATTGACCCGGGCCAGTGCGGCCGGCACTTCGACCAACAGCTTCTCGGGCAAGGGCACGGTGGAGAACACCAACGACTTCTCCGGCACCATCACTGCCACGGTGGTGCAGGTGCTGCCGAATGGCCATTTGATCGTGTCGGCCGAAAAGCAGATCGGCGTCAACGCCAATGTCGATGTGCTGCGCTTCTCGGGCCAGGTCGATCCGCGCGCCATCGCGCCGGGCAACACCGTGGCCAGCACCCAGATCGCCAATGTGCGCATCGAGCAACGCGGCCGCGGCCAGCAGGCCGAGGCCCAGTCGATGGGCTGGCTGGCGCGCTTTTTCATGAACCTGATGCCGGTGTGATGATGCAAAAACCCACCGTCGACCGCGTGCTGCGCGCCATCGTGCTGATCAGCCTGCTCGCCGCCAGCGCGGCGGTGTGGTGGCCGGCACAGGCCGCACGCATCAAGGAGGTGGCCAGCGTGCAGGGTGTTAGGCCCAACCAGCTGACCGGCTTCGGCCTGGTGTTTGGCCTGGACGGCACCGGCGACCAGGCGACCCAGACACCGTTCACGCCGCAGGCGCTCACCGCCTTCTTGCAGCAGAACGGCATCACGCTGCCGCCCGGCGTGACGATGCAGCCGCGCAACCTGGCGTCGGTGGTGGTCACGGCCGAGCTGCCGGCCTTTGCCCAGCCGGGCCAGCGCCTGGACGTCAACGTGTCGTCGGCCGGCAACGCCAAGAGCCTGCGCGGCGGCCTGCTGCTGCAGACGGCGCTGCGCGGTGCCGACGGGCAGATCTACGCCATCGCCCAGGGCAACCTGATCGTCGGCGGGGCCGGGGCTTCGGCCGGTGGCAGCAAGGTGCAGATCAACCACCTGGCGTCGGGCCGTGTGCCCGAGGGCGCCACGGTGGAGCGCGCCGTGCCCACCGCGATGTCGGTCAATGGCGTGTTGCAGCTCGACCTGCAGTCCAACGACTTTGCCACCGCCCGCGCGGTGGCCAACGCGATCAACAACGCCAAGGGCAGCGGCATCGCCCAGGCGGTGGACGGCCGGGTGGTGCGGGTGCGCATGCCGGCCCAGGCCAATGAGCATGTCGGCTTCATGGCCGACATCGAAAACCTGAACGTGGTGCTGGAGCGGCCCGCAGCCCGGGTGGTGCTCAACGCCCGCACCGGCTCGGTGGTGATGAACGAGGCGGTGACGCTGAGCAGCTGCGCGGTGGCGCACGGCGCGCTCACGGTCACGGTCAATTCGACCCCGGTGGTGAGCCAGCCCAACGCGTTGTCGACGGGCGGCAAGACGGTGCAGTCCGAAAAGGCCGACATCGCCATCACCGCCCAGGGCGGCGCGATCATGCAACTGCCGGCGGGGGCCAAGTTGTCGGATGTGGTGCGTGCGCTCAACTCGCTGGGTGCGACGCCGCAAGACCTGCTGGCCATCCTGCAGGCGATGAAAAGCGCCGGCGCCCTGCAGGCCGAGTTGGAGGTGATCTGAGCATGGCCGGCATCGGATCCAATTCGGTCATGAACGTGACCACAAACGCTGCCAGCAAACCGGGCGGCACCTTGTTGCAGGCGACCAGCCGCGCCGCGGCTGCAGCGGGCAACGCCCGCCTGGTCAGCGATGGCAGCGCCCTGGAGGGCCTGCGCAACGGCGCCGCCAAGGACCCCAGGGCCGCTGCCAAGGATGCCGCCAAGCAGTTCGAGTCACTCTTCATGAACGAGTTGATGAAGAGCATGCGCGCGGCCACCGAAACCTCGGGCCTGTTCGACAACGCCGGCACCAAGCTGGGCACCGAGCTGCTGGATGCGCAACTGGCCAGCAAGATGACCGGCCGGCCGGGTGGCCTGGGCGACGTGATCGCGCGCCAGCTGGAACGGCAGATGGCGCTGACGCCCGGCCCGATCCCGCCCACGGGCAGCGCCAACAACAGCCTGCCGGTGGTGGCCGACCCGGCATCCACCCCCAAGATCCCTGAAAAAAGCGCCGCCGGCTTTGTGCAACAGCACAGCGCTGCCGCCGCTGCGGCCGCGGCCGAGACCGGCATCCCCGCACCCTTCATGCTGGCCCAGGCCGCGCTGGAGACCGGCTGGGGCAAGCGCGAGATCATCGGCACCGACGGCAGCGCCAGCCATAACCTGTTCGGCATCAAGGCCGGTGCCAACTGGTCCGGCCCCACCGTGGATGTCAAGACCACCGAGTACATCAGCGGCCGGCCCCAGCAGATGGTGCAGAAGTTTCGCGCCTATGCCAGCGAGGCCGAGTCTTTTGCCGACTACGCCAAGCTGATGAAAGACAGCCCGCGCTACGCCAACGTGGTGGCGCAGGGCAGCGATGCCAAGCATTTTGCCCAGGGCCTGCAAAAAGCCGGCTACGCCACCGATCCGGCCTATGCCGACAAGCTGGGCAAGGTGATCAACACCACGCTGCGCCTGCAGCGCAGCCTGGCTTGATGCTGCCCAGGCGACCCGGCTGACCTGCCATGTCCAGCACCTCCCTCATGACCTTGGGCACCCAGGCGGTTTTCACCGCCTACGCCCAGCTGCAGACCACCGGCAACAACATTGCCAACGCCAACACGCCGGGCTACTCACGCCAGTCGGTCCAGCTGGTCAGCGCCGGCAGTGACTACAACCCCTCGGGCTACATGGGGCGGGGTGTGACCGTGGCCACGGTCACGCGGGCGTCCAACATGTTTTTGACCCAGCAGGCGTTGGCCACCGCATCGGCCGCGGCGGCTGACGGAGTGCACCGCGACATGCTGTCGCAACTCGAGAAGGTATTTGTCGGTGGTGCATCGGGCCTGGGCCAGGCCGCCACCCAGGTCTTCAACGCCTACGCCGACCTGGCAGCCGCACCGGCCGACCTGTCGGCACGCCAGGCGGTGCTGGGCCGGCTGGACGACTTTGCCTCGCTGGCGCGATCGTCCAGCGACCAGATCGAGACCTTGCAGGCCAACTTGCAGCACGACGTGGCCGGCGGCGTCACCGAGGTCAACTCCCTGGCCACCGCGCTGGCCAAACTCAACACCAACATTGCCGCGGCCGTCAACCGAGGCCAGATGCCCAACGAACTGCTGGACCAGCGCGACCAGCTGATCCAGCGCATCGGTGCGCAAATGCAGGTGCACACCTTCCTGGCGCCGGACCAGACCGCCAACGTGTTTGTCGGCACCGGGCAGACCCTGGTGCTGGGCGCGTCCAGCAACCGCCTGTTGACCAACGCCGACCCCGTTGACCCCAGCCGGATCGGCGTATCGCTGTCGGCCGGCGGCCAGATCACCCACTTGAGTGCCGCTGACATCGGCGACGGCATGGTGGGTGGCTTGCTGAAGTTCCAGGCCACCGACCTGGCGGAAGCGCGTAACCGACTTGGCCAGATGGTCACCGGCATGGCCAGCGCGCTCAACCAGCAGCAGGCCTTCGGGCTGGACTTGCAGGGCAATGCCGGTGCACCGCTGTTTGCGTTTTCGGCGCCGCAGGTGCTGCCGGCCACCGGCAATGCGCGCGATGTCAACGGCAACTACATCGCCACGGTGAGCGTTGCGGTGACCGATGCGTCCAGGCTCAAGGCCAGTGACTACCGGCTGGCACCCGATCCGGCCAACGGCGGGCAATACATCGTCACCCGATTGACCGACGGCCAGACCTTCCAGCCGGTGGCCGACGGCGGGGTGGTGGACGGCTTTGCCATCACCATCGGGCCCAATCCGCCGTCGGCGGGTGAATCGTTTGTACTCAAGACCGTGGGCCGGGCTGCCGCCGACCTGTCGGTGGTGCTCCGGAACCCGCGCGGCCTGGCGGCCGCCGCGCCGGTCACGGCGGTGGCTCTGGCCGCCAATACCGGCACCTTGTCGGTGGCGGCACTTGACATCAACGCGCCGCCTGCCGGTGCCTACGCAGCCTTCAGCCTGAACTTCACCGACGACATTGGCGGCTACCAGATCCTGGACGCCGGCAACAGCGTGCTGGCCAGCGGCAGCCTGACCCCCGGCCAGCCCATCGTCTACAACGGCGTCTCGTTGTCGCTGGCCGGTGTGCCCCGACAGTTCGACCGGATCGATGTCGCACCCACCACCCACCCAGCGGGCAACAACGGCAATGCGCTGCATATCGACGGCATGGCCGCCAGCCTGCTGGTGGACGGCCAGACCGTGTCCGATGCCTATGCCAACACGATGTCCGACGTGGGTGTACGGGTGCAGGGCGCGGTGGCCGCGGCCGATACCAGCAGCACGGTGTCGAGCCGGGCCAAGGCCGCGCTGACCGGCGAGGTCGGGGTCAACCTGGACGAAGAGGCTGCGCGCCTGCTGCAGTTCCAGCAAAGTTACCAGGCCGCGGCCAAGATGCTGCAGACCGCGCAGACCCTGTTCGACGCCATCCTGGGTCTGTCCCGTTGATGACCACCGCTCGGTGGCGCCGCGCTGACCCCGACATCCCGTCCCACGCCCCGGCCCGCCGCCTGACCCAGGATCCGCCATGAGAGTGTCCACCGCCAACCGCTACGAGACCGCCGTCGACAGCCTGCAACGGCGCCAGCAGGACATGGTCGAGGCGCAAACCCAGATGACCAGCGGCAAGCGCATCAACCGGCCCAGCGACGACCCCGCCGGCGCGGCCCGGGCCGAGCGGGCGTTCATCAGCCAGCAGCGTATCCAGAGCGACCAGCGCTCGGTCAATGTCAGCCGCAACGCGATGACCCTGACCGAGTCGGCGCTGGGCCAGGCTGGCGACGTGATGCAGAACCTGCGCGAAACCCTGGTGGGCGCCGGCAACGGCAGCTACACCCCGGCCGAGCGGGTGACCCAGGCGGCCCAGCTGATGCAGTACCGCGGCCAGTTGATGGCCCTGGCCAACCAGGGCGACGGCAACGGCGGCTACCTGTTTGGCGGCCAGGGCGCCAGCGCCATGCCGTTTCTGGACACGGCCGGCGGCGTGGTGTCGGCCACCACCGGCGGCCAGATGCAGCTCTCGTCCCGCGAGCAGATGCCCACCACCGCCGACGGCGCGGCGATCTGGTTGTCGGCCCGCAGCGGCAACGGGGTGTTTGTCAGTGCTGCCGCCGCCAGCAACACCGGCACCGGCTGGATCGACGCGGGCAATGTCAGCAACCCATCGGCGCTCCCAGGCGCCCCCAACCCTTCTTATCAGGTGGTGTTTGCCGGCAGCGGAGCGGGCACGACCTACAGCGTGCTGAAAGGCGGTAACGCCACCGGACAAACCGGCGTGCCGTATGTGGCGGGTGCGGCCATCACGGCGGACGGCATGACCGTGCATGTCAAGGGTGCACCCGCCGATGGCGACAGCTTCACCTTGAGCCCGTCCACGGCTGATTTGAACCCGTTTGCCGCGATCGACCGCGTGGTGGCCACCTTCAAGAACCCGCTGGCCAATGCCGGCCAAGTGGCGCAGGCGGTCAACAGCGGCCTGCGCGATGTCGATGCGGTAATGGGCCGGATGCAGGCCGCGCGGGCCGAGGCCGGCAGCGCACTGACCCGGCTCGACGCCATCGACGGCCGCAACCAGGACCGTAACCTGTGGGCCAAATCGGTGCAGGCCGATGCCGAGGACGTGGACATGGTGCAGGCCATCAGCGACTTCAAGAACCAGCAGACCGGCTACCAGGCAGCGCTGCAAAGTTATGCTTCCGTGCAGCGCATGTCTTTGTTCGACTACATCAAATAGGCTTCTCTCCGTGTGCACGCCCTCTCCATGACAGAACACCCCATCCTGGGCCAGGTGGCCTTGGGCTACTCGCCGATGATCGACCGCCACCGCGCCATCACGGCGCTGCGTTTGACGGTGTTTCCGATCCGCCCCGAGGTCACGCCCGACGCCACCGACCTGCTGGCCGCACTGGTCGAGGTCTGGCCCGAGGACGCCGGCCGCATCTCGCTCAACATCGTCAGCGAAACCCTGCTCGACGGCCTGATGCGCGCGGATTTGCCGCTCAACCTGATGCTGGAGGTGCCGGCCTTCATGGCCAGCGACCTGGCCTGCACCGACGCGCTGGCCACGCTGCACCACCACGGCAACACGCTGTTGATCAAGGGCCGGCCGCTGGCGCCGCTGCCGCGCGAGGTGCTGCCCTGTTTTGCCTACTCGATCATCGACTTGGCCGACGAGCGCCGCGACGGCATGCCGCCACCCGGCGGGGTGTCGCGCAACATCCCGCATGTGCAGGCCGGCGTGCGCACGATGGTCGAGATGACCGACGCCTTTGGCCGCGGCGCGATTGCGGTGCTGGGCTGGCCGATCGACGACGTGGCACCGGCGCGCGCCCCGGCCGGCCGCGCGGGCCAGCCCGAATTGACGGCGATCGTCGAGCTGATCAACCGGGTGGACCGGGCCGAGCCGATCGACAGGCTGGAGGCGGTCATGAAAAACGACCCCACGATGGCCTTCAAGCTGATGCGCTACATCAACTCGCCGGCCTTCGGCTTGAGTGTCGAGGTCACCAGCTTCCGCCACGCCATCATGCTGATCGGCTACCAGCGGCTCAAGCGCTGGCTGGCACTGCTGCTGGCGGCCGGCAGCCGCGACAGCAACTTGAAGCCGGTGATCTACGCCGCCGTGCGGCGCGGCCTGGTGATGGAAGAGCTGGGCCGCGACAGTGGCTGCGACGACGACAAGCGGTCCGAGCTGTTCATCTGCGGCGTGTTTTCGCTGCTGGACCGGCTGATGCAGCAGCCCTTCGACGAGTTGCTCAAGAGCATCCCCACCAGCGCCGCGGTGTCCTCGGCCTTGCTGCACGGCAATGGGCCGTTGATCCCCTACCTGACGTTGGTGCAGGCGGTCGAGGCGGCCTCGATCTACGACATCCGGGCGGCGGCCGATGGCCTGCTGATGGCGGTGCCGGCGGTGAACCGGGCGGTCTTGCGGGCCCTGGTGGCGGCACGGCAGCTGGATTGATAGCGGGTGGGAGGGGGGCGGCGCCGCCGCCAGGGTGTCGTCAACCGGCCCCCCACCGCGCCCAGTCCGGCCCCGGCCGGGCTTGCACGGTCAGCGGCAGACCGGTGGCCGGGTGCGGCACGGTCAGCGACAGCGCATGCAGCCACAACCGTGTCTGGCCCACATGCGCGGCGATGGCGCGGTTCAGCGGCCCCTTGCCGTGGGTGGCGTCACCAATCAACGGATGGGCCAGCGCCTTGAGGTGGCGCCGGATCTGGTGGCGCCGGCCGGTCAGCGGTTGCAGCGCCAGCAGCGCCAGCCGGGTGTCGGCATGGCGGCCGTCGGTGCAGAGCGGCAACTGGATGCGCTGCAGCACCTGCCAGCGGGTGCAGGCGGGCAGCTGCGGCTGGCCGGTGGAGGGCAGCTCGGGATCTCGCGCCAGCGCCTGCACGGTCTCGCCCGCGTCCGCGGGCCAGCCGCGCACCAGTGCGATGTAGTGCTTGCTGACCGTGCGGGCGGGCAAGCCGGCATCGCCGCTGCTGGCGGCAGCAAAGGCCGCCCCCAGCAGTCTTGCGCTGTGCACGTCGCGGGCCAGCAGCAGCACACCGGACGTGCCCTTGTCCAGGCGGTGCACCGGCCACACCGGTGCGCCGGTCTGGGCCCGCATTTGGGTGACGACATCGCTGGTGGCATGGGCGTCCAGCGCGCTGCGGTGCACCAGCAGGCCGGCGGGCTTGTGCACGGCCAGCAGCCAGTCGTCGGCATGCAGCACGGTCAGGGGCGCGTTCATGCGCGCCTTTGGGTCGACCTGGCCGAGGCTCGCTGCCCGGCGCGGCCGACATAGCCGGTCAAACACCCCGCAAATGCCCGTATTGCTGCTAGGCCCGTCGCTGAAAAATCCCTGTCACAGTGCGCGGTCATGATCGCGTCTGAAGGCAGGTCGGGAGCCTGCCAACCAAGCCAAAGGGGAGCAACTTGACACAGACTTTCAACGTGGGTGCGCGGTCCTTGTTTGTCACGGTCACGGCCTGGGTGTTCATCGTGCTGGGTCTGCTGGCATCGGTCTTGGCGCTGGTGCAAAACGCCACGGCCTCGTCGCTGCCCAGCCAGGTCGCGTTGACCAGCACCCCGCTGCCGCACCCGCTGCTCACCGGCTGGCTGCTGGCCTATCTGCCCTGGGTGGTGGGCGCAGGTCTGTTGGTGTCGGTGGCCACACTGGCCGCGGCGATCGGCCTGCTGCTGCGGCTGGAGTGGGCGCGCCGCAGCTTCATCGTGCTGATGGGGGTGGCGATAGCCATCAACTTGGGCGGCCTGTGGCTGCAGCAGGAGCTGATGTTGTCGCTGGTCGATGCCACGCTGCAGCAGGCGGTGATGCCGCCGGTGCTGGCAGGGGTGTTTGGCGGGTTTGTCGCCGCCACCCGGTCGATGGCGGTGCTGTTCACCTTGGGCGCTTGTGGGCTGCTGGGCTGGATCGCCTGGCGCCTGACGCTGCCGCCGATCCGCCAGGAATTTGCCTGATGCGCGGCTCATGACGGGTCTCGGCCGTCAAGGTAGAACCAGTGGCCGTCTTCTCGCACGAAGCGGCTGATCTCGTGCAGCCGGTGGGCCCGGCCGCCCAGCTTGCTGCGCGCCACAAATTCGACGCTGGCATGGC
>JBBRZR010000186.1:0-9011 GCA_038236495.1 Burkholderiales bacterium
GGTTGTTCAGGTACTTCGACTGGCGCATCTCGATTTGCAGGCCGCTGTCGGCCTGGAGGCTCTTGATCGCTGCCGTGTTCGCGCCGCTCTTGTCTATCGTGATCTTCTCGGGCACGCCGTGCAGATCCATGCCGCGCTCAAAGAAGGCCCGGGCCGCGGCGTGGTCTCGCTTGGCGCGCAGCAGGAAGTCAACGGTGTGGCCGTCGCGGTCGACCGCCCGGTACAGGTACTTCCACGGGCCGCTGACCTTGACATAGGTTTTGTCCCTTCGCCAGCTTTGACCGACCGGGCCCATGCGCCGACGGAACACGACCGCCAGCACCGGCAGCATCTTGATCGACCGATGATGCAGCGTGGAGTGATCGACGAAGACCCCACGGTCGGCCATCATCTCCTCAATGTTCCGAAAGCTCAGCGGATAGGCCGCGTACCAGCGCACGCACACCAACATTACTTCCAACGGGTAGCGCATCCGCTGAACCACTCGGCTCAGCGCTTCAAGCATCTTCGTACGGTCAAAATTCATCGGTTGACCTTACCCGCACGCGCCTATTGCGACAGAGCCAGGAATGCTCATCCAACTGTCGGCGAGTCTGTCGGGGCTTGCTGTCTTCCATGATTCGCGCTCCTCATGCTGTGTTGATGAGGCGCATTCTTCGGGTATGACCAGCTGTTGGGAAGAACGCCGCAGGCTTACCGCTTACGTTGGAGCTCCGGCGAGACGCCGTACGGCCGCCCTTCGCCAACACCCGATTCTGGCCGGGTACGTCGCCGAGCAACGACCGTTTTCGGCATCATCAATTTTGAAAACGGCGGACGACGCCTTCGACGCCGGCAATCCGGGGCAGCCACTGGCAAGGCCCGACCCAACCGGCCGGTCGCCGCGTAGAAATCAAGGCCTTGGACCGGTCATTCGACCCTACGGTACGTGCAGAATTACTCTGGACTCGAGCAAGCTGCAGATTGCTCCATGTGGCGAATTTCAGGCTTCCGCTGTGGCCGCGGACATGATCGCCCGCTTCTGCCCTCCGCGCCTCAATTGCTTTGATTTCTATCCCGTGCTGCACAGTATTTGGCTATGTGCGTCAACTAACCGATGGGCGGCCGCAGGATGCAGTAGGCTCGGGAGGATGCAATCTTCGAGCGAAGCGCACCGTATCAACTCACAGCCGTCCGGGCTTGCCGAAGGCAAACCGTCTGCGGGCGAGGCGCCGCCAATGGACTCCAGGCAACCGCATAGTCCGACACAGACTGATGATTCCCTGCACCAGATGGCGCTGCAGTTGCGGGCAGCCAAAGCGCAGCTCAAGCAGTCTCGGCGTAGCCAGTCGGAGTTCTTGTGGGCAATGGGCCATGCGTTGCGATCGCCGTTGAGTGCCATTCTCGGCTTCGCTCAACTCATCGACGCCGGCCAGCCCACGTTAACGCCGCGCCAGAAAGACAGCCTTGGTCGGATCCTCAAGGCCGGCTGGGAATTGTCGGCCTTGATCGACCAAATTTCGGATGCGTCCTCCGAGCACGACAAACTGCCGCTGCAGATGGAGCCCGTCTCGCTTGAGGACGTGCTGCGTGATTGCGAAACGCTGGTCGAACCCTTGGCGCGCCAAAACGACGCCCAGGTGGTGTTTGCCTGGCCAGAAGAGACCTTGCTCGTCACTGCAGACCGCACGCGAGTGCGACAAATTCTCATGAACCTCCTGAGCCACGCGCTCAAGCACAGCGGCGCCGCAGGTGTGGTGCGGGTCAGCTGCCATCAGTGCGAAGATGGCCGTCTTCGCGTGCAATTTCAGGACACCAGTGATGGCAAGTCGGCCGCCTGGCTCGCCCAGGGTGAACCGGGCGCTACCATCCAGTTGATCGTGAGTCAACAAATGGCTGCCAATATGGACGGCGTCATCGCCACCTTCCTTGTCGCGAGTACGACCGACGACGCCAACGCCTACTGGCTCGAACTGAACGCTGCCCTGGGCACCCTCTAAAGTCCTTTTTTACCCGTTTTTCGATTGCTGGCACACCATGACGATGGACCAAGACATCCTTGCAGCAAGCATCCTGATCGTCGACGATCAGGATGCCAATTTGGTACTGCTGACCTGTCTGCTGGACGAGGCCGGCTACACGCAAGTCAGCGCTACCCTGGATCCGATGCAGGTCTGCGCCCTCCACCGCCGCCACGCTTATGACCTGATACTGCTGGACATCGAAATGCCCGGTATGGACGGCTTTGGCGTCATGGAAGGCCTGAAGGTCGGCGCGCATGATGGCTACCTGCCCGTGATCGTGCTGACCGCCCAACCCGGCCACAAGCTACGCGCCTTGAAAGCTGGCGCGAAGGACTTCATCAGCAAGCCGTTCGACTTTTTAGAGGTCGAGACGCGTATTCACAACATGCTCGAAGTTCGACTCCTCTACCGCAAGCTTGAAGGCCACAACAAAGCGCTGGAGCTTGCTGTGCAGGAACGAACGGCAGAGTTGCGGGAAAGCGAAGCCCGCTACCGCAGTCTGACCGAGCTGGCCTCGGACTGGTACTGGGAGCAGGACGAGCGCGGCCACTTGACGCGTGCATCGGGGCCTGTGCTGCAGATTTTGGGCTTGCACCCTGAACCGACGGCTGATGCCAGCGTCAATGACACCTATTGGGACGGCGGTTGGAACGAAAGCGAGTGCACGGCGCTGCAAGCGCGGGTCGCTGCTCGCGGCCTTTTACTAGACTTTGTCGTACACCGCACCCTGGGCACCGGCCAGCGGCAGCAGTTCCGCATCAGTGGCAAGCCGTTGCTCGATCCCACTTGTCGCTTCGTTGGCTATCGCGGCACCGGTGTAGAAGTCATGCTGGGCGGCTAACCCACGCGCTGGCCAGCGCCCTGTTCCTGCACTGCATGTCATCTACTCACGGCCCCTGCCAGAACCATTTGCTTGCCGCGTTGCCCGCCGCCCACCTCGACGACATAGCTGCCGATCTTGAACTGGTGCCGATGGCGCTAGGTGACATGCTTGGCGAACCTGGCAGAGCCTTTCGACATGTTTACTTTCCCACCACCGCCGTAGTCTCGCTGTATCACCTGACCAGCACGGGCGCGATGGCCGAGAGCGCATGCGTGGGGCAAGAGGGCGTGATCGGCATCGCGCTGTTCATGGGCGGGGATTCGATGCCCAGCTCGGCCGTGGTGCGGAGCGGCGGGCACGGCTACAGGCTGGCGCGGGCGCCGCTGATGCAGGGCTTTGCCCGCTCTGGACCACTTCGCAACGCGCTGTTGCGCTACACGCAGGGGCTGATCACACAAATCGGCCAGAACGCGGTCTGCTATCGCCACCACACCGTGGACCAGCAACTCAGTCGGTGGGTGCTGGCAACTGCCGACCGGGCGCCGGGAAGCGATTTGGTCATGACGCACGAAATGTTGGCCAGCCTGCTGGGCGTGCGCCGGGAAAGCGTCACCTCAGCCGCCGTCAAGCTGCGCGATGGCGGCTACATCCGCTACCGCCGCGGCCTGATCTCCATTCTTGACCCAGCAGGGCTGGAGACACGGGCCTGCGAGTGCTACGCTTTGGTGAAGGCAGAATTCCAGCGCTTGCTGCCTCTCGCTCCGGCGCCCGCTGGCGGCGTACTCAAGCAGGACCATCATGACTGAGCCCGAAACCATGTCAAACGCCACTGGCGCAAACGACGCCAACCCAGACATCACCACCAACACCACCACCAACATCACCAACATCACCAACATCACCAACATCACCAACTGCGACCGCGAGCCCATCCACATCCCTGGCGCTATCCTGCCGCACGGCGTGCTCTTGGTGCTCGACAGCGAGACACTCGAAGTGCTGCAAGCCGCTGGCGATCTACCCGGCCTGCTGGGCACTTCAGTGGGTGCACTGCTGGGCAAGACGGCCGACGCGGTGCTGAATCCGTCGCAAACGGCCCATCTGCGCCGTTTAAGTACCGAGCAGACACTGACCACACCGCGCCATCTGCTGGACCCGGCGCTGCGCGTGCTGGCCGACAGCCCGCTGGACGCCAGCCTGCACCGCTGCGGTTCCACTCTGGTACTGGAGTTCGAGGCTGCCGACACCGGCGACCGCTTTGCCTCTGACCCGCTGGCCGCCGTGTACGACATGGTCGCGGGCTTCGATGCCGCGCCCTCCTTGCAGGCGCTGTGTCAGCTGGCCGCCGAGCGCGTGCGCGACGTGGCGGTCTACGACCGTGTGCTGGTGTATCAGTTCATGCAGGACGGCTCGGGCTGGGTGATCGCCGAAAGCCGCCAGCCGCATCTGGAGCCCTTTCTCGACCTGCACTACCCCGCGGCCGATATCCCGCAGCAAGCACGCGCGCTGTATCTGAAGAACTGGTTGCGGCTGATCACCCAGGTCAACTACGACCCGGCACCACTGACGCCGTCGCTCAACCCGCGTACGGGCCTGCCGCTGGACATGAGCCACGCCATCCTGCGCGATGTCTCGCCCATCCACCGCGAGTACCTGCGCAACATGGGCATCGATGCGTCGATGTCCATTTCCATCATTCATCGCGACAAGCTCTGGGGCCTGATCGCCTGCCACCATTACAGCCCGCGGCTGCTGCCGCGGCACCTGCGCGCGGTGTGCGAATTGTTCGGTTCGATTTTTTCGATGCAGCTGGAGGTTCGAGAGAAGGCACAGCAGTTCGAGCTTCGATTGGCCAGTCGCACGGTGCTGCAAAACCTGATGCTCAATCTGGCCGGGGCCGACGATTACGCCGCGGGCCTGACGCAGCAGTCGCCCAACTTGCTGGACTACATCAACAGTGCCAGCGGTGGCTTGGATGCCGAGAACCGGGGCGGCGTGGCTGTCTGTGTCAGCGGTCGGCTCACCGTTTTGGGCTGCACGCCCAGCCAGGCGCAGATCGAGCAGCTGGTGCCTTGGCTGGACACGCACATGTCGCAGTCCACCGGCATCTATGCCACCGACAGGCTGGGGGAAGTCTGGGCGCCGGCGCAGGCATTTGCTCCCTCGGCCTCTGGCCTGCTCGTGATCTCGGTGTCTCCCAGCCTGTCGGACTACATCATTTGGTTTCGCCCTGAAATCGTGGCGCGCTACAAATGGGCAGGGCAGGCTGGAAAAGAGCTGGTGTCGGGTCCGCATGGCGACCGGCTGACGCCGCGCAAGTCCTTCGAAGTCTGGCGCGAAACCATCGTTGGCCGCAGCTCGCCGTGGACACTTGCCGACAACCAGGCAGCCTTCGACCTGCGGCAATCATTGCTGCATGTCGTGTTACGCCGTATCAACGCCGCCGCGTTGGAGCGCAAGAAGGCGGCAGAGCGTGACCGCCTGCTGATGGCCGAGCTGGACCATCGCGTCAAGAACACGCTGGCCAACATCCAGGCCCTGGTGGTACAGACCAGCCGCAGCGCCGAAACACTGACGGGCTTCGTTGAAGGCCTGGACGGGCGCTTGCAGTCCATGGCCAAGGCGCACAGCCTGTTGTCGGAAGCCCGCTGGGAAGGCGTGTCCATCACCCGCTTGCTGCGCGAAGAACTGGCGCCTTTCGATTCGCGCGACCACGTCATTACTGTCGAAGGCACAGACCTGGAGTTGACGCCCAAGTCGGCTCTGTCGCTCTCGCTGGCCATCCACGAGTTGGTGACCAACGCAGCCAAGTTCGGCGCCTTCTCCACGCCTGGCGGCAGCGTCGCCGTTCGCTGGACAGTGGCCGACGACGACAGTTTCAGCCTGACCTGGGCCGAAGCCGGGGGCCCACCGGTGTTGCCACCGGTGCGGCGCGGCTTCGGCTCGGTCCTCATTGAGCGAGCTCTGGCCATGGAGACAGGCGGCCGCGCCACGCTGAATTACCTGCCTGGAGGCGTGGTTTGTGACGTGTTTCTGCCGGCCTCAAGCTTGCTCAGCCGCACC
Source organism: Burkholderiales bacterium (assembly GCA_038236495.1). Classification (GTDB taxonomy): domain Bacteria; phylum Pseudomonadota; class Gammaproteobacteria; order Burkholderiales; family Burkholderiaceae_C; genus Pseudaquabacterium. The sequence continues at coordinate 5,890 of JBBRZR010000186.1, forward strand.
AGCGGCTCAACCGTATCAACGCCCATCGCCGACCCCGCGCCACCAGCTGGCAGCGGCAAGTTGCCCCTGCGCATCCTGGTGGTGGAAGATTCGTTCCTCGTCGTGGGTTTGATCGAAAAGATTTTTGAAGACTTGGGCTGGCATCCGGTTGGCCCGGCTACGCGCTTGGCCGATGCGCTGCTGCTGGCAAGCAGCGGCGACTTCGACGCCGCCCTGCTGGACGTCAATCTCAATGGTGAGATGTCATGGGAGGTGGCGCGGGTGCTGACCGAACGCAGGGTGCCTTTCGTCTTCAGCACGGGCTACGACCTCAAGTCCGTGATGCCGGCCCACTTGGCGGGTACGGCCGTCATTAGCAAGCCTTTTCGCATCCAAGAGGTTGAAAACAAGATCAGGCAGGCCATTGCCGCTCGCCGCGCCGGCCAGTGACGGTGCCCGAACTCTCGATGAACAGCGAAATCAGCGGCGTGCTGTAACGCCTAAAGGCCGCGTCAAAATTCATCGGTTGACCTTACCAGCACGCGCCTATTGCGACAGAACCCATCGCGGCGCGGTCCCGATGAGGGCGCCTCTCTCCGGCAAGGCGCTGCCTTGGACGAAGTTGATGCAGATCCCGTCCAGTTCGTCCAGCCGCAGCGGCTCGCTCGAGAACCCGCACGCATAGGACGGCTGTCGCTCCCGGCTGCAGTCGTCGCCTTCCAGATGCGTGCACGATGCGCAGTTGCCGAACGTCTGTAGGCCCCTCTCCAACGCCACTTGGCCGAGCACGCGCTGCAAGGCGCTGGCGAACTGACCACGGCCGCCCAGGGGCAGGGTATCGACGGCACGGACCAGGGTTTCGAAGAGATCATTCTCAAGAATAGCCCTGGCTGATAGTCGGCCGTGCAAAGCCGCTGCTTGCCGCATGAGCCTGGAAACCGCATTGACCGCGCTGCACGGCTGAGCACCTGCAAGTTGCAAGAAGCAGGTCGGACCCGTCTGCGGTTGAAGGAACAAGCGTGCGGTGTGCGTCAACGCACGGACGTGAGGCCGCCGCGCGCGCACCGTGGTGGCCTTGCCGAACCGCGCTTGCCCCGCAAGCAGCCCACCCGGCGTCATTCATCAAGGACACGCCATGACCTACCAAAGCATCAACCCCAACACCGGCAAGCTACTCAAGAGCTTCGAGCACCTGAGCTCCGGACAGCTCGAAAAATCGCTGGCCGCCGCTGATAGCTGCTTCCAGACCTGGCGGCACGAGAGCTATGCCGAGCGGGCCGCGATCCTCAACAAGGCGGCCGCGCTGCTGCACGCCCATGCCGATGACTTCGCTGTGCTCGCCACGCAGGACATGGGCAAACGCATCCATGAAGCGCGTGGCGAGGTGAAGTTCAGCGCCAACATTCTGGCCTATTACGCCGAACACGCCGAGTCATTCCTGGCGCCGACAAAGCTGCACCCCAAAGCGGGCCAGGCGCACATGGAAAGTTCACCGCTGGGCGTGCTGTTCTGCGTCGAGCCCTGGAACTTTCCGTACTACCAACTGGCCCGCGTCGCCGGCCCGCAGTTGATGGCCGGCAACGTGCTCGTGGTCAAACATGCGGCTTGCGTGCCGCAATGCGCTATCGCCTTCGAAAAGTTGTTGCTCGATGCCGGCGCACCCGTCGGCGCTTACACCAACCTGTTCGTCACTTACGAACAGTCTGACCGCGTGATCGACGACCCGCGCGTCAAGGGCGTGGCACTGACCGGCAGCATGGCTGCAGGGCGCAAGGTAGCGGCCCGCGCGGGCCAGAACCTGAAGAAGTCGACCATGGAACTCGGCGGCACCGACGCCTTCATCGTGCTGGACGATGCCGACCTGGACAAGACGATCCCGTGGGCGGTTTGGGGCCGCATGTACAACGCCGGCCAGACCTGCTGCGCGGCCAAGCGATTCATCGTGCTGGACTCGATTGCCGACAAGTTCCTGGCCCGGTTCAAGACCGCCCTGGAAGCCCTGAAGCCCGGCGACCCGATGCTTGAAGCCACCACGCTTGGCCCACTGTCTTCTGAGGCCGCACTGGTGCAACTGCTGGCGCAAGTGGAAGCCGCCGTCAAGGGCGGTGCCAAGCTGCTGTTGGGTGGCAAGCGCATCGACCGGTCGGGCTGGTTCATGCAGCCGACGATCCTTGCCGACATCAAGCCCGGCAACCCGGCATTCCGCGACGAGTTTTTCGGCCCGGTGGTGTCGTTCTTTCGCGTCAAGGACGAGGCGGCGGCGATTGCCTTGGCCAACGATGCCGACTTCGGCCTCGGCGGCTCGGTGTGGACCAAGGACGAGGCCCGAGGCCAGCGTGTCGCGAGCCAGGTCGACACCGGGATGATGTTCATCAACAACCTCAATTGGTCCGACGCCGACCTGCCTTTCGGCGGCATCAAGGGCTCGGGTTACGGGCGCGAGCTGGGCCACATGGGCATTCAGGAGTTCGTCAACAAGAAGCTGGTGCGCACGGGGCACTTCGCGGCGCCGCTCTGAGCATGTGGGGCATCGCATGACCTCGTCCGCTCAGAAACTTTCCCGTCACGACACCACGGGCCCACTGGATCACAGATTGCCGCGGTCAAAGCCGAAGCAAGCCATTGGCTTGTTCGTTTGGCTTGCCATCAGTTTTGTGGCCTCTGGCATTGGCGCCATGGCGTCCATACGCGCCGCTCCTTTCTACGGGCAACTGGTTCAGCCCGCTTGGGCACCGCCGTCCTCGGTCTTTGGGCCGGTCTGGACCGTCCTGTATGCCGTGATGGGCATTGCAGCCTGGCTGGTCTGGCGGGCCGACAGCTTGCGCGCCACCCGCGTGGCGCTGTCCTTGTTTCTGCTGCAGCTCGCGGTGAATGCCCTGTGGACATGGCTCTTTTTTGCGTGGAGCCAAGGTGCATTGGCATTCGCCGACATCGGGCTGCTGTGGTTGCTTGTGGTTGCAACAGCGATGTCCTTTTGGCGCATACGTCCGCTGGCAGGCGCACTCCTCATTCCGTATCTGCTGTGGGTCAGCTTCGCTGCCGCACTCAACTTTTCTATATGGCAACTCAATCCGCAGGTTCTGGGGTGAGGTTTCGCGCAAAGTTGACGGGATGGAAAACTCATGGAACGTCTTGAATACGAC
>JBBRZR010000187.1:0-8991 GCA_038236495.1 Burkholderiales bacterium
ACGCGCTCCACGAAATCCGGGGCTGTTTAGCGTGGCACGGCGCAGAGGAGATGGTGTCGGTGCCTGGTGCACTACTCACCCGCAAAATGCTCAGCGCAGACTCCGGCAGCAGCGCCGGGTTTGTTATTTGTGGCGCCCGACCGAGCCGAATCGGCTTACATCCACCGTTACATGGTTCAAAAAAAAGCCCAGCGGGTGAGGCTGAGCCAAGTCATTCATTTAATTGGTAGGCCGTGTAGGACTTGAACCTACGACCAAAGGATTATGAGTCCTCTGCTCTAACCAACTGAGCTAACGGCCCGCTGCAAAACCAGCAGAGGCCCGATTGTAGAAGCGAGGCCGGCGGCCATGGATGCGCTGCCAGGTCAGCGGCGTGCAGCCTGCCACCGACACGCAGGCGATTCCAGGCACCAAATCGCTGCCACCGCGCAGCGCGGACACGTTCAGCGCGCCGTCTTGCGCCACGCGGTGGCAATCGCCCGGCGCCAGCAGGATGTCGTCCAGCCTGCCGTCTTCGGTGATCCACACCGTGCCGCGCTCGCCGCGCAGTTGGTCACCTGCCCGCAGTTGCACCGACAGCATGTCGTGTGCGCCGAGCTGCAACGTGGTGCGCACCGGCTGGGTGGCGCCGCAGTCTGGCTTGGGTTGCGTGGTGTTCATGATTCAGCTCCGATCTGCCCGAGTTCGACATCGCCCCCCACTTTTCCGCCCCTTTGGCAGCCTAGAAACCTTTTCCGATCCCATCGGCGCGGTATCGCTGTGGCTACTGCCCCGGCTGGGTGAGTTTCAGGCTGCGCACCCGGGCATCGATGTGCGGGTGTCCGCCGGCAACCGGCTGGTTGATCTGGAGCGTGAGGGCATTGACCTGGCGCTGCGCTACGGCCCGGCCAACGGCCAGCCGCCGGGTGCGCTGCGCCTGTTCGACGAAAAGATGGTGGTGGTGGCCAGCCCGGCACTGGGTTTGCAGCCCGAGCTGGAGGCCAACGACTTTGCCAAGCTCACGCTGCTGGAATACGACGATGCTGCGCGCCCCTCGATGGACTGGACCGAATGGCTGACCGCGCTGGGCCTGTCGGCAGCCCAGGCCAAACCACGTGCCCGGCTGGCTTTCAGCCAATACGACCAGGTGATCTTTGCCGCGCTGGCCGGCCATGGGGTGGCACTGGGCCGGGCGCCGCTGGTGGCTGCGATGCTGGCCGATGGCCGGCTGACGGCCTTGCGGCCCCGCACCGCGCCGTTGTTGCCTGACTTTGCCTACTGGTTGATCCCGCGCCAGGGTGCCGACACCGCATCACGCCAGCAACTGGTGGCCTGGCTGCTTGAAGAGGCTGAACGCACCCGGGCGTTGGTGGCGCGTTGGTGTTGACGCTGACCTGTCGGCGCAGACCAGTTGACGCGGGCGGCGCCTACTTCGGCCCCGACAGCGCGTTACCCACCAGCCGGGCGGTGATGTCGACCAGCTGAATCATGCGTTCATAGGCCATCCGCGTAGGGCCGATCACGCCCAGCGTGCCGACGATGCGGCCGTCCACCACGTAGGGCGCCGAGACGATCGACAACTCCTCATACGGCACCACGCCCGACTCGCCGCCGATGTAGATGCGCACGCCGTCGGCCTTGCTGGAGTTCTCCAGCAGCCGCATCAGCTCGGTTTTTTGCTCGAACAAATCAAACATCTTGCGCAGCGACCCCAAGTCGTTGCCAAAGTCCTGTACGCCCAGCAGGTTGCGCTCGCCCGAGACCACCAGTTGCTCGGTGTTGTCGGCCAGCGCGTCGGTGCCGGCCTGCACGGCGGCCTGCATCAGGTGGGCGATCTCGCCGCGCAGGGTGTCGATCTCATGGCGCAGGCGCTGCTGCACCTCGTCGATGGCCAGCCCGGCGTAGTGGGTGTTGAGGTAGTTGCTGGCCTCGATCAGCTCAGCCGCAGCGTAGTCGCGGGCGGTGAAGATCACCCGGTTTTGCACATCGCCTTCGGGCGAGACCAGGATCACCAGCAGGCGCCGCTCACCCAGCCGCATGAACTCGATGTGGTGGAACACGCTGGCCCGCTTGGGCGCCGTCACCACACCCACAAAGTGGGACAGGTTTGACAGCAACTGCGCGGCCTGGGCGATCACGCGCTGCGGCTGGTCGGGGTGCAGTTGCTGGCGCGCGCCCTCCATCTCGGGCGAGGCGTGCATCAGGTCCAGCGGCCGGGCGGTCAGCATGGTGTCGACAAACAGCCGGTAGCCGCGTGCCGTGGGGATGCGCCCGGCGCTGGTGTGCGGGCTGGCGATCAGGCCCAGCTCTTCCAGGTCGGCCATCACGTTGCGGATGGTGGCTGGCGACAGCTCCAACCCCGAGGCCTTGGACAGCGTGCGCGAGCCTACCGGCTGGCCGTCGACGATGTAGCGTTCGACCAGGGTTTTCAGCAGGGTGCGGGATCGCTCGTCCATGGGCTTTTCAGGTGCAATTTCATTGTACGGACAGCGCCCCGCCCAGCCGTTGCCGCCGGGGGCGCTGTGGTGTAATTCATCGCATGTCCCGTCGATTCCATCATGCTGCGCTGGTTGGTAAATACCAGGCCGATGGCATCCGTCCGCTACTTGAAGAGATCGCGCACTTTCTGGTCCGGCTCGGGCTGGAGGTGTCGTTCGAGCACCAGACCGCGCTCAACACCGGCGTGACCGATTTTGATGCGCTCACGCTGGACCAGATTGGCGCCCAGTGCGATCTGGCGGTGGTGGTGGGCGGCGACGGCACGATGCTGGGCATCGCCCGCGAGCTGGCGCGTTTTGATTTGCCGGTGGTGGGCATCAACCAGGGCCGGCTGGGCTTCATCACCGATGTGCCGATCGGCCACTACCGCGAGGCGCTGGCGCCGATGATCGCGGGCGACTTCGAGCAAGACTTCCGCGCCATGCTGGAGGGCGAGATCTGGCGCGATGGCGAGTGCATCTTCGAGGGCTTGTCGATGAACGACGTGGTCGTCAGCCGGGGTGCCACTGCCAGCATGGTCGAGTTGCGGGTGGATATCGGCGACGAGTTTGTCGCCAACATGCGGGCCGATGGCCTGATCGTGGCGTCGCCCACGGGCTCGACGGCCTACGCGCTGTCGGCCGGCGGGCCCATCCTGCACCCGGGCATCGCCGGCTGGGTGGTGGTGCCGATTGCCTCGCACACCTTGTCGAATCGGCCGATCGTGCTGCCTGACAGCGCGGCGGTGCGCATCACCGTGGTGGCCGGGCGTGACGCCTCGGCCAACTTCGACATGCAAGGCCTGGCCAGCCTGCTGCACGGCGATCAGGTGCGGGTCAAGCGCTCGGCCCACAAGGTGCGTTTTTTGCACCCGCGCGGCTGGAGCTATTTCGCCACTTTGAGGCGCAAGCTGCGCTGGTACGAAGGCGTGGTGTGAGCCCCGCGTCCAGCTCGCTGCCGTGCCAGGCCGCCGCAGCGGCGCCAGCCTTGGCACTGGAGCGCTGAGGTGTTGCGCCGGCTCGCGCTGCGCGATTTTGTGATCGTGCCGGCCCTGGAGCTGGATTTCCACGCCGGCTTCTCGGTGTTGACTGGCGAGACCGGCGCCGGCAAATCGATCCTGGTCGATGCGCTGCAACTGGCACTGGGCAGCCGGGGTGACGCCAGCGTGGTGCGCGAAGGCGCCAGCCGGGCGGAGGTCAGCGTCGAGTTCGACAGCCCGGCTGCGCTGGCCGGCTGGCTGGACCAGGCAGGGTTTTCCACTGACGCCAACGCCGAGTCGCCCGCGCTGCTGCTGCGCCGCACCATCGATGCCCAGGGTAAGAGCCGCGCCTGGATCAACGGCAGCGCGGCCACGCTGGGGCAGCTGCGCCAGGTGGCCGACCACCTGCTCGACATCCACGGCCAGCACGCCTGGCAAAGCCTGACACGGGCGGCGGCCACGCGCGCGCTGGTCGATGCCCAGGCCGGGCTGGACACCACCGACCTGGCGGCCCGCTTTGCGCAGCGCCAGGCCGCCGCCGATGCGCTGGCCAGTGCCCGCGAGCGGGGTGACGAGATTGCCCGCGAGCGTGACCGCCTGGCCTGGCAAATCGGTGAGCTGGACAAGCTGGCCCCTGGCGAGGGTGAATGGCCCGAGTTGTCGGCCGAGCACCAGCGCCTGGCCCATGCCCAGGCCTTGATGGATGCGGCGCGCGGCGCGCTGGATGCTTTGGCCGGTGCCGATACCGACGCTGATGCCGCCACCGCCGAGTCGTTGACCAGCCGGGCGGCCGATATCCTGGCCAGCGTGGCGCACCACGACCCGCGAGTGGCCGAGGTGGTCGAGACCTTGAGCGGCGCGCTGGCGCAGTTGCAGGACGCGGCGCACGCGCTCAACAGCTACCTGCGCCGGGCCGACCTGGACCCGGACCGCCTGGCCGACCTGGACCAGCGCATGGCCGCCTGGATGGGCCTGGCACGGCGCTACCGCCGTCCGGCGGACCAACTGCCTGCGCTGCTGGCGCAGTGGCGCAGCGAACTGGCCGCGCTGGACGCCGCCGCCGACACCGCCGCGCTGCAGGTCTCGCTTGATCAAGCTGACCGCTACTACCTGGACGAGGCGCGGCGCATCAGCGCGGCCCGGCAAGCCGCCGCCGCACCGCTGGCCCTCGCCGTGACCGCGGCAATGCAGGGCCTTGGCTTGGCGGGCGGGCGTTTCGAGGTGGCGTTGGCGCCGCTGGCGCAAGCCCAATCGCTGGGCCTGGAGTCGGTGGAGTTTTTGGTGGCGGGCCATGCCGGCAGCACACCACGCCCGCTGGGCCGTGTGGCCTCGGGTGGCGAGTTGTCGCGGCTGGCACTGGCCATCGCCGTGACCACCTTGAACCGGCCCGCGGCCCCGACTGACGGTACGCACGACCCGCTTGTGGGTGCTGTACCTGACGCTGACGCCGGCGGCGCCGGCACGCTGATCTTCGACGAGATCGATGCCGGCATCGGCGGCGCGGTGGGCAATACCGTGGGTGTTTTGCTCAAGCAATTGGGCGGCCAGCGCCAGGTGCTGGCGGTCACCCACCTGGCCCAGGTGGCCGCCTGCGCTGATCACCACTACGTCGTCAGCAAGGCCTTGCAGGCCGACGGCCGCACCACCAGCAACGTGATGCCGGTGCTGGGCGACGCCCGGGTCGCCGAGGTGGCCCGCATGATGGGCGGCGAGCGCCTGGCCGGCACCAGCCTGGCCCATGCCCAGGCCATGCTGCAACAGGCGCTGGCCCCGCAAACCCAGCCTGAGATACTGGCCAAGAAGTTGCCCCCAATCGCAGCGCGCAGGCGCAGCAAAGCATGACCGAAGCCGCCACCCCCGTCACCAACACCTCGATGCGCGAGCTTGTCCTGATCACGGGGATTTCGGGCTCTGGCAAGTCGGTGGCGCTGCACGCGCTGGAGGACGCCGGCTATTTTTGCGTCGACAACCTGCCACCCGAGCTGCTGGGTGAGTACATGCGGCTCAACCACCCGCGCTACACCCAGCGCGTGGCGATTGCAGTGGACGTGCGTGCTGCCGGCTCGCTGCCGGCGCTGCTGCCGTTGATCACCGACTTGCGGGCCGCGGGTGTGACGATCCGGCCGCTGTTCCTGGACGCCAGCACCGACACGCTGGTACGCCGGTTCTCGGAAACCCGGCGCCCGCACCCGCTGAGCCATCCCACGGCCGGTGGCAGCGTGCAGCACGCGCTGGTCGAGGCGATCGAGCTGGAGCGGCTGATGCTGGCCGAGTTGCGTGAGGTGTCCACCATCATCGACACCAGCACGCTGCGCCCGGCCGGGCTGCGCCACCATGTGCGTGAACTGGTGGCCGCCAGCACCGGGCGCTTGACGCTGGTGTTCGAGAGCTTTGCCTTCAAGTACGGCGTGCCGCTGGACGCCGACTATGTCTTTGACGTGCGGGTGCTGCCCAACCCCTACTACATCCGCGAGCTGCGCCTGCTGTCGGGCCGTGACGCGCCGGTGACCCAGTTTCTGGACGAGCAACCCGAGGCCGCTGAGCTGCTGGACCAGATCGAGGCCTTCATGCGGCGCTGGCTGCCCGCACTGGCCACCGACCAGCGCGGCTACGTCACAGTGGCCATCGGCTGCACCGGTGGCCAGCACCGCTCTGTCTACATGGTCGAGCAACTGGGCCGGCGTTTTGCCGACCACGGCGCTACCGTGATCCGCCACCGTGAACTGGATGCCTTCGCGTGACACCTGACCTGCCCAATGCCGGTGACGCTGCGGCGCCGCCTGCACCCGACCACTGGACCGAGCTGCCGCTGTTCCCGTTGCAGACGGTGCTGTTCCCGGGCGGCTTGCTGCCGCTCAAGGTGTTCGAAGCGCGCTACCTCGACCTCATCAGCCACTGCCTGCGCAACCGATCGCCGTTTGGTGTGGCCTGCATCGGCCAGGGCAGCGAGGTGCGGGGTGGCAGCGGCGACACGGTCCGGCTGGAGCCGATTGCGGTGCTGGCCCATTTGCAGGATGTGGACGCCGAGCAGCCGGGCATCCTGAAGGTCCGCTGCATTGGCGGCCGACGGGTGCAACTGGGCACCGCCTGGCAGCGCCCGGATGGTCTGTGGCTGGCAACGGCCCAGACGCTCGACGACGACCTGGCCGCCACGGTGCCGCCCGAGTTCGATGCCACTGCCCGGGCGCTGGGCCAGGCGATCGGCTCGCTGGCCGCGCAAGACCAACGCCCCTTCGACCGGCCTTACCGGCTGGACGAGGCGGGCTGGGTGGCCAACCGCTGGTGCGAGATCTTGCCGATCTCGGTGGCCGCCAAGTACCGTTTGATGGTGCTGGACGAGCCGGTGCTCAGGCTCAAGCTGGTGGACGAGTACCTGCGCGGCAAGGGTGTGATCTAGCCCGGCGGCCCGGCCTCCAGCAGCCGCCGGATCGGTGCCGGCAAGCCCATCGCCAGCGCGTCCTGGCGCGGCACCCAGCGGCCAGCGGGCAAGCTGGCCTCGACGCGGCCCCGGGCCGCGGCGTCCAGCCCGGCGGGCAGCAACCAGTGGCAGGGCCGCAAGGTCCAGTCGAAATGGGTGAGGGCATGTTGCACCACCGGCAGCGGCCGGCCCTCTCCCGGCCAATCGGCGGCCTGCGCCCACAGCGCGTCGTCATTGTTGAACTCGGGCAGCGTCCACAGCCCGGCCCAGACGCCGGTCTGCGGCCGCTGCACCAGCCACACCTGGTCAGCATCCACCAGCCACAGCAGCGCATGTTCTCGCTGGCCGCGCTTAAGCTTGCGGGTCTTGACGGGGTAGGCCTCCTGCCGGCCCTGGGCCTTGGCCACGCAGCGCGCAGCCAGCGGGCAGGCATCGCAAGCCGGCCGGCGCCGGCTGCACAGCGACGCGCCCAGGTCCATCAGCCCCTGGGTGTAGGCCTCGATGCCACCCGGCACCGAGAGCGCCGGCAGCAGCGCCTCGGCCTTCAGCCACAGCACTTTTTCTTGCCGGGCTTCGGCCAGGTCGCCGTCAAAGCCCAGCGCGCGTGTCAGCACCCGCTTGACGTTGCCGTCCAGGATGGCGCAGCGCTCGCCAAAGCAGAAAGCGGCGATCGCTGCTGCGGTGGACCGGCCTATGCCGGGCAGCGTGGCCAGCGTGCTGCTGTCGGCCGGAAACCGGCCGCCGTGCGTTTGCACCACCACCTGGGCGCAGCGGTGCAGGTTGCGGGCACGGCTGTAGTAGCCCAGGCCGCTCCACAGCGCCAGCACCTCGTCCTGGTGCGCTGCGGCCAGCGCGGCGACATCCGGGAAGCGCTGCAAGAAGCGGCCGTAGTAGCCCAGCACGGTGCTGACCTGGGTTTGCTGCAACATGATTTCAGACAACCACACCCGGTACGGGTCGCGGCTGCCGACCCAGGGCAGGCCATGGCGGCCGTGCTGGCGCTGCCAGGTGATCAGCGCGGTGGCCAGGTCCGGGGTGCGGGTCTTGTCGGGTTCGGTACTGAATAGGGCGTGCATGCCGCCATCATCGGGTACAGCATCAAACCGCCCGCCGGTGACCCGGCCGCTCTATCAAGCCGCGCCGCGCACCAGTTGCAGGTGCTGGGTCCTGTCGGCGCCGGTGCTGGCAGGCGGTGTCGCCGCCAGGATGCGCAGGCCGTCGGCCTCGGCTGCCAGGCGGTCAGCCAGTGATGCCAGCCGCAGATCCTCGGCCACCAGATCGGCAATGCCCTGCGTCAGGCCGTGCTCGGCGCTCTGGATGCGGTGGTGCGCCTCGCGCCGGTGCTTCAGGGCGGCCCGGCGCTCGCGCAACTGGTCGTCGATCTGGTTGCTGGCGGTGCGGGCCCAGTGTTCGATCTGGTTGGCCGCACCCTCGAACACCACCCGCAGCCGCGCCATCAGCATGTGGCCGAAGCGTTCAGCAAAGCCGGACTGCGCCAGCCGCCAGACCTGCGTCACGCCGACGTAGCGGCTGTAGCTGTCTTCGATGCGGCTGAGCTCACGCACGAAGGAGGCCAGCGGCGGGCAGGCGTCGCAGCTTAGCGAAAAGCCGAATTCGGCATTCAGCGCCCGCTGGCTGGCTTGCAGCATCTGTTCGATCTCGCCGCTGCGTTGCTCGGCCTGGTGCAGCAGCGCCTGCAGGCGGCGGCAAAGCGCGGCATAGGCGCCCGCGGCGCCCAGCCCGAGCAGGCTGCGGGCACTGTCGCCCTGCATGCGCTGCACCTCGGCCTGCAGCGGCCCGCTGGCCAGGCCGTCCAGCACTTCTTGCAACTGGCGCGTCAACACCGCGCGCAGCGCGGCCAGCCTGGGCGCGCAGCGCTCGAAGTCGAGGCTCTCGGCGTCCAGCCGGCCACTCACCAGCCGCAGGCGGGCCGCGCTTTTGCCGCCCAGTCCGCGCAACTCCTGCAGTTGCTCGGCGGTCTGGCGTTGTCGGTCGGTCAGCCGGCGCAGTGCGGCTTGCTGCAATGCGAGCACGCTGTCCTCGACCATGTGGCCGATCACCTGGCTGCGCTGCGGCAGCAGTTGCGACAGCAGCGCGGTCTCCAGTGCCGGCAGACGGCTGGCGGCCAGCGACGCAT
>JBBRZR010000188.1:0-8991 GCA_038236495.1 Burkholderiales bacterium
CAAGATGGCCGCGCTGTGCGACATCTATGTCAACGACGCCTTTGGCACCGCCCACCGCGCCGAGGCCACCACCTACGGCATCGCCCAGTTTGCGCCGATTGCCTGCGCCGGTCCGCTGCTCTCGGCCGAGATCGACGCCATCACAAAAGCCCTGGCCCACCCCAAGCGGCCGCTGGTGGCCATCGTCGCCGGTAGCAAGGTCAGCACCAAGCTGACCATCCTGCAAAGCCTGGCGTCCAAGGTGGACGGGCTGATCGTGGGTGGCGGCATCGCCAACACCTTCATGCTGGCGGCGGGCCTGAAGATCGGCAAGAGCCTGGCCGAGCCGGATTTGCTGGACGCGGCCCGCTCGGTGATTGCCGAGATGAAGGCCCGCGGCGCGGCGGTACCCATCCCGGTGGACGTGGTCTGCGCCAAGCGCTTTGCGGCCGATGCCGAAGCCACCGTCAAGGACGCTGCCGACGTGGAAGACGACGACCTGATCCTCGACATCGGACCCAAGACGTCGGCCATCCTGGCTGCACAGCTGGCGGCAGCGGGCACGGTCGTCTGGAACGGGCCAGTCGGTGTGTTCGAGTTTGAGGCCTTTTCACACGGCACCGAGGCGATTGCCCGCGCCATCGCGGCCAGCTCGGCGTTTTCCATCGCCGGTGGCGGGGACACGCTGGCGGCCATCGCCAAGTACGGCATCGAAAAAGACGTGGGCTACATCTCCACCGGCGGCGGCGCGTTTCTGGAGGTGCTGGAGGGCAAGACCTTGCCGGCGTTCGAGATCCTGGAAAAGCGCGCCGGCGGTTGAGCCATAACAAGGGCGGCCAAGGCGCTGCTTGTGGTTGTCCCCAACCGGACAGGGCTTGATTCGGGCGTAACCTCCGGCGCGACACCGTGTCCCTACCGTTCGAGGTTACGCCGCCATGACCACCCCCCTGTCCCCCGCCGAACAAGCCCTGCGTGAAGCCGCCCGCGAGTACCACCGCTCGCCCACCCGCGGCAAGATCGCCGTCACCCCCACCAAGCCGCTGTCCAACCAGCGCGACCTGAGCCTGGCCTACTCACCCGGCGTGGCTTACCCCTGCCTGGACATCGAACGCGACCCCAGCCTGGCCGCCGAGTACACCTCGCGCGGCAACCTGGTCGGCGTGATCACCAACGGCACCGCCGTGCTGGGCCTGGGCGACATCGGCCCGCTGGCCGCCAAGCCGGTTATGGAGGGCAAGGGCTGCCTGTTCAAGAAGTTTGCCGGCATCGACGTCTTCGACATCGAACTCGCCGAGCGCGACCCCGACAAGCTGGTCGAGATCATCGCCGCACTCGAGCCCACGCTGGGCGGCATCAACCTGGAAGACATCAAGGCGCCCGAGTGTTTTCTGGTCGAGAAAAAACTGCGTGAGCGGCTCAAGATCCCGGTCTTCCATGACGACCAGCACGGCACGGCGATCATCTCGTCGGCCGCGCTGATCAACGCGCTGGAGTTGGTGGGCAAGCAGATCGGCGAGGTCAAGCTGGTGGTATCCGGCGCGGGTGCTGCGGCCATCGCCTGCCTGGACCTGATGGTCAGCCTGGGCGTGACGCTGGGCAATGTGTTTGTCTGCGACTCCAAAGGCGTGATCCGTGAGGGCAGGCCCGACGTGGCCGCCGGCCAGCTCGACGAGTCCAAGCAGCGCTACTGCCAGCGCACCGAGGCCCGCACGCTGACTGACGCCATCGTCGGTGCCGATGTGTTCCTGGGCTGCTCGGCGGCTGGCGTGCTGACCGGCGAGATGGTCGGCACGATGGGCCGTCAGCCCATCATCCTGGCGCTGGCCAACCCCGAGCCCGAGATCCGGCCCGAGCTGGCGAAAGCGGCGCGGCCGGACTGCATCGTTGCCACCGGCCGGTCGGACTACCCGAACCAGGTCAACAACGTTCTCTGTTTCCCGTACATCTTTCGGGGCGCACTGGATTGCGGTGCCACCACCATCAACGAGGCCATGAAACTGGCCTGCGTGCGCGAGATCGCCGCGCTGGCCAAGGCCGAACCGAGTGACGAGGTGGCCGCCGCCTACGCCGGCAAGGAGCTGAAGTTCGGCCCCGACTACATCATCCCGACACCGTTCGATGTGCGGCTGATCCTGCGCATCGCGCCGGCAGTGGCCAAGGCCGCGGCCGACAGCGGCGTGGCCTTGCGCCCGATTGCCGACCTGGAGGCCTACCGCCAGCAGCTCACCCGATTCGTCTACCAGACCGGCATGGTGATGCGGCCGGTGTTCGACGCGGCGCGCGCCGCCTGCGCCCAGCAGGCCGCCCGCGTCGTCTATGCCGAGGGCGAGGACGAGCGCGTGCTGCGCGCCGTCCAGGTGGTGCTGGACGAAGGCCTGGCCAAGCCGGTGCTGATCGGCCGGCCGGCGGTGATTGCGATGCGCATCGCGCGGGCCGGGCTGCGGCTGCAGGCGGGCGTTGACTTCGAGGTCTGCGACCCCGAAAACGACCCCCGCTTTCGCGACTACTCTGCGCTGTACCACCAGCTGATGGGCCGCGACGGCGTATCGCCCGAGGCCGCCAAGGCCACGGTGCGGCGCAGCAATACCCTGATTGCCGCGCTGATGCTCAAGCGCGGCGAGGTGGACGCGATGCTGTGCGGCCTGGTGGGCCGATTTGATGCCCACCTGGACCACGTGCGCCGTGTCATCGGCCAAAAAGCCGGCGCCCGCACGATGGCGACCATGAACGCGCTGATGCTGGACGCGCACACGCTGTTTCTCGCCGACACCTTCGTCAACGAGCAACCCAGCGCCGAGGATCTGGCCGACATCGCGCTGATGGCCGCAGCCGAGGTGCGGCGCTTTGGCATGCCGGCCAAGGTGGCGTTTTTGTCGCACTCGATGTATGGCAGCTCACAGCGGGCGTCGGCGCGCCGGATGCGGGCCGCGCGGGATCTGTTCGTGGCGAGCGCGCCCGAGATCGAATGCGACGGTGAGTTGCAAGGCGACGCGGCGCTGTCCGAGGTGATCCGTGGCGGCGCGCTCAGCGACAACTCGCTGACCGGTGCGGCCAACCTGCTGGTACTGCCCAACCTGGACGCGGCCAACATCCTGTTCAACGTGCTCAAGGTGGTGGCCAGCCACGGCGTGACGATAGGCCCGATCCTGCTGGGCGCGGCAGCCCCGGTGCACATCCTGACGCCGTCGGCGACGATGCGCAGGGTGGTCAACATGACCGCGCTGGCGGTGGCGGATGCGGCGGCGTTGCGCGACGCCACAGGCCCGGGCACCGCGCCCGCGCTGCCTGCCCATGCCGCCCCGAAAGAAACCGCGCTGTAACCCGGCTGGAGCGCCCGACCCCGATAATTCGTCCTCCTCCGCTCGTTGGACTGCTCCATGACCCGTGCCACCAAGATCGTCGCCACCCTCGGCCCAGCCAGCAGCGATCCCGAGGTGCTGGAGCGGCTGTTGCGCGCCGGCGTGGACGTGGTGCGCTTGAACTTCAGCCACGGCAAGGCACAAGACCACATCGACCGCGCCCTGCTGGTGCGCCGCATCGCCGAGAAGGTAGGCAAGACGGTGGCGATCATGGCCGACCTGCAAGGCCCCAAGATCCGGGTCGGCAAGTTTGCCGAGGGCAAGGTCGAGCTGGTCAACGGTGAGCGTTTTGTGCTGGACGGCGCCCGCACCGAGCTGGGCACCATCGAGGGTGTGGGGCTGGACTACAAGGAGTTGCCACGCGACGTCAAACCCGGCGACACCCTGCTGCTCAACGATGGCCTGATCGTGCTGAAGGTCGAGGCGGTGCGCGGTGAGCAGGTGCACACCGTCGTCAAGGTGGGCGGCGAGCTGAGCAACAACAAGGGCATCAACAAGCAGGGCGGCGGCCTGACCGCGCCGGCGCTGACTGGCAAGGACATGGAGGACATCAAGACCGCGATGGCCTTCCAGGCCGACTACCTGGCGGTGAGCTTCCCCAAAAATGCCACCGACATGGAGATGGCGCGCCAGCTGGCCAACGTCGCCGGCGAGCCGTACAAGCACAAGCCGGCGATGATCGCCAAGATCGAGCGCAGTGAGGCGATCCCCCAGCTCGAAGCGATCCTGCGCGCGAGCGACGGCATCATGGTGGCGCGCGGCGACTTGGCGGTCGAGGTGGGCAACGCCACCGTGCCGGCGCTGCAGAAGAAGATGATCCGCATGGCGCGCGCGATGGACAAAATCGCGATCACCGCTACCCAGATGATGGAAAGCATGATCGTCAACCCGGTGCCCACCCGGGCCGAGGTCAGCGATGTGGCCAATGCCGTGCTGGACGGCACCGATGCGGTGATGCTGTCGGCCGAGACCGCCGCCGGCAAGTACCCGGTCGAGACGGTGGAGCAGATGGCCGCCATCGCGCTGGAGGCCGAGCGCGCTGAAGAAGTCGAGCTCAAGGACGACTTCATGCAGCGCCATCTCGGCCGCATCGACCAGAGCATCGCGATGGGCGCGCTGTTCACCGCCCACCACCTGGGCTGCAAAGCCATCATCGCGCTGACCGAAAGTGGCTCGACGGCGCTGTGGATGAGCCGGCACAACATCCATGTGCCGATCTTCGGCCTGACGCACAAGCACACCTCGGAGCGGCGCATGGCGCTGTTCCGCAACGTGCAGCCCCTGCTGATGCCGATGCACGACGACCGCGACACCGCGCTGGCCGATGCCGAAGCCGCGTTGGTAGCCCGTGGTGTGCTGATGCCTGGCGACACCTACGCCATCACCTGCGGCGAGCCGATGGGCTACCCGGGCGGCACCAACATGCTCAAGGTCTGCCGGGTGGCTTGACGCCGTCAGGCGCCAGCCCTTGCCTGGCGCTGCAGGTCGGCCACGCCCTCAATCGCGGGACGAGGCCGCCACCATTTCAGCCACGCGGGGGGCCATGTTCACCGGCACCAACTGCACAGCAGGGTGGCCGGCGCCAAAAACATGAAACAACTCATCGGCAAACGCAGGGCCGACATCGGCCAGGCCTTCGAAGTCCAGCTCGGCCCGCCGAAACTGCCCCAGCCGGGCCGCCACCCGCTGGGCCTGGGCGCGTGAACTGAGCCCCTGCTGCGCTGCGGTGATCAGCTGCAGCGGCACGACGGTGCGCTCGAAGCCATAGCCCGCGCCGTCCAGGCTGTAGCGTCGCAGCACGGCGTCCAGCGTGCGCTCGGTGTCCAGGCAGATCGCCACGTACACGGCAGTGCCACGCGGGCTGACCGGCCGGCCGCGCTGCCACTGGTCGCGCAGCCATTCGCGCTGCTGGAAGGCCATCTTGTTGGCATGCAGGTCAAACACGTCCGCCAGCTTGGCCGTGTAGAACAGGCCCCGCCCGGTGTGCCGATCGGGCTGGCTGCTGAGCTTGCCCTTGGCCAGCTCCAGCATCGCCAGCGCCGGGTCATTGATGCCAAAGGCCTCGCCGATCACGTCGAAGATGCCACGGCCGTCGTCGCTGACCAGCAGCTGCACCTGCATCGGCGTCTGGCGCATCGACACGGTGACGCTGCTGCCGCCGCTGTGGGCGATCGCGTTGTTGAGCAGTTCGCCAAAAGCATGGTGGACCATCTGGGCCACCGCGTCCGGCAGGTCGAAGTTCGGCGCAAAGTCCTGCACCCAGGGCTGGTCCTCGTGCAGGCCCTGCAGCGCGTAGCGTCGCACCACCTGGCGCAGCAGGCCGGGCACATGCCGAGGCCGGCGAGGCGTGCCCACCTGGCACAGCCAGTGGTGGGCCTGCAGCTTGTGCAGCGCCGCACGCGCCGCGGTACGGCCGATGCCCCGCCGCTCGGCCACATGCGCCGCCAGATCCAGCGGGTGGCGCAAGGCGGCTTCAGTGATCCAGGTGGTGAGGTCGCTCAGCACGGTGCGGGGCATGGCAAGGTGTCCTGTGGAGGATGCAGCCGTCCGGCGCCTGATCGGGGCCGGACGCCATGGGCAAGACAGGTCAGTGTCGGCGCCAATACGGCTGGCTTCAGCCCAAAAAGCGGGCCAGAAACCCCCCAGATCTGGGGCGGTTGCAGCACCGTGCGCCGCCGCCGCCGGGCGCGCATCCGCCCGAAGCCGGGGTGCACGCCGATACAATCTCGCTCAGTTACAACGCAGTTTCATGGCCCGCCCGCCCGGCTGGCCGTCCGGCCTGCCAGCCCTCACGGCTTGCGCCCACCTCCACCACGTCAACCCAAGCAGGATCTGCCATGCCACTCGTCTCGATGCGCCAGTTGCTGGACCATGCCGCCGAAAACGGCTATGGCATCCCGGCCTTCAACGTCAACAACCTCGAACAGGTACAGGCCGTGATGTCGGCCGCCGCCGAGGTGGGCGCGCCGGTGATCCTGCAAGCCAGCGCCGGCGCCCGCAAATATGCCGGCGAGGCCTTCATCAAGCACCTGATCCAGGCCGCCATCGAAACCTGGCCCAACGTGCCGCTGGTGATGCACCAGGACCACGGCCAGAGCCCGGCGGTCTGCCAGGGCGCGATGGGCCTGGGTTTCAGCTCGGTGATGATGGACGGCTCGCTGGAGGCGGACGGCAAAAGCATCGCCAGCTACGAGTACAACGTCGAGGTCACCCGCACTGTCGTGGACATGGCGCACAAGTTGGGCGTCACGGTCGAAGGTGAGCTGGGTTGCCTGGGCAGCCTGGAGACCATGAAGGGCGACAAGGAAGACGGTCACGGCACCGAGGCCACGATGACCCGCGAGCAACTGCTGACCGACCCCGAGCAGGCCGCCGACTTTGTCAAGCGCACCCAGCTGGACGCGCTGGCGATTGCCATCGGCACCAGCCACGGCGCCTACAAGTTCACCCGCAAGCCCACCGGCGACATCCTGGCGATCGACCGCATCAAGGCGATCAACCGCCGCATCCCCAATACCCACCTGGTGATGCACGGCAGCTCCAGCGTGCCGCAGGACTTGCTGGCCGAGATCCGCCAATACGGCGGTGACATGAAAGAGACCTACGGCGTGCCGGTCGAGGAGATCCAGGAGGCCATCAAGTACGGCGTGCGCAAGATCAACATCGACACCGACATCCGGCTGGCCATGACCGCCGCGATCCGCCGCTACCTGGCGCAGCACCCGGACAAGTTCGACCCGCGCGACTACCTCAAGCCCGCACGCGAGGCCGCCAAGGCCATTTGCCTGCAGCGCTATGTGCAGTTCGGCTGCGAGGGCCAGGGAAGCAAGATCGTGCCGATGACGCTGGCCACCGTGGCCCAGCGGTACGCCAGCGGCAGCTTGTCGCAAGTGGTGACCTGAGGCCCGATGCGCTGGGAGACACACCGGCGGCAAGCGCCGTCAGCGTGAACGGGGCCCTGGTGGGCCCCTTTTTTTGGCGGCTACGCTGGGCAGACAGGCGCAGCGCGACGCGGCAGCGCAGGACGGGCCGCTTGCCTGGCCCGAAAAACCCAGGCTCACTATTTGCGGGCGTTGTCCAGCGCGGCCGGTGGCTGGTAGCCCAGCGCCAGGGCCCGGGCCTCGAACTGGGCGGCCATCAGCGGCTGCGATTCACGCCGGTAATGCAGCGACAGCGCGTATGCCGCACGGTCATTGCCCAGCAGCGCGGCGTACTGCAACCAGCCCACCCTGCGCCTGAACGCCGTGTTCTGCAACTGCGGTTGCTGTGCGAGCTTGAACGCCGCGTCGGCGTCACCCAGCGCAGCGCGGCGCAAGTCATCAACTGCCGGGTCGTCAGGCGACTGCGCGACAAAGGCAGCTCGGAACAGCTCCACATCGTTGCGACGCAGCAGCCCGGCCGTCGCCGACGCAAGCCGGCGCTGTGTCAGCACTTCCGCCGCGCCAGCATGGTCGGGATATCGCCGCAAATATTCATCCGAGCGCTGCACGATGTCAGCCGGCCAGAACGTGCGCATCAAGGCCTGGCGCAGCGCAGGCTCGGTGGCGTCGGACCCCGCCAAGCGCGCTGACCGGTCAGCGCTGGGATCGGAATGGGCCACCAGCGCCACGCGGGCCGCCAGGTCAGGTGCAATCGCAGGCGAAATCGCAATCGAATCGAGCGACGTCAGCGCTGAGGTGTTGACCGCCACCGTCGCGAAGTCGAACGTCGCCGTGTCAACCTGCACTTGTGCGGCCACGCCTGTTGGCGCTGCCGCCGTCACGCACCCCATCAACAGCCAGATCGCAGTGCTTGCGCTGCCACTCGTTGTGCCCATGGTCTTCACCACCCTTGTTGCCGGTAATGCCCGCGACGGCAGGCCTGCACTGGATTTCGGCCGGAAATGGGGCTGACTTGAGGGGCTTTTTGAGTGATCAGGCGTAACAGTCCTGATACAAGGCGGAGAGCCGCAACGGCCACGCCAAACAGCGGTGCCGCACAGCCCAAAAGGCACAATACCGCGATCCAATTTCAGCCCAAGCAGGCCGCCCATGAGCACCAACACCCTTCTGCAATCCGACCTGCACTCACTGCCCTTGCTGGCCCGTGGCAAGGTACGAGACAACTACGCCGTCGGCGAAGACCGCATCCTGATGGTGGCCTCGGACCGGATTTCGGCCTTCGACGTGGTGATGGGCGAGCCGATTCCCGGCAAGGGCGCGTTGCTGACGCAGATGGCGCTGTTCTGGTTTGACAAACTGGCGCATATCGTGCCCAACCACCTGACAGGCGAAGCACCAGAAACCGTGGTGGCCCCCGATGAGGTGGCACAGGTCAGCGGCCGGTCGATGCTGGTCAAACGGCTCAAACCTCTGCCGGTCGAGGCCGTGGTGCGCGGCTACCTGGCGGGTTCGGGCTGGAAGGAATACCAGCACAACGGCCAGGTGTGTGGCGTCAAACTGCCGCCGGGGCTGCTCAACGCCAGCCGCCTGCCCGAACCCATCTTTACGCCCGCAACCAAAGCCGACATGGGCGAGCACGACGAAAACATCAGTTTTACCCGCATGGCCGAGATCATCGGCGCCGATCTGGCCGATCAGGTCAGCGCGATTTCATTGCAACTGTACCGAGAAGCCGCCGCGTACGCCTTGACGCGAGGCATCATCATTGCCGA
>JBBRZR010000189.1:0-8979 GCA_038236495.1 Burkholderiales bacterium
ACCGGGTTGAGGCATGGCATTGCCGCTCTTGCTGACGCGGGCGCCAACGATCACCTGGCTCACGGTCGACAACCGCAGGGCCGGGCTCATCGCCATCGAGTCGTCCAGCGTCAGCTCCAGCGGCAAGTCCTTGACCTGCCGTCGCTGGATGGCGAGCGGCGCCTTGGAGCCCTGCAGCGCCCGCGCAAAGATGAAGACCGTGTCCTCGGGGCCTGCCTTGGCAGCCAGCGCCGGCGCCAACGAGATGCGGACCTGCACCGACCCACCGCCGGCGGGGGGCGCGGCCGCAACGGCCGAGGCTGACGCCGGCGCCTGCGCCAGCGCAGGGGCCGATGCCGCTGGCAGGCCCGCACGCTGGCGCGCGTCGTCGATGGCGCCTTGCAGCCGCTGTGCCATCTCGCTGCCGGGCTCGGACTTGCGCAGCGCGTGGGCCCAGAGCTGGGCCGCGCCGGCCGCATCACCGCGGTCCAGCGCCAATGTGCCGGACAGTGACAAGGCCTTGACGTTGTCGGGGTCGAGTTGCAGCGCGCGGGCGATCAGTTTTTCAGGCTCGCCGGCGAGCTTGCGCCCCTGGGTCATGCCCAGCGCGTCGGCATAGTCGACATAGCCCTGGGCATCCTGCGGCCGCAGGGCTATCACCCGCTGGAAGGCGGTGACGGCCTGCGGAAACATCTCCAGCACGCTGTACGACCGGCCCAGCATCGACCAGCCCTCGGGGTCATCGGGCTTGGCCTTGAGACGCTCGGCGAGGCGGTCGGCCATGGCTTCGAACTGGGCCCGGCTGATGTCGCCGCCGGCCTCCACCGCCTTGGCGGTGGCCTGCACGCCTGGCGCAACCGCCAATGCGGCCGGATTGCCCAGCCAGGCATAGCCTGCGGCGGCGAACACCAGTGCAAACAACCCCAGCCCTGCCAGCAGGCGGCCCGACGGTCTGGCGTCTGGCGGGATCACCGCCACAGCAAGGGCCGTTGCACCGGCCCCGGGCGCTACCGCCGGCCGTGCGGGCAACGGATCGGCCCCGGCCGATGCCGGCGTCAGCACCGCGGCCAGGATCTGGGCCTCCAGGCGATCTCTGGCGGTGCGCGCCGCCTCGCCGGTCAGCACACCGTCCCGTATCAGGCCGTCCAGTTCGGCAAGTTGGCGTTTGAGGTCATCGAGACGCGTCATCGGGGCGATTCTTCTTCAGGGGTATCGGGGTCAAAGGCATCGGCGCCCAGGCGCTGGCGCCGACGCAAGACCACCACCAGCGCCGTCAGCGCGCCGACCATCAGCACGCCCGGTCCGACCCACAACACCCAGGTGCTGGCCTTGAACGGCGGCCGATACAGCACAAAATCGCCATAGCGGTCGGTCATGTAGTGGTTGATCTGGTCCTCGGTCATGCCCTTGGCCAGCATCTCGCGGATCTGCTGGCGCAGGTCTTCGGCCAGGCCGGAATGCGAGTCGGCGATGGTCTGGTTCTGGCAGACCAGGCAGCGCAGTTCAGCGGCCAACACCATCATGCGGGCCTCGATCTCGGGGTTGAGCGCGGCCGACGGGGCGTCCTTGGCGCTGGCGGGCGCGCCTGTCATTAGCAGCGTGGTGCACAGCGCCGGCAGCAGCAGGGTGGCCAGCAGGGCCCACAGTCGTTTCAACAGCAGCACGGTCTCAGGCCTCGAGTTTTTTCAGCAGGGGTTCGAGCTTGTCGCGCAGCACCTCGGGCGTGATCGGACCGATCTGCTTGTAGCGGATGATCCCCGCGCGGTCGATCACGAAGGTCTCGGGCACGCCGTAGACGCCGTAATCGATGCCGATGCGGCCGTCGGGGTCGAACATCGAGTCGGTGTAGGGGTTGCCGAACTGCTGCAACCAGCCCAGACCGTCTTCGCGCTTGTCCTTGTAGTTCAGGCCGTAGATCGGCACCTTGCTGCGGCGCGAAAACGCCACCAGCACCGGGTGCTCGTCGCGGCAGGCGCCGCACCAGGACGCCCAGACGTTGAGCAGCCAGACCTTGCCCAGCATGTCGTCGCGCTTGATCACGGCCTCGGGCCGCGCCAGCGCCGCGGCCTGGAAAGCCGGCGCCGGCTTGCCGACCAGCGGTGACGGCACCTCGCGCGGGTCCAGCCGCAACCCGACCGCCAAAAATGCCGCCAGCACCAAAAACAGGCCCAGCGGCAGCAGGAATCGCTTCACCGGGCTGCCCCCGTGAGGCTTGCGGCCGGCAAGGTAGCGCTGCGGGTCTGGCGCGCCCGGTAGCGGCGATCACTGGCGGCCAGCCCGCCGCCCAGCATCATCACCAGGCAGCCGCCCCAGACCCAGGCGATGAAGGGCTTGTGCTGCACCCGCACGATCCATTCGCCGGTGGGCAGTTGCTCGCCCATCGAGATGTAGAGATCACGCAGCAGGTTGCTGTCGACCGCGGCCTCGGTCATCGGGTTGCTTTGCACCCGGTAAATGCGTTTTTCGGGCGCCAGCATGGCGATCACCGTGCCGGCCCGGCTGACCTCGATCAAGCCTTGTACCGCGTTGTAGTTGGGACCTTGTACATCCTTGACCGACAGCATGCGAAAGTGGAAGCCCGCGATATCGGTGCTGGCGTCCGGGCCCATCTTGACGTCGCGCTCGGTCTCGTAGGTCTTGACCATCGCCACACCGAAGGCAAACACCGCCACGCCGGCGTGCGCCACCATCATGCCGATCATGGCGCGTGGCAGCAGCCGGGCACGGCCCAGCACGCTGCCGCCCATGCCGGTACGGGGGCGGAGGCGCTCGACCAGGTCCACCAAGATCGCCGCAACGATCCAATAGGCCAGGAACAGCCCGCCGGTGGTGGCCGGCGAGATCTTGCCCATCGCCCAACCGCTGGCCAGCGCGGCAACGATCGCGCCGACAAAGGCCCAGCGCAGGCGCTTGGCCAGGACGGATAGCTCGTCATTCTTCCAGCGCATCAGCGGCCCCACGCCCATCAGCAGCAGCAAGGGCGCCATCATCAGCGTGAACACGGTGTCGAAGTACGGCGGGCCAACCGAGATCTTGCCGCCGCCCACCGCGTCCAGGAACAGCGGGTACAAGGTGCCCAGCAGCACCCCGCCGCAGGCCACCACCAGCAGCATGTTGTTGACCAGCAGCATCGACTCCTTGGACACCAGGCCGAAGCGCTGGCCCAGGCCGACGCTGGGCGCACGCCAGGCGTAGAGCAGCAGCGACGCCCCGATCACGATCACCAGGAAGGCCAGGATGAACAGGCCGCGCCGCGGGTCGGTGGCAAACGCATGCACCGACGACAGCACGCCCGAGCGGACCAGGAAGGTGCCCAGCAGCGACAGCGAAAACGCCATGATCGCCAGCAGCACGGTCCAGACCTTGAAGCCGCCGCGCTTTTCGGTCACGGCCAGCGAGTGGATCAGCGCCGTGCCGACCAGCCAGGGCATGAAGGACGCGTTCTCGACCGGGTCCCAGAACCACCAGCCGCCCCAGCCCAGCTCGTTGTAGGCCCACCAGCTGCCAAGGCCGATGCCGAAGGTGAGGAATATCCAGGCGGCCGACGTCCAGGGCCGGGTCCAGCGCGCCCAGGTGGCGTCCAGGTTGCCGCCCAGCAGCGCGGCGATGGCAAACGCATAGGCCACCGAGAAACCGACATAGCCCATGTAGAGCATCGGCGGGTGGATCACCATGCCGGGGTCTTGCAGCAGCGGGTTCAGGTCACGGCCGTCAGCGGCGGCCGGGATCAGCCGGTCGAAGGGGTTGGAGGTGATCAGCATGAACAGCAGGAAGCCCGCCGACACCAGGCCCAGCACCGCCAGGATGCGCGAGACAAACACCGTGGGCAGGCTGCGCGAAAACCGCGCCACCGCCACCGTCCAGACACACAGCATCAGCACCCACAGCAGCAGCGAGCCCTCGTGCCCGCCCCAGACCGCGGCGATGCGGTAGGGCAGCGGCAGCGCAGAGTTGGAGTTGGACGCGACATAGAGCACCGAAAAATCGTGCCGTACGAACGAGACCGTGAGCAGCACGAACGACAGCGCCACCAGCAAAAACTGCAGGTAAGCCGTCGGCCGCGCCAGCGCCATCCAGTCGGCGCGGCCGCGGTGGGCACCCACCAGGGGGAACACACCTTGCACCAGCGCCACCGCCAGTGCCAGCAGCAGCAGCAGGTTGCCGAGTTCGGGGATCATTTGACGGCTCCAGGGGTAAGGGTTGGCGCGCCCGACGGGCTGGCGGTGTGGGTGTCGAGCGTGCCGGCCATCTTGGCGCGCATCTTGTCGGCCTTTTGCAGTGCATCTGCCGCCTCGGGCGGCATGTAGTTCTCGTCGTGCTTGGCCAGCACCTCACGGGCGGCAAACACGCCGTCGCCGCCGAGTTGGCCCTGCGCCACCACGCCCTTGCCCTCCTTGAACAGGTCGGGCAGCACCCCCTCGTAGCGCACCGGCACGTTCTGCAGGGTGTCGGTGACGACAAAACGCACCGTTACCCCCTCACGCACCACGCTGCCGGCCTGCACCAGGCCGCCGACGCGGAAG
The DNA here is from genome assembly GCA_038236495.1 of Burkholderiales bacterium. Classification (GTDB taxonomy): domain Bacteria; phylum Pseudomonadota; class Gammaproteobacteria; order Burkholderiales; family Burkholderiaceae_C; genus Pseudaquabacterium. Next base: position 4,503 of record JBBRZR010000189.1, read on the forward strand.
GTGCGGCCTTGCGGCGCCTCCTTGGCCACGATCTGGGCGGGGGTGTAGAAAAACACCAGGTTGCTGTTGAAGGCGTTGAGCACCAGCGCCACGGCCACACCCACGGCCGACAGCACACCGAGCACGATCGCGGCGCGTTTGTGGCGGGGTTTCATCGTCCTGCTCCGGTGTGCAGGCCAGCGGCGGACTCGGCGCGGGCAAGGTCAAACGCCAGCCGGCGCCGGTGCCGCACCGCCAGCACCTCGGCCAGCATCACCGCCAAGGTCACGCCATACGAGCCCCAGACATACAGCCCGTAGCCGCCCATGCGGAAAAACTCATCCATCGATTGCCAGTTCATGATTTGCCTTTAGGCGCTCGCGCGCCCCTTGCCACTTTGGCGCTCGCGCGCCCTTGCCACTTTGGCGCTCGCGCGCCCTTGCCATTGGTGCGGGTTTTCAGCGCCCGCCCTCGCCATTCTCGGCGTGGGTCAATGCCCTCACCCATTCGGTGTCGGATTCCTGCTCCAGCACGATCGCCCGGGCCCGGGTGAACACCACCGCAAAACTGTAGGCCCAGAAGCAGAGTGTCATCAGCAGCATCGCGGTGAGCATGGTCGCCACCATCTTGGGTGCCGAGGTCATGCTGATCGATGAGCCCTGGTGCAGCGTGTTCCACCAGCGCACCGAGAAATAGATGATCGGCACGTTGACCGCACCCACCAGCGCCAGCAGCGCGCCGGCATTGGCGGCACGCTTGGGGTCGTCGATGGCCTCGGTCAGCGCGATGTAGCCGCCGTACATCAGCAGCAGGATGAATTCAGACGTGAGCCGGGCGTCCCAGACCCACCAGGTGCCCCAGGTCGGTTTGCCCCACAGCGCACCGGTCCACAGCGCGATGAAGGTGAACAGGGCGCCGGTGGGCGCCAGCGCCCGGGCGTACATCGACGCCAAGCGGGTGTTCATCATCCAGCCCAGCGCCGCCCAGAACGCCATCACCAGGTAGATCAGCATCGACATCCAGGCCGCGGGCACATGGATGAAGATGATGCGGTAGGCATCACCCTGCTGGAAATCGGTGGGCGCAATGGCAAAACCGGTGTACAAGCCCGCTGCGCCCAACAGCAGCGTGGCCACCCAGCACCACGGCACCAGCGCGCCGGCCAGCGCGTAAAAACGCGAGGGTGCGGCAAAAGTGGTCAGGCGCAGCGTCATGGTGGCTATCAGGTCAAGGTCGGGGGCAAAAGTTCAATCCAGGCGCTCAGTCCAGCGAGATGCGCAGTGCCGCGGCAGTGGCCAGCGGTGCGCCCAGCAGCGTGACGATCAGCAGCGCGCCCAGCAACGACAAATGGGCCTGCGCCGACATGCCGGCATCCACCGCCACCACCGCGCCGGTGCCAAAGATCAATGTCGGCACCGTCAGCGGCAGCACCAGCAGGAACACCAGCGCCGCGCCGCTGCGCAGGCCCAGTGTCAGCGCCGCGCCCACGGCGCCCAGCAGGCTGAGGATGGGCGTGCCCAGCAGCAGCGTGAGGGTCAACGTGCCGATGGCCGGCGCCTGCATGCCGAACAGCAGGCCGATCAGCGGCGCGGCCAGCACCAGCGGCAGGCCTGAGCTGAGCCAGTGCGCCAGCACCTTGCCGCCGACGATCGCCACCAAGGGCTGCGGCGTCAGCAGCATCTGCTCCAGCGAGCCGTCCTGGTGGTCGCTGGCAAACATCTGGGTGACCGACAACATCGCCGCCAGCAGCGCACAGACCCAGACCACGCCGGGCGCGATCTGGCGCAGGGTTTGCGGCTCGGGGCCGACGCCGATCGGGAACAGGCCGGCCGCGACGATGAAAAACCCCAGCGGCAGCAGCGCCTCGATGCGCCGCCGGCGCGCCAGCAGCAGGTCGCGGCGCACCACGGCCAGCAGCAGGCCGGTCATGCCGGGCGGTAGGGTTCAAGGTCGAACTCGGCCGCGCCGGCCAGGTCCACGGTCTGGTGGCTGGTCATCAGCACCGCGCCGCCGCGTGCGGCATGGGCCTCGACCAGGCGCGACAGCAGCGCGACGCTGTCGCGGTCCAGCGCGTCATAGGGCTCGTCGAGTATCCAGGTGCGGGGCAACTCGTCCAGCGCCAGCCGTGCCAGCGCGCCGCGCCGGCGCTGGCCTTGCGACAGCGTGCGCACCGGCGCGTCGCGCCTCGATGCCAGGCCCAGCCGGTCCAGTGCCACCTGCGCCCGCTGCGTGGCGTCGCCTACCGCCTGCAGTCGGGCCAGAAAGGCCACAGCCTCGGCCAGCGTCAGGTCGTCCTTGAGCGCGTTGGCATGGCCGATGTAGACGATGGCCTGTCGGGCAGCGGCATCGGCTTGCGCCACCGGCGCGCCATTCCAGGTGATATCGCCCTCGGACGGCGCCGACAGACCCGCCAGGATGCGCAACAGGCTGGTCTTGCCACTGCCGTTGCGGCCGCGCAGCCAGGTGATGCTGCCGGGCGCCAGCTGCAGGTCCAGGCCGCGAAACAGCAAGCGTCGGCCGCGCTTGCAGGCCAGCGAGCGGGCACCCAGCGTCCCGGCGCCGGCAAGCGGTGGACGCATGGCGGGACGGCTGGCATCACGGGGCATCGGTTTTGGGTCGGCCACGGGGAGCAGTGGCAGCTGGGCTGGGCATGTCAAGAACCGCATCGTAACGGGCCGGCATGTCTCAACGCTTGACCGATGTCATGGCCCACGCTGGGCAGTACCGCCCGCGCGGCCTAACGCCGCTGCCCCCCAGCGCACCCCGCGCACCGCCCCAAGCGCGCCTTGTTGCAGCGCAATGCCCTGGCCAAGGCTGCGCCGATGTTCAAGGGCCGCGGGGTCGATTGCGGCGCGATCCGCCGCACCGCGCTGTTCACGGTCGAGGGCGAGCGGGACGCCATTCAGCCCGGCAACAAGCCCTTGGCCAGGCGCCGCAGTGCGGCAGCGTCCATCACCTTGAGGCCGGGTTGCGACTCGCAGATCACCGCCACCCGGTTCAGCAGCCCGGCGGCAAAGCGGTGGGCCGCCGCCAGGGTTTCTTCGTCGGTGTCGTAGGTGTCGTAAGCCTCAACGCCTACGCCGCTGGCGCTGGCGATGGCCTTGACGTCGATCCTGGTGTTGGGCGGGGTTGAGGCGGCCATGGGGCGGCTCCTGGTGGTAGGTGCGGGGGCGGGACGGGGATAAAGACCGACTCTACCCGCAGCCCGCGCTTGTCGGCCGGGTCAGTCCTCGAAGCGGCCACCACGCTCGGCCATCGCCACCACCCCGGCCGCCGGCTCGAAACGTGCACCGTAGCGGGCTGCCAGTGCGCGTGACCGGTCCACAAAACGCCGGGCGCCCATCGCGTTGATGAACTGCAGCGCACCCCCCTGGAACGGCGCAAAACCCCAGCCGAAGACCGAGCCGATGTTGGCATCAGCCACCGAGCGCAAGACGCCCTCGCCATAACAGCGCGCCGCCTCGTTGGCCTGGGCAAACATCAGCCGGTCCATCAGCTCGGCTTGCGCGGGCTGCTGTGCGGCCACCGGGTACAGCTCGGCCAGGCCCGTCCACAGGCGCTTTTCGCCTTTCTCGCCAGCCGCCGGCCAGTCGTAAAAGCCTTGGCCGGCCTTTTTGCCGACCCGACCGATCTCGCACAGCTGGCGCACCACGGCCATGCCGGGGTGTTCGCTGTAGGGCGTGCCCGCTGCAGCCAGGTCTTTCCGGGTCTGGTCGGCCACATGCAGGCCCAGGCTGAGCGAGACCTCGTCCTGCAGCGCCAGCGGCGGCATCGGCATGCCGGCTTGCAGGCCGGCCACCTCGATGCTGCGCGGGTGCACGCCCTCGGCCAACATCGCCACGCCCTCCATCACGTAGGTGCCAAACACCCGGCTGGTGTAGAAGCCCCGGCTGTCGTTGACGACGATCGGTGTCTTGCCGATCTGCATCACAAAGTCGAAGCCGCGCGCCAGCGTCTCGTCCGACGTCGCCTTGCCGACGATGATCTCGACCAGCGGCATCTTGTCGACCGGGCTGAAAAAGTGCAGGCCGATGAAGTTGGCCGGCCGCAGGGAGGCCAAAGCCAAGCCGGTGATCGGCAGCGTGCTGGTGTTGGACGCCAATACCGCGCCGGCACCCATCACCGCCTCGGCCTGCCGGGTCACGCCGGCCTTGACCGCACGGTCTTCGAACACCGCCTCGATCACCAGGTCACAGCCCGCCAGCGCGGCGTAGTCGGTGGTCGGGGTGATGCGGGCCAGCAGCGTGTCGCGCTGCTCCGCCGTGCCGCGGCCTTTTTTGATCGCCGCGTCCAGCAGGCCCTGGCTGTAGGCCTTGCCCTTGTCGGCCGCGTCCTGGTGGGTGTCGAGCAGCACGACGGTGATGCCGACCTTGGCCGAGACGTAGGCAATGCCCGCGCCCATCATGCCGGCGCCCAGGATGCCCAGGGTCTTGACCTTGGTGGCCGGCAGGTCCTTGGGCCGCGAGGCGCCCTTCTTGATGGCGTTCAGGCCAAACCA
>JBBRZR010000190.1:0-8973 GCA_038236495.1 Burkholderiales bacterium
AGGTCGGGGAAGCCGTTCTGGCTGCAGACAAAGCCGCTGAGGTTGCCGATCAAGGCCCGGTGCGGTATCAACGCGCCCTTGGCCGGCCCGGTGGTGCCGCTGGTGTAGATCAGCACGGCGGGATCGTCAGCCCCGGTCGTGACGGGCGCAAAAACGCCCGTCTCGGCGGCCAGAGTGTCGTCCCAGTCGAGGTCGCCCTGGCCTGCGGCATCGCCCACCGCGATGACCGTGCGCAAAGCCGGGCAGTCGGTGCGCGCCACCAGCAGGTTGGCGATGGCGCTGTCGTCGGCAATGGCCAGCGTCGCACCACTGTCCTGCAGGCGGTAGGCCAGCGCGTCAGGCCCGAACAGCATGGCCAGCGGCATCGCCACCGCGCCAAGCTGGTAGACGGCCATGTGGGCGATGGCGGTCTCGAAGCGCTGCGGCATCACGATCGCCACCCGGTCGCCGCGCTGCACGCCCAGGCGGCGCAGCGACTGCGACAGCCGGTTGGCCTGGCGCTGCAAGGCCCGGTAGCTGAGCGTGACCTGCTGTCCGCCGTCCAACACGGCCCGTATCGCCACTGCCCGCGGCGTCTGGCGCGACCACCGGGCGCAGCAGACCTCGGCAATGTTGAAGTGCTCGGGCACCTGCCACGCAAAACCTTGGTGCAGGGCGTGGTGGTTGTCGTGCGGACCCTCGTCGGCCCGCGGCGGGGGTTGGGCAGGCGAGACAGGTCGTTGGCGCGGCATGACCCACAGCTTAGAGCCTGCCAAGGCCGCCGCAGACCCGTCGAAACCCACCCCGGGCATCGAGATCTCCCCTCAAGTCCAGGCCAGACGGCCCGATATGCAAGCAGGCGGCTCAGCAGAAGCTGTCAACAGGGCAGGCCAGACCCACGGAGCTTTCATGCAGTTCACCCCACTCACTGTCGTCCAGCACCGCGTCGAGATTGGCGCACCCCTGCCCTTCAACATCCGCGACAACGACGGCACCTTGTTGCTGGCGCGCGGCCAGTGGTTGAAGACGGCAGACCAGCGCGATGCCTTGTTCAACCGGGGTGCCCTGGTCGATCTGGCCGAGTTGCGCAGCACCGCACAGACCATCGCGCTGGCCAGCCCGGACGAACTGCCCGGGCTGTGGTCACGCTGCATGGACGAACTGGCGCAGACCTTGCGCAATTCGGCCCAGGAAGGCTTTGTCGCTGCGCTGGACGACGCCACGCCGCCAGTGCTGGCGCTGGTGGCGCGTGACAAGGATCTGGCGATCTTTCAGGTGCTGCGCCAAAGTGGCAGCGCCAACGTGCAGTACGGCGTGAACCACGCGATGCACGCCGCCATCACCGGCTGCCTGGTGGCCCAACGCCTGGGCTGGACCGAGACCGATGCGCAGCGGGTGTTCAAGGCCGCGTTGACGATGAACATCTCGATGCTGGAGCTGCAGGGCCAGCTGGCGGTGCAGACCAGCCCGCCCACGGCCGAGCAGCGTGAGGCCATCCTGGCCCACCCCGAGTTCAGCCGCCGCATGCTGGAGATCTCGGGCGTGACCGATGGCGACTGGCTGGCCGCCGTCGAGCAGCACCATGAAAACGCCGATGGCACGGGCTACCCGCGTGGCCTGCGCGAGCCCAGCGATATCGCCGCGCTGGTGCGCCGCGCCGACATCTACACCGCCAAGCTCAGCCCGCGCATCGGGCGCGAATCGATCACCGCCGACAAGGCCGGCCGCATGATGTTCATGCAGGATCCCGGTCACCCGATGACCGCCGCCTTGGTCAAGGAGTTTGGCGTGTACCCGCCGGGCTGCTTCGTGCGGCTGATGTCGGGCGAGACCGGCCTGGTGGTCAAGCGCGGTGCGACGGTGATGACGCCCATCGTCGCCGTGCTGACCTCGCCCTATGGCAGCAGCCTGCCCGCACCGCTGCGGCGTGACACCGCACAGCGCGACTACGCGGTGCATTCGGTGCTGGGCCACCATGCCGTCGGGCTGAAAGTGTCGGCCGAGGCGTTGCTGGCGGTGGCGACGGGCTGAGCCAAAGCCGGACAGGCCGCTCGACCTGCGATCAATCCGGCGGTCTATCCGGCGGTCTATCCGGCGGTCAATCCGGCGGTCAATCCGATTCGGCCGGTGCTGCAAAACCCTGCAGCGTGCTGCCAGCCACCCGGCAGATGCGCCACTCGGGCATCACCGTGGCGCCCATCTTTTCGTAGAAGCGGATGGCGTTTTCGTTCCAGTCCAGCACGCTCCACTCGAATCGGCCGTAGTGGCGCGCCACCGCCAGCGCGCCCAGGTGGCTCAGCAGGGCCTTGCCAATGCCGGCACCCCGAAACGCCGGTTGCACGTACAGGTCTTCCAGGTAAAGCCCGGGCCGCGCCAGGAAGGTCGAAAAATTGGTGAAGAACAGCGCAAAGGCCACCACCACGCCACCGGATTCGGCCACCACCGACTCCACCACCGGCCGCGCGCCGAACAGGTGCGGTGCCAGCTCGTCCGGCGTGAGCCGCAGCAAGTGCGCCAGCTGCTCGAACTCGGCCAGCTCGGTGATCAGGCCGACGATGGCAGGCACATCGCGGGGCTCGGCAGGGCGAAGTTGGTAGGCGATCATGGCCCGATTCTCGCCGGATCGTCTGCGCCTCTCGGCCGCAGGCCGGACCGGGCAGCCGGCACTGCGCCTGCGCGCGGCGCCGGCGCGACAGCCGCCGCCCGGCACTGCCACTAAAGTGCCGCCATGACCCTGCCCTATGCTCCCCGACGCGCTGCCCACCACCACATGCTGCCCGTGCGCGGCCTGCGCTACCACATCACCCAGTGGGGCGACCCGGTGCCGGGCCAGGCGCTGCTGGTGATGATGCACGGCTACATGGATGTGGGCGCATCGTTCCAGTTTGTGGTGGACCAACTGGCCGACGGGCCAACCGGTCCGCGCTGCATCGTCGCGCCCGACTGGCGCGGTTTTGGCCGCACCCAGTCGCCGCCCACCGACAGCTACTGGTTCGCCGACTACGTGGGCGACCTGGACGCCCTGATCGATGCCCTGTCCCCCGACTCAGCCGTAGACCTGGTCGGCCACAGCATGGGCGGCAACGTGGTGATGACCTACGCCGGCGTGCGGCCCCACCGGGTGCGGCGGCTGGTCAATCTGGAGGGCTTTGGCCTGCCCGACCTGCCCGCTGCCGAGGCGCCCAAACGCCTGATCACCTGGCTGGACGAGTTGAAGACACCCCAGCAGCTCAAACCCTACGCCAGCCTGGCCGGCGTGGCCCAGCGCCTGTGCAAGAACAACCCGCGCCTGCCCAAGGACAAGGCCTTGTGGCTGGCCGAACACTGGGCCGAGGCCGGCGCGGATGGCCAATGGCGCTTGCTGGCCGACGCCGCCCACAAGCGCATCAACCCGGTGCCCTACCGGGCTGCAGACGCCATCGCCACCTGGTCTGCCATCACCGCGCCGCTGCTGTGGGTGCAGGCCCGCGACAGCCGGGTGGATGCGCACTGGGGCGGCCGCTACAGCCAGGCTGAGTTTCAGGCGCGCTTGGCGCATGTGCCCAACGTGCGCCAGGTGCAACTCGACAACGCCGGCCACATGCTGCACCACGACCAACCGGCGGCGCTGGCGGCGGCGCTCGACTCATTCCTGGGCTGACCGGCCGGCTCAGCGCAGATCGCCCGCCAGGCTGGCCAGGGTCTCGGGCACGATCTGCACGTGCGACGGGTAGTGCGCATGGTCGCAGCCCAGCTTGACCGCCGCGCCCGCCCGCACCGCCTCGGACGCGGTCTTGCTGAACTCGAAGCGCACGAAGTGCACGGCAGAGGTCTTCTCGGCGTTTTCGCGGTCCAGGTCTTCGTCGGCGATGGCATAGACGCGGGCGTGGCCCTCGACCTCGACAAACAGCCGGTCTTCGACCCCGATCAGCCGCGCCAGCTCACGCTTGCGCTCGTGCGGATCGGGGTACTCGATCATCACCGTGGCCTTCCAGTTGCGGCCGTCGGGCACCAGTGGCGCGTAGGCCTCGATCTCGCTCTGGATACCGTCCTCCTCGAAGATCTTCTCGATGCGCAGCATCTCCTGGATCTGGTAGCGGATGGTTTTTTCGTCCTCGAACTGCAGGTTGATGTGCTCACCCAGGTGCACGCTGCGACGCTTGCGGTGGGCAATGATCTGCGGCTTCAAGGTCTTGCGGGCCTTGGTGTAGGCCTCCAGCGACATCAGGCTGTCGGGGGTGATTCGGGGCGTGTCGGGGGGCATTTCACTCACTCCAATCCGTAGGCATAACGCACCAGCGTCAGCGGGTGGTCCAGCGATTTGGCCGGCGTGCCGGCCTGGCCCATGCCCTGGGCGATGTGGTGGCCGGCCATCGGGCAATCGCTGGCGATGTGATCGGGGCTGTCCTTGGCCATCAGCTTGAACACCGGTTTGCCGATCTTCATCGCGATCGGGTGCGTGGCGGTCTTCACGCCATAGGTGCCGGCATGGCCCGAGCAGCGCTCCACCGTGTTGAGGGTGACGGTCACGCTCTGGCCGATCAGCTTGAACATCTCCTCGGTCTTGCGGCCGATCTTCTGCACCCGGCCGTGGCAGGGGATGTGGTAGCTGACTTTGCCCAGATCGCGCTTGAAATCGGTCTTGAGCAAGCCGTCCTTCTGGCGCGCCATCAGGTACTCGAAGGGGTCGAACATCGCGTCCTTGACAAGCTGCACATCGGCCTCGTCCGGGAACATCAAGGGCAGCTCCTGCTTGAACATCAATGTGCAGCTGGGCACCGCGCTGAGGATGGCGTAGCCGTCGCGGGCATAGCGCACCAGCACCGGGATGTTGGCGTCCTTGTGCTTCTCCACACCCAAGAGGTCGCCGAGTTCCAGCTTGGGCATGCCGCAGCAGGACTCTTTCTCGACGATGACGTACGGGATCTGGTTGTGCTCCAGCAGCTTGAGCAAATCATGACCGATGCCGGGCTCGTTGTAGTTGACATAGCAGGTGGCAAAAATCGCCACCTTGCCGGGGGCGCGCGCCCCGTCCACCACCTGCGTTGCGCTGCCGGTCTTGGGCGCCGACCAGCGAAAGCGCTTCTCGGCAAAATCGGGCATCCAGGCGTCGGGGTGCACGCCCAGGGCGCTGTCCATCATGCTGCGCGCCAGCTTGGTCTTGTTCACCGCGTTGACCACCTGCACCACCACCGGGATGCCGGCAAAGCTGCCGTGCACATCGGTGGCCGCCAGCAACTGCTCGGCCGGGCCGACCCGGCCGGCGGTGAACTTGATCGCCTTGGCACGCAGCATCAGATGCGGAAAATCCAGCTGCCAGGGGTGCGGCGGCACATACGGGCACTTGACGACGTAGCACAGGTCGCAGAGGTAGCACTGGTCGACCACACTCCAGTACGCCTCCTTCTTGACACCGTGCACCTCGCCATCGACTGTTGCATCGACCAGGTCGAACAGCGTCGGGAAGGCCTGGCACAGGCTGACGCAGCGGCGGCAGCCGTGGCAGATGTCGAACACCCGCTCCAGCTCGGTGAAGCAGGCGTCCTTGTCGTGGAAGGCCGGGTTCTTCCAGTCCAACGGATGGCGGGTGGGGGCTTCGAGGTTGCCTTCGCGGGTGCTCATGATCGTGCGCCAGGTGTCTGATGTCGGGTGAGTCCAAACAGAAAACCGCCTGCAGCAACGAACAAGGGGCCGCTGGAGACCCCTTGTGTGCGCGTGTGCGGCAGGCTGTGCGCCGGTAGCGGCAGCTCAGTCGACCAGCGCGTCCAGGGCCTTCTGGTAGCGGTTGGCGTGCGAGCGCTCGGCCTTGGCCAGGGTCTCGAACCAGTCGGCGATCTCGTCGAAACCTTCGTCGCGCGCGGTCTTGGCCATGCCAGGGTACATGTCGGTGTACTCGTGCGTCTCGCCGGCCACGGCTGCGGCCAGGTTCTGACGGCTGCTGCCGATCGGCAGGCCGGTCGCCGGATCGCCGGTTTCCTCCAGAAACTCGAGGTGGCCGTGGGCGTGACCGGTCTCGCCCTCAGCAGTCGAGCGGAATAGCGCGGCCACGTCGTTCTGGCCCTCGATGTCGGCCTTGTTTGCAAAGTACAGGTAGCGGCGGTTGGCCTGGGACTCACCGGCAAAGGCGTCCTTCAGGTGCTGCTCGGTTTTGGAACCCTTCAAGCTCATGTCGTGCTCCTCTCGGATAACGGGGGCGTCCCTCCCCGGGTCAGGGGCTGGCTCGAGCGAACACTACCAAAGCCGGGCCAGACCTGCCAATACAAACCGTCAATCCGAAAAATAGATTTTTTCTATTCAATGGAAAACCCTGATAGCACCCTAACTGCAGCGACTCAGGTAACTGGCAGGCCCAGCAAACGCAGCGCGTGCCGGTGCGCCGTTCCGGCCGGATCGACCAGGTCATGCAGCACGGTGAAATGGTTGTGACCCGGCAAGGCCTGGCAGACCGGCACGGCACCGGCGCCCCAGCGGTCGCGGATCAGCCGGTTCTGGCGCAAGAACTCGGCACTCTCATCGGCGCCCACCAGCGCCATCAGCGGCCCGCGCGGGCGCGGAAACCCGGCCGGGCTGAGCCGCCGCACCGATGTCTCGTCCAGCGCCAGATCGGCCTGCAAAAACGGCGCATGGCGCAGCGGCTCGAGGTCAAACACGCCCGACAGCGCCATCGCACCCGCCAGCAACCGCCCGGGCAGGTCGGGCGCCACGGTCTTCCAGTGGCAACACAACAGCATGGCCGCCAGGTGAGCACCCGCGGAATGGCCGATCACGTGGATGCGCGAGGGATCACCGCCGTACTGCGCCGCGTGGCGCCAGGCCCAGGCCAGCGCACGCGCGGTTTGCAGCGCGATCGACTCGATCGTGACCGCCGGGCACAGCGCGTAATTGGGCACCACCACCATCGCGCCGGCCTGCACAAACGCTGGGGCAACAAACGAGTGGTCGGACTTGTCCAGCGCCCGCCAGTAACCCCCATGGAGGTACATCAGCACCGGCGCGCCCGAGGCGCGGGCCGGGAACACGTCCAGCGACTCGCCCGGCTCGTTGCCGTACGGCACATCGAGCGCACAGGTCATGCGTGAACGCGCCAGCTCGGACGCTTGCGCCCAGCGCGCCAGAATCTCCGGCGCATCGATCACCCGCGCCCGGTTGTTGTACTGCGCCTCGAACCAGGCGGCATCGTGCTGCACCATGCGTGCTCCATGAAGAGGTTGTCAGGACGGCCTTTGCCGCCCCATCCTGAACCATAGCGGCGCTACCGGTGCTGCTAGAATTCTTTTTTGTTCGTGGGGGCGTAGCTCAGCTGGGAGAGCGCTGCGTTCGCAATGCAGAGGTCAGGAGTTCGATCCTCCTCGTCTCCACCAACGTTCACGCAAGTGCTTGATTTCTAAGAGAAACCAGGCAAATCAACATCTTACCGGGGCCTAGTGGTGCACAAACCTGATGCACATTTAGGACTTTCGGCATGCTGCACATGGCGTCGAACATCACCCTGCGGGGTCACACCTACTACTTCCGGGCACGCATCCCGACGCACCTTGTGTCGGCGTACGGGCGCAGCATTGTCTCGTTGAGCTTGCGAACAGGCGACCAGGCCACTGCGATTGCACGCGGGCGTGAGCATCGCGTCTCGCTGGAGCGAGAACTCGACGAACTCAAGCAGAAGTCGCCCCGTGCTGACGAGGACTTTCACGGTTCAGTCTTTCACTTGTCGGACGGGGAAATCGACTCAGTCTGCGAGCGATTCCGAGCGGCAATGCTCACCGATGACGAGGTGGACCGAATCAAGGGCCTCCATCCGATTTCGGTCGAGCAGGACATCGACATCTATGAAGCGTTCCTTCCCGATATGCGCATGGCCTATGCCGCCGGAAACCTCAACCATGTCCACCCGAGGCTGCGCACCTACCTCAAGAAACTGAAGCTCGAAGTTGCCCGCCAGTCTCCCGCGTACGAGAGATTAGCTCGCCGCTTCCAACAGGCGGAACTCGAGGTCTACGATGCCATCTTGAAGCGCCGACGGGGCATCGCTGTCGATATCCCGCTCGTCGCCTCTGACGTACTAACCATCCATGACATCTACAACTGCTGGCTGAGGCGAAAGGCGCAGAATCCAAAGACGGCCCGTGCTTTTGAGCAGGTGTTCGAAGATTTCGAAAAGCTGTGCTTGGCACCTACAGCCAGGCTCGTGAAGAAGCCCGATGCCGTCGCATTCCGAAACGCGCTACAGAACCGCGGCGAACTGAGTTCGGCGAGCATCTCAAAACAGCTAGGATTTCTGCGGGCAGCATTTCAGACCGCGGTCGATGACGACCTCTTGGAGTCGAATCCATTCATTGGCGTCAAAGTGAGTGCTTCGAAATACGACAAACAAAGTGGCAAACAGTCAAAGAAGCGCCTGCCATTCTCGATAAGCGAGCTCAATAACATATTCACCGGGCCGGTCTATCAACCGGGGTTCAAGCCTCGGCCAAGTCTGGGCTCAGCCTGCTACTGGCTACCGCCCATGGCACTCTTCTCGGGCGCCCGGTTGGAGGAATTGGCTCAGCTCCATGTATCGGATGTCATATTCGAGCCGGAGCATGGATATTATTTTCGAATATCAGAGTCCACTGAGCGCGAGCAGGAGGTGAAGAACGAAAACTCGATTCGAAACGTTCCTGTTCATCCAATGTTGGTCGAGATGGGTTTCATCAAGTACGTCAAGCAGTGCAAGGGAGGCCGACTTTTTCCAGCGCTACGAAAGGACTCATACGGAATCCTGTCGACGAGCTATAGCACATGGTTCGGTAAATACCTTGATAGCCTCGGAATCACCGACGAAAGTCGCGTTTTTCACAGCTTTCGACATTGCTTTGTTGAACTCTGCAAAGTCAATGTGTTAACCATTCCCGCTGAAGTACGGGAAGCCACCGTTGGCCACCTATCCGCCAAAATGATTGAGATGGTCTATGGCCTCGCGCTCTACCCACTGGCTCCGCAGGTTTCTGCGATGAAACTTGTCAAATACCCAGGACT
>JBBRZR010000191.1:0-8913 GCA_038236495.1 Burkholderiales bacterium
CACCGAGGCGGCTTATGGCCAGTGCATCAGCGTCACGCTGCTGCACAAGCTGCACGATGAGCGCAAGTACGGGTCGCTGGACGAATTGCAGGCCGGCATAGCCCAGGACACTGCCGACGCACGCGCCTGGTGGGCCGCCCGTCCCGGCCCCTGAGCGGCTCAACTGCGGCGGCGCTGGGCCGATATCGGGGGATCGAATCCCACCGTCTCACGCCGCCATGACCCCTGCCCGCCATCCGATCATCGCCCCGGGCGGCCCGTTGGCGGCAGCCAGCCCGGCCGCCGCCGCCGCATGACCGGCGCCCGCTGGACAGCCGGTCTGGCGCGTGCTGCCGGCACGATCAAGTTCAGGCTGGCGCTGGGCGGTGTGCTGGCGCTGGCGCTGGGCATCATCTCGAGCACGGCGCTGCTGCTGGCGCGGGTGGAGCGCGACACCGTGCTGGCCAGCCAGACAGACCAGCGCGACGAGGCGCTGCGCAGCGCCCGCCTGCTGGGCATCCGCATCAAGGAGGCCCAGCGCGTGCTGGCCGATACGGCGTCGCAGTTGCCGTTTCAGCAACTGGGCCAGCCTGACGCATTGCGCAGCTTTCTGGAGTCCAAGCCGGTGGCGCGTGGCGCCTTCGACGGCATGTTCATCGCCAGCGCCGATGGCCGGATGATCCTGTTGTGGGATGCCCAGGGCTACCACACGCCCGGCACCGACCTGGCCGACCGGCCGTATGTCAAGGCGGCCATGGCGACCCGGCGCAGTGTCGTGTCCTCGGTCATCACCAGCCGTATCAGCGCCGAGCCCATCGTCGTGCTGGCCCACCCGGTGCTGGTGGCAGGCCAGCCGGTGGCCCTGCTGGCGGGCAACCTGCGGCTCAGGCAGCGCGACTTGGCCAGCGCCTTCACCGAGGCCGACGACAGCGCGTCGCAGGACCAGCTGGTGGTGGTCACCGACAGCTCGGGCCGCATCCTGGCGCACCCGGTGGTCTCGGGCATCGGCGACGCTGTCGAGACCGAACCCCGGCTGCAGGCCGCCGTGCTGCTGTGGCGGCAAAAAGGCAGGCCCGCGACCACAGCCGGCCTGACGCTGGACGATCCGCACGCGCTGGTTGCTGTGGCCACGGTGCCCGGTGCCGACTGGCTGGTCTGGCGCTGGCGGTCCCGCGTCTCGGTGCTGGCCCCGTTGGCCGCCAGCCGTGCTGACGCCATGCGCACCGCTGCAGGCTTGCTGACCGCGATGGGCGCCGGCCTGCTGCTGCTGCTGTGGTGGCAACTGCGGCCGCTGGCGCAATTGCAACGGCGCGCCCAACACCTGTTCGACGGCAGCGTGCCGCCGCAAGCGGGCTGGCCCACCGCCACCGGCGAGATCGGCGCGCTGTCGCAAGTGCTGCGCCAGGTCGGCACTGAGCGGGCGCAGCTCGAGCTGGCCAATGCCGAGGTGATGCAGCGGCTGCAATCGGTCATGGCGGCGGCGCCGGTGGGCATTGCCTTCACCCGTGCTGGCCGCTTCGAGCTGGTCAGCCGTGAGTTTTGCCGGTTGCTGCAGCGCGACGAGCCCGCACTGCTGGGGGCGCCGGCGCAGACCATCTACGCCTCCAACGAGGATTACCTGGCGCTGGGTCCGCTGGTGGGCCGGGCGTTTGCCGCCGGCCAGGCGTTTGACGGTGAGCTGCAGTTTCTGCGCAGCGACGGCAGCCGGTTTCCGGGCCGTTTGCGGGGCCTGCCGGTCGAGGCCGGCAACGCAGGCGCCGGCACGATCTGGACCCTGACCGACATTGCCGACGAGGTGGCCGCTCGCCAGTCGCTGGAATGGGCCGCCAACCACGACACGCTGACCGGCCTGGCCAACCGCCAGGCGTTTGATTTGCGGTTGGCGCAGGTGTTTGCCGCGTTGCCGCAGGCCCGCCCGGCCGCACTGCTGGTGCTCGACCTGGACCGCTTCAAGCCGGTCAACGACGGCCATGGCCATGCCGCGGGCGATGCGGTGCTGCGGGCCGTGGCCGCCGCCATCCAGTCCTGTGTGCGGGGCGGTGACTTGGCGGTGCGCCTGGGCGGGGATGAGTTTGCGGTGGTGCTGGAGCGCTGCCCGGCGGACGCGGCGCTGCGTGTGGCCGAGAACATCCGTGTCGCCGTGGCTGGCCTGCGGGTGTCCTGGCACGGTCACAGCCTGGGCGTCGGTGCCAGCGTCGGCGTGGCCGCGTTGACCGAGGAAATCACCCAAGCCGCCCACTGGATGGCCTCTGCCGACCAGGCCTGTTACGCCGCCAAGGCCGCCGGTCGCAACCGGATTGAAGCCGCTGGCCACTTGCGGCTGGTGGACAAGTTGACTGGCGCAGCCCATCGGTAGCGGCACTGGTGCCGCCGTGCTCGACCTGATCCAGGCGCTCGATGTCACCGAATGGTCCTGCCGGGCCAACCCCGGCAGACCACACGCCCCGGCACCACGCCCATTGCTGCTGGCGCACGGGTACGCCTGCAACCCGCGCCCGTGGCAAGCCCAGCCCGTGCCCAGCCGTACAATTCGAGCATGGTTGCCTTGTTCGATCTCACGGCCCGCGTGCATGCCGCCACGCGCCGCCAGACCACGCGCGACCGAATTCAGCGCTCGCCGCTCTGACGCTGCCGCTTGCGGCAGCCGGCCGGCACCGCCCGGCGGCTGCCGCGCCAATCGCTCACCCCAAGCCTTGACGAGCGCGCCGGTCGCCCCGGCGTGACGCTGCCATGACCGACGCCACTCCTGCTCAAAACACCGAAGCCACAGCCACAGCCGCACCCGCTGCTGCACCCGCCGCAACCGACTACCGCGCCACCCTCAACCTGCCCGATACACCCTTCCCGATGCGCGGCGACCTGCCCAAGCGCGAGCCGGGCTGGGTCAAGCAGTGGGCCGACGAGGGCCGCTACCAGCAGTTGCGCGACGCCCGCTGCAATGCGCCCAAGTTCATCCTGCACGACGGCCCGCCGTACGCCAACGGCCAGATCCACATGGGCCATGCGGTCAACAAGGTGCTCAAGGACATGGTCGTCAAATGCCGGCAACTGGCCGGCTTCGACGCGCAGTACGTGCCGGGCTGGGACTGCCACGGCCTGCCGATCGAAAACGCGATCGAGAAAAAACACGGTCGCAAGCTCAGCCGTGACGAGATGCAGGCCAAGAGCCGCGCTTTTGCCACCGAGCAGATCGCCCAGCAAAGTGTTGACTTTCAGCGCCTGGGCATCCTGGGCGACTGGGAGCACCCCTACCGCACGATGGACTTTGCCAACGAGGCGGGTGAGTTGCGCGCCTTCAAGCGGGTGATCGAGCGCGGCTTTGTCTACCGGGGCCTCAAACCCGTGTACTGGTGTTTCGACTGCGCCAGCTCGCTGGCCGAGTTCGAGATCGAGTACGCCGACAAAAAAAGCCAGACCCTGGATGTGGCCTTCCCGTGCGCTGAGCCCGACAAGCTGGCGGCTGCGTTTGGCCTGGCCGCGCTGGCCAAGCCGGCCTCGGCCGTGATCTGGACCACCACCGCCTGGACCCTCCCGGCCAACCAGGCGCTCAACCTGAACCCGACGCTGAACTACGCGTTGGTGGACACCGAGCGCGGCCTGCTGGTGCTGGCCGCCTCCCTGGTCGATGCCTGTTTGCTGCGCTACGGCCTGGCCGGCACGGTGATCGCCACCACGCTGGGCGAAAAGCTCGCCGGCATCAACTTCCGCCACCCGCTGCATGCGGTGGATGCCGGTTACGACCGGCTCAGCCCCGTCTACCTGGCCGACTACGCCACGGCTGACGACGGCACCGGCCTGGTGCACTCGTCACCTGCCTACGGGGTGGACGACTTCAACAGCTGCCGGGCGCACGGGCTGGCGCTGGACGACATCCTGAACCCAGTGCAGGGTTACGGCAGCTACGCCGCCGACTTCCCGCTGTTTGGCGGCCAGAACATCTGGAAGGCGGTGCCGGTGATCATCGAGGCGCTGCGCAGCGCCGGCGCCTTGCTGGCCACCGAGACCATCACCCACAGCTACCCGCATTGCTGGCGCCACAAGACGCCGGTGATCTACCGCGCCGCCGCCCAGTGGTTCATCCGCATGGACGAGGGCGAGGGTGTGTTCACCACCGACAAGGCGCCCAAGACCTTGCGCCAGATGGCGCTGGACGCGATCGAGCACACCGGCTTCTATCCTGAGAACGGCCGTACCCGTTTGCGCGACATGATCGCCAATCGGCCCGACTGGTGCATCAGCCGCCAGCGCAGCTGGGGTGTGCCGGTGCCATTTTTCTTGCACAAGGAGACTGGCGAGTTGCACCCGCGCACCATGGACATCCTGGACCAGGCTGCGACCATCGTCGAGCAGGGCGGCATCGAGGCCTGGAGCCGCGCCACGACCGAGGAGATCTTGGGCCCGGACGACGCACCGCACTACAACAAGAGCAGCGACATCCTGGAAGTCTGGTTCGATTCGGGATCGAGCTTCTGGCATGTGCTGCGCGGCACCCACAGCAACAACCACGGCAGCCTGGGCCACCACGACACCGGCCCCGAGGCTGATTTGTACCTGGAGGGCCACGACCAGCACCGCGGCTGGTTCCACTCGTCCTTGCTGCTGGCCAATGCAATCTATGGCCGTGCGCCGTACCGTGGTTTGCTGACCCACGGTTTTACTGTGGACAACCAGGGCCGCAAGATGAGCAAGAGCCTGGGCAACGGCATCGAGCCCCAGGTGGTGAGCCAGAAGCTGGGCGCCGAGATCATCCGCTTGTGGGTGGCGTCCAGTGATTACTCGGGCGACATCGCCGGCGACGACAAGATCCTGGCGCGGGTGGTGGACGGCTACCGCCGCATCCGCAACACCTTGCGCTTCTTGCTGGCCAATGTCAGCGACTTCGATGTGGCCACCGACAGCGTGGGCGAAGGCGAGATGCTGGAGATCGACCGCTTTGCGCTGGCCCGCGCCAGCGCGCTGCAAGACGAGATCCTGGCGCACTACGAGGTGTATGAGTTCCACCCTGTGGTCAGCAAGCTGGGCATCTATTGCTCGGAGGACCTGGGTGCGTTCTACCTCGACGTGCTGAAGGACCGGCTCTACACCACCGCGGCCAAGAGCCTGGAGCGGCGCAGCGCACAAACCGCGCTGTGGCACATCACCCAGGCCATGCTGCGCTGGATGGCGCCGTTCTTGAGCTTCACCGCTGAAGAAGCCTGGGGCCTGTTTGCGCCTGGCCACGGCACGATCTTCACCCAGACCTACTGGCCGCTGGCCACGCCGGACGCCGCGCTGCTGGCCAAATGGGCTGCCGTCCGTGAGGTGCGCGAGGCGGTGAACAAGGCGATCGAGGACGTGCGCAAGGCCGGCGGGGTCGGCTCGTCGCTGCAGGCGACGGTGGCGGTCACCGCGCCGCCCGAGACCCATGCGCTGCTGGCCTCGCTGGGCGAGGACCTGAAGTTTGTGTTGATCACCTCGGCCGCCACGCTGGCGGCGGGCGAGACCTTGGCGGTCAGCGTGACGCCGGCCACCGCTCAGAAGTGCGAGCGTTGCTGGCATTACCGCGACGACGTGGGTGTTGACGCTGCGCATCCGACGATTTGCGGCCGCTGCACCAGCAATCTGTACGGCGACGGCGAGTTGCGCACGATTGCCTGAGGGCGCGCGGTCGATTTCGGCGGCCTGGGCGGCCTGGGCGGCATGGGCGGTATGAGCGGCTTGCACCGCGAGCGCCGTTGACGGCTGCGTGACACGGACATTCGCTCAGGCCCGATCAATATATTGCCCCGAGCCGCACCGCCATGCCCCACACCCCTGATTCCGCTGCCCCGCCGGTGCCAACCCCGTCGCCGCAGCGCACACATGGGGCGGCACTTCTGCTGGCGGCGGGCTGCGTGCTGCTGCTGGCAGCAGTCGCCACAGGCAGGGCCTTCAAGACCTGGCGCGCAAATGCCCAGGCCCAGTTGCAAGCCGTGCGGACTTATGCCAGACCCCGGTGAATGGCTGGCGGGTTGAAAAGCTCAAGCGCCGGCGCTATCCGCCCGTCAGCCCCACCCCGGCCGCCTGCCCACCCACTGGAGATTCGATATGCCCATCCCCGCCGTTCCACTGCACGAGCACCTGCGGCACTTTGCCCGCAGCCAGCCCACCAAGCCGGCCTACCTCTGGTACGGCCAGGCCATCAGCTACGCCGAGCTGGACGCTGCCAGCGACGCCTTTGCCGCCCGGCTGGCGGCGCTGGGGGTGAAAGCAGGCGATCCGGTGGCGCTGTTTTTGGGCAACTGCCCGCAGTACGTGATGGCGCACCTGGGCATCCAGAAACTGGGCGCCGTCGTCTGCCCCTGCGGCCCGCTGAACAAGGCGCACGAGCTGCACTACCAGCTCGACGACCTGCAGGCACGGGTGATCGTGGCCGCCGCGCCGCTGCTGCCGGTGGTGGACGCGGTGCGCGCCACCACCGCGCTGGCCCATGTGTTTGTGGTGCACTATGCCGACCTGCTGCCGGCCGTGCCCAGCATCGACGTGCCGGCCGAGCTGTTGCAGATGCGTGCCGACGCGCCGGCCGCCACCCGCCCGCTGCCAGCGGGCTGCGAGGATTTTTTAGTGGCCTGCCACAGCGGCGCCGCCTGCCCGCCGGTGACTATCGGCCTGCACGACGTGGCGCTGATGACCTACACCTCGGGCACCACCGGCCTGCCCAAGGGCGCCATGCTGAGCTATGACAACGCGCTGTTCAAGACCCAGGCGGCGGCCGAGGGCAACGGCGTGACGGCAGATGACGTGCTGCTGGCCATCGCACCGCTCTACCACATCGCCGGCATGCTGATGGGCATCGACATCGCCTTGTACAGCGGGGCCACGACGGTGCTGCTGTACCGCTTCGATCCGCTGGCGGTGCTGCAAAGCATTGACCGCCACCGCGTCAGCTGGTGGTACAGCATCGCGCCGATGAACGTCGCCTGCATGGCGCTGCCGACGGCGGCCGGGTTCGATCTGTCCAGCCTGCGCATCAACCCGGTCACCAGCTTCGGCATCACCTACACCGAGAGTCTGGCGCAGCAGTGGCGCGGCCACGCCCCGAACTGCCAGAGCTTCGAAGCGGCCTACGGCCTGTCGGAGACCCATACCTGCGACACCACCATGCCCCGTGATGCGGTGCGCTGGGGCACCCATGGCCGGCCGGTCAGCGGCGTGAGCATCCGCATCCTCGACCCGGAATCTGGCGCCGAGCGGGCCGCCGGCGAGGTTGGCGAGATCGTGCTCAAGAGCCGTGGCAGCTTTTTGGGCTACTGGAACAAGCCCGAGGCCACCGCCAAGACGCTGCATGACGGCTGGGTCTACACCGGCGACATCGGCCGGATCGACGGCGAGGGCTACCTGACCTTCATCGGCCGGACCAAGGAGATGATCAAGGTGTCGGGCTACAGCGTGTTCCCGGAAGAGGTTGAAACCATTTTGATCAAGCACCCGGCGGTGGCCCAGGCGGCGGTGATCGGCGTGCCGGACACCGAGCGCGGCGAGGTGGTGCGGGCCTTTATCGTGGTCAAACCCGGCCAGGCGCTGGACGAGGCCGGGCTGATCGCCTGGTCGTGCGACAACATGGCGATCTACAAGGCGCCCAAGACCGTGCGTTTCATTGACGCACTGCCCGCCACCGGCGCCGGCAAGGTGCTGCGCCGCCTGTTGAAAGACGAGACCTGAGATGTTCAAGAAAATCCTGATCGCCAACCGGGGCGAGATCGCGGTGCGCATCATCCGCGCCGCGCAAGACCTGGGCGTCCAGACTGTCAGCGTCTACGCCCGCGACGACGCTGGTGCGCTGCACAGCACCTTGGCCGACGAAGCCGTGGCGCTGGACGCGACCGGCCCCGCCGCTTACCTCGACATCCACACGCTGATTGCCGTGGCTCGCCAGCACGGCTGCGAAGCGGTGCACCCCGGCTACGGCTTCTTGAGCGAACGCGCCGACTTTGCCCAGGCCTGCGCCGACGCGAGTCTGGTGTTCATCGGCCCTACGCCGGCCCAGCTTGCGCTGTTTGGCGACAAGGCCAGCGCCCGACGTCTCGCGGCCGAGCATGGTGTGCCGCTGTTGCCAGGCACCGCGGCGGCGTCGCTGGCGCAGATCCAGGCCTTTTTTGCCGCGCAGCGCCAGCGTGACCCGGCCTGCGGCGTGATGCTCAAGGCCGTGGCAGGCGGTGGCGGGCGCGGCATGCGCGCGGTGCTGGACCCGACCAACCTGCCCGAGGCTTACGCCCGTTGCGCGGCAGAAGCGCTGGCGGCGTTTGGTCTGGGCGAGGTCTATGCCGAAAAACTGATCCATCGCGCCCGCCACCTGGAGGTGCAGGTGATCGGCGATGGCCGCCAGGTCATGGCGCTGGGCGAGCGTGAATGCACGCTGCAGCGCCGCTTCCAGAAATTGGTGGAGATCGCGCCCAGCCCCAGCCTGTCGCCCGCGTTGCGCGAGCAGTTGCTGGCCGCTGCACTGACGCTGGCGCGTTGCACGGCCTACCAGAGCCTGGGCACCTTCGAGTTTCTGGTCGACGAGCAATCAGTGGACCAGCCCTTTGTCTTCATCGAGGCCAACCCGCGCTTGCAGGTCGAGCACACCGTCACCGAGGAAGTCACCGGCGTTGACTTGGTGCAGTGCCAGATCGCGATTGCCGGCGGCGCCACGCTGGCAGCACTCGGGCTGGACCCGGCCAACCCGCCCATCGCCCGTGGTTTTGCGGTGCAGTGGCGCATCAATGCCGAGACGCTGGACCCCCAAGGCCAGGCCCGCCCGGCCAGTGGCCTGATCACCCACTGCGAGCTGCCCAGCGGCCCGGGTGTGCGGGTGGACAGCCATGCGCGGGCTGATTTGTCGCCGTCACCGCACTACGACAGCCTGCTGGCCAAGCTGATCGTCAGCCACCGCAGCGGGCATTTTGATGACGTGCTGCGGCGCTCGCAGCGGGC
>JBBRZR010000192.1:0-8900 GCA_038236495.1 Burkholderiales bacterium
CGTTGCGCCGGGCGATTCCCCGGGCACCTTGACGCTCGACGGCAACGCCAGCTTCGACGGCACGACTTTCGAGATGCAGGTTGGCAGCGGCGTGGCCGACCAGTTGGTCGTCACCGGACGCGTGTTGCTGCAAGGCGGTCAGGTGAAGCTCAGCTTCCTTGACGGCGCGATGCCCGACCCCGACGACCCGACCATCGCGCTGTTCAAGTTCAGCGGCTGCACGGACTGCGCGAGCCCTGACGCCCTACCGGTCACGGTGGTGGCCAACAGCACGGGCTGGCAGGGCAGTTTGGCGACATCGCAGACCACCGGCCAGACCATGCTGTCACTGGTCAACCCCGATGCCCTAACGCTGCCCGACAGCTTCGAAGTCACGACAAGCTACGAGGTCGCTGCAGGCAGCGCGGTCTTTCAGGCCGGCTCAGCCACCGTCGACGCCAACGCGTCGTTGATCAACCGTGGTTCGTTCTACAACCGAGTTGGCGCGTCGCTCGTCAACAGCGGCCTCATCAGCAACGGCACTGGCGGCGAAATGCTCAACCACGGCGTGGTGCTCAACGGCGGCGACTTCATCAACGAGGTCGGAGCCTGGTTCAACAACCGCGGCGAGTTCAGCAATGTTGATGCTGCGGCGCCCGCGCGGCTGATCAACCGCGGGTCGTTCGTCAACTGGCAGGACGGCATCTTGCGCAATGGCGACGAAGTCGCTGGTTTGGGCGGGTCGATCGAGAACCAGGCCGGTGCAACATTCATCAATCGCGGCCTGATCATCAATCGCGGACAAGTGCCCGCGGTCGGACAAAGCGATCCTTCTTCGGCTCAGGTTCAGTTCGTGAACCGCGGTGTGTTGGAGAACTACGGCACGATCGACAACAACGGCTTCCTCATCAACGAAGGCGGTAGCCTGATCGTCCACGCCGGCGGTCATATTCAAGGCAATGACGGCATCATCATCGTGCGTCCTGGCGCCACCAGTGCAGGTGTGCCGATACCGGCCACGCTCGTGGTCGACGGGACACTGGAGGCGCGCTGGGTCTCAATGGAACCCGGGACACGGCTTTCGGGCGTCGGCACGGTCAAGGCCGATGTGTTCAACCAGACCAATTTCAACACCGGCGGCACGTACACGATCGCGCCGGGCAACGGCATCGGCACACTCAGGATCGACGGTTCGGTCTATCCGGCTACTTTCGAGATCGAGGTTGGCAATTCCACGCAGTTTGATCACCTGGTGGTCAGTGGAAGCGTCTATTTGTATGCGATCAACTACGTCTTTGGGGCCGAGTTCGTACCCCATTCGGGAGACCATCTCACGTGGCTCAGTGCCAGCGACGTGCGCAACACCGATCCGTTCTTTGCCAGCATCAACTACTTCCAACTCGATGCCAGCGGCGGATCGACGCTGATGTATAACGGGAACTCGCAGATCATCGACAACAAGCTGTACACGCTGCTGAACTTCGGCACGGTCCAGATGTATGCAGTAGCCGAGAGCTCCGCCACAGGATACGGCCTCGACTTCCTGAGCCAGTTGCCGCTACCGGTGCCCGAGCCGCAGAGTTGGCAGTTGATGCTTGGTGGCGTGTTCGCCCTTGGCGTGAGGCTTGGGTGGCCTCGCCGTACGCTGCGCTGGCAAAGCGCTGTGCCTCCAAGGCGCGAACACGCCACTGAGGACCATTTCGAATGAAGTGGCCAGCCTTGTGCGATCAAGGCCAGCCTGGTGCAAGTAGGGGTCATGCATTGAACCCACAGGCCGCGACAAGCAAACCGCAGCTCAAGTGTCCAGCCGCGGGCCTGGAAGCACCTTTCGCGGAGGGGTAGAACCCGTTCTTCACAATCGTCAGTCGATCGGCGCCACCAGCGGGTTCGGCTTGCGCGAAAGATGTTGGCAGGCGCTCCTACCTTAACCCAAGTTTGTCATCTACCCATCTAGCCCTCAATGGAATCAACAACTTAGCGCAACATTGCCGCGCGTATGGCACTACGCTGTGTTTTGACCCGAGGGTCAGTCAGGCGGGCAGGCTGAGCGGGTCGCTCAGACCAACACGCGGTGGGTGCGGCCGGGGTTGGGGTCGAGCTTGAGGAGGGTACCCAGCGTTTGATGCCGGGGATTTGGGCGCGTGGCCTTGCGCACGTGCACGCATCGGCCGTCGCGGCGCTGCAGGGTCACCGTCACCCGGCGCTGGGTGGACAGCGTCTGGCGCAGCGTGTTCCAGCTGTCGTTAGTGCCGTGCTCCTTGAGTTGCAGGCGCAGCGTGTGCACGAAGTGGTAGGCCAGCACGCTGATGAACAAGTGCCCCTCGACGCGCCGGTCCACGCGGTGGAACACCGGGCGCAGACCCAGGTCGGTCTTGAGGGCGCGGAACACCGACTCCAGCTCGGTGAGCATGATGTAGGTGCGCCACAAGGTGGCGTTGTCCTGCTCGACCAAGGTGGTGCGCAGGCAGTACACGCCCGGATGCGCAGCCGCACTGCCTGATTTTATGGTCTTGAACCAGGTGATGGCGGTCACGAGCTTGCCCTCGGGGTCGGTGGTCACGGTGATCTCGTAGTGCTGCGCGGCGCGCGCGTAGCGCTGCTTGGCGCGTCCCAGGCGCTGCATGAAGGTGGCTATGTCCTGGGTGCTTGCTTTGCCTTTTGGCTTGCTCAGGCTGGCCTGCAACTTCGCCAGCGCGGCCTCCAGGCCAGCGGCCTTGGCGTTGTCGATGGCGCGGTCCTTCTCCTCGCGGGCGGGTGAGTGGCAGTACAGCAGCACCTCACCCGGGGCGCCCTGCACGCGTTGCAGTTGGATGGTCACGTCGCCGGCCGATTGCACGGTAGTGGCCAGCGCCGGATCGAACTGGCGTTTGCGCAGCTTGGAGACGACCACATAGTGGTAGCCCTGCTCGCGCAGCCAGGTCAGATTGGCCTGTGCGGCGATGCCCGCATCCATCACCACCGTGGCCCCCGGTGCGGCGTGCAGGCCCGTGAGCATGCCCTTGAGCGTGGCGGGTTCGCTGGCGTTGCCGGGGAAGAACTGCACGCGCCGCACGAAGCCGCTGGCGTCCAGTGCCATGGCCAAGGTCACCAGCGGGCAGTCGCTGCGGCACTCTTTGCTGTGCCCTCTCTTGGCCTTGCTCACCCCGGCGGCCACGCCCTCGAAGTAGGTGTTGGTCAGGTCGTACAGGGTGATGGTCTGGCTCAGCCCGAACATCGAGCTGGCCTGGCCGAACAGGTGCTCCTGCAAGGCCTCGCGGTGCTTGTAGAGCGCGTCTGAGGCGCGGTACAGCCGGTTCAGATCCATCGACTGGAAATCAAAGTCGATGAGCTCACCCAACGCCGATGTGTCCTTCAACCAGGCGTGCGTGGCCAGCTCGCTGCACGGCTGGGCCATGCGCGCGACGATGTTGCCCAGGGCCGCAGCAATCTGCGGGCGGTTCAGGCCCAGCTCGCTGAGCTTGTCCTCCAAGCCGCACAGGCGCATCGCCGACAGCGCTGCATGCTCAACGCCCACGCTACGTGGGTCGACCAACTCGAGCGAGTCGAGATCGACTTCCTGATAGCGATCAAGCTCAAAGCGTTGGTCAGCAGGCATGGCCGGCGGGTTCGCCGCAGCCAGGTCAGGCGCTGGGTCGGCACCCGCTGCGGGCGCCGCGCCCATGCACGGCGTGGCAGGTTTGCGCGCAATGATCTGGGCCGCAAAGCGCTGCGCGAAGGCTTGGACCTCCTCGGGCACGGCGGCCTCGAGCATCGAGCGCTGGCCGCGCACCAATTCATCGACACGCTGGGCCAGCGCCGACCAGTGCACCTGGGGCAGATCGAAGTGGCTGCCCAGGTTGAGCAAGGTCGTCTGTTTGATAGCGCCGCCCACTCGGGTGCTGTGCACCAGGCGGTAGGTGACGTAGGGCTCGCCCGAGACGCGATTGCGGGTCTGAGTGCGGCGAATGAACATACGGGTGATGTTGCACGAAAAAACACGCCAAGGTGTCAAGCTTATAAAATATTATGGCACTACATTTCACTTTCCGAGGCGAACTTCAATGCTGACAAGGGGTTACAGAGGTCAAGAACCCAAAACCAGGGAAATGGTGACAAAGTCGGGTTAAGCAGCACAGCCGCGGGGTGAGTTGCCAGGTAGTTGCCTGTCGTCACCGTCAGCTGATGGCCGGCTGCCGAAGGTCACGAACGGCTGCTTCGTAGATGTGAAACGCGAAAAGTCGAGGCTGAGCATCGGGCTGCTTCGGAGAAATCCGACGGGCAGGTCTGGGTCGGCGGCGGTCAGCCGCTTCACTGGTCTGCCTGCCGTACTGCAGTCGTTCGAGTTGTACGGCCAGGCAGCCGACATTCAGGAAAACCCGCGCTCGGCCAATTCCTGAAGGTTTTGACCGACAGCTATGCGTTAACCTGATTCTGTGGGTGTTTCGACATTTTGGCTGCCGAGCAGCTCACGAGGAATGACGTCGATAGGCGCTATGCAAAGCGCCCGCCATCGGACCAATCCATAGACTCGCCCGACCGGCCCGCCGCCCTGAGTAGCGGCCCGTTCCCGGCAATTTTCGGCGATGCTCAATTGAAACGCTGCCGCGCAAATCCTACAGTGGCGAAAAAGCTGAGTCGCTGATCCGAATCCGCAATTCCGTGTTCAAGGCGCCAGGTAGCGCAGCAGCCTGGGGGACTCATTCCAGGCTATTATCTGATTTGAAAAGCCCTTAGGTCAGAGCCCCGGCAAAGCCTGCAGGTAGTTCGCTACATCGTTGATGTTCTGCCTGGTCAGCGAGTGTGCAACGACTTTCATGATGCTGCCCTCGGGCCGGTCGTCAGTGCGCTGGAACACCCCCAGTTGCTTGACCAAATAGTCGGCATGTTGGCCAGCGATGCGAGGAAACGCTCCAGCGCCTTGTCCGTGGTCACCATGGCAGCCCATACAGGCCGGCACACCCTGGTCTGCGACGCCGGCCTCGAAGATCGATTTGCCGGCAGCGATGCGGCCGCGGTCGCCCTCCAGGTCCTGCACGGCCGGCGATTGCGCAGCGTAGTAGGCCGCCAGGCCCTTGATCTGGTCTTCGGACAGGCTGCGGCTAAGACCCCACATGTATTCGAAGCCCGCCGGATCTCGCCGCCCGTGGCTCTTGAACCCGTTGAGCTGGGCCACGATGTAGGGCTCGACTTGGCCGGCGAGGTTGGGGAAATTCGGCGACACGGCATTGCCGTTCATGCCGTGGCAGTTCGAGCAGACCTGCTGCGCCATCGTTGTGGCTGTCACCGCCGGGTTGGCCAAATCACGTGAACGTTCCGGATTGGCGCAGCCAATGAGGAGGATGGCTGCGGCGACAGCCAGGATAGGCAAGCGGGTCGCGGAATTCATGGGCTTCTCCGGGCGGTCATCTGGATCGGACGGTGGCTTCAGTAGGCCAGCCAGGTGTAGATAAACAGCGAGTTGTTGTCGCTCGCGTTGCGCCCGAAGCCGTCGTAGTTCTTCGAGACGCCGGCAACGCGGTTGTAGGCCGTGTACTGCGCGCCGACGCGCAGGTACTGCAGCGGCGTCCAGAACGCCTCCAGGGTCATGCCCCGGGTGGCTGGGCTGCCAGTACGGTTGCCGTCGACCGCGCGGGTGGACGGTGCAGCGGCGGCCGGGTCGGTGGTGATCGCGCGAGGCAGCCCTGGGTCGAGCCCGGCCGTCAGGTTGGCGGTGTTGGTGCTGCCCGTGAGATTGAACACGCCGAAACTCCCACCGTACCTGGCCTGGTAGACATAGGTCAACTTGGTGCGCAGCAGGTGGTTGGTGTCCGATGCATTGGTGTTGGGCAATGCGTTGCCGGCGCTATCGACAAATGCCACCGGCTGCCCGGCCTGCGATGGCGGATAGCTGTGCCGGTTGCTGGTGTAGACAAACTGCGCCGTCACCGAATGCGGGTCAAGCAGGTACTGATACTGCGCGTCGACAGACAAGTCCCGGTAGCGGTGGGTGTTGGCGGGGTCCGAGGTGTCGAGCGAATCGGCGTAGACACGCGCATCCATGCCCGCGGTACCTACCATCAGGCTGTGCGCACCCCATTCATGGTTGTAGGCCAGGCGCCAGTAGGGGTTGATGCCGCGCAGCTTGGTCTTGTCCGCGTCAGCGAGGCCGGCGCTCATGAACGACGCCAGACCCCGCGACGTGCCGTAACCGCCCAGTTCGAAGTAGAAGCGGGTATTCAAGAACGCGTAGGCGCTGAGACCGGCAATATTGCCGCCAGCCCCGTAGCCCGGGTAGGGCGAGTTGCCGTCGATGAACCGGCTGCTGGTCGGGCTGGGCACCGGCACGTACTGCATCCAGGCACTTGCGGTATTCCAAGGGTCCGAGACGGAAGGGTTGTTGTTGGCGCTGACACCCACGATCAGGTCGCGCTGGCTGCTGATGTAGCGGTCAGCAAAGCGGATGTCGATGTTGTCTGCGTTGCTGTGGCCGCTGAAGCTGCCGTTGGCGTTGGACACCGCGTAGGGGTCATAGGTGACCTGGGCGAAGGCGCCGATGTTGTCGGTCACCTTGCCGCCTAGCAGCAGGCTGACGGTGGCAAGGATGACCTTGCCGTCCTTCTGGAAATCGCCGGCCGGGTCGTCGCTTTTGGAGGTGTTGGCGACTTTCGATGCACTGACCACCGCCATCGCTGAGATCGGAATCGCACGCTGGCCGATGGTGTACCCGGTGAGTTTGAACAGCCGACCATACGGCGTCAGCTCGGGAAATTGACCGCCGGCATGGCATGCGACGCAGTTTTGACCAGTCTGGCGGTTGAAGGCTGGAATGGCCTGGGCACTGTCGGGCAGCAACACCACCACCGGCAGCACGACCGCCAGCCCAATTTTGAGCATGCGTGCGATGAATGCGCTAACCAAGCTGGTCGATGGATGCATGGTTCAAGCTCCTTGGCGTTGGCGTTGGCGTTGGCGTTGGCGTTGGCGTTCATCAGATACCTGCAAATGCTCGGAGCAATTGACCCAGGTCATGCTGCAGGCGGCAAAGTGATCGACGGAGAGCAGGGAGTTCTGGCCAAAGTGGATGCCCGGTGTCGGGCTGCATCCGACGTCAGGTGCTACGGATATCAGCTTTCGGCGCCTAGCTGAAATCGGCTCACGCCGACAACTTATCGAAGGACTGCCCAAGGGGAAAGGAAGGTCGGCAGCGATGCGCAGGGTGGCACCTTCGGAGCGCCGAGCGGGTCCGAGGAGGTCACCGGCGAGTCGGAACTGGCCTCGTTCGCGAACTATTTGGATTTCCGTAATTCATGACAACCAATGACGCCGTCATGCGTTGTATCGATACTTGGCAAGTATTGGGTGCAAAGCATGGTCACAAAGCGATTTGACGAGACGGTGCGGCGGCGTTTGCGTGCCGGGCGCATGTTGTTGGCGGGCAAGACGCCGGCCGAGGCTGCGCATGCAGTCGGGGTGGCACGCCAGACGGCATACACATGGAAAAGGCTGCTCGATGAAGGCGGCATGGATGCCCTGCGTGCAATGCCATCTCGTGGCCGTCCGGCCCGTCTTGATGAGCAGCAGTTGCAAGCCTTGGGGCGGGCGTTGTTGGATAAACCCACCGACCACGGCTTCGGCACCGAGCTCTGGACGCTCAAGCGAGTGGGCGTGCTCATCGGGCGGCTGTATGGCGTCAAGTTCGGCCAGACGCAGATCTGGCGCATCCTGGGTGCGTTGGGTTTCTCGGTGCAGAAGCCCGACCGCCGCGCCATTGAACGCGACGAAGGGGCGGTGCAGACCTGGAAGCGGGAGACTTGGCCTGGGCTCAAAAAAATGCCCGGCGAGACGGCCGACTGATCCTCTTCATAGACGAGTCTGGCTTGAGCGAGCGGCCCACGCGGGTACGCACCTGGGCGCCAAAAGGCAAGACACCGACTATCCAGTTCCACTTCAACTGGACCCATATTTCGATCATTGCCGGGCTGAGCAGAACGCAGTTCATGTTCCGGCTGCACGAGGGCAGCATCAAGAAGGAACAGCATGTCGAGTTTTTGAAGGCGCTGCGCTCGCACTTCAAACACAAGCTCCTGATCATCTGGGACGGTCTGAAGGCCCATCGCAGCAAATTGGTACGCGAGTACCTGGACTCGACCGGCGGCGATATTCAGATGGCGTTCTTGCCGCCGTACTCGCCCGACCTCAACCCGGTGGAATTTCTGTGGGCATGGCTCAAGCGTCATGCGCTGGCCAACTTCTGCCCGGCCAATCTTGATGCGCTCAACACCACCGCGCGCGCCAAGCTCAGGAGTGCCCAGCGTCGTCCTTCGATCATCGAAGCGTGCTGGGTTCTAGCGGGGTTGTGGTGATGTCACGATTTACGGAAAGCTTAATAAACTATTCCTGCTGTCCAGTGACAACACGCTGCACGCGCTGGCCAGCACCGACTTCATGCGCATGCTTCGGCAGGAGAACCTGGCTAGTGCACCCGACTTTGCCGGACAGCGTGTGCGCCAAGCCAGCGTCGTTGTCCAAGTGATAGATGGCAGGCCGTCGCGAATGGTGCACTTGACTTTCTCCATTCTTGACATCAAAGCCGATGGTTATCTGGATGTCGAGCGCCTGAACACCCAGCAAATCGCCCGAGTGGACGTAAGGTTCGATCAGTCAAACCCTGGCGTAGACCGAAGCAAAGTCGGGTCTTACGCACTTTGTGTGACGCCTCGAGCGGCACGGCGAGATCGTGGATCATTGAGATTCACGAAGCGAGGTCACCATGGTTGTCATTCCTGGCTTGACGGATTCATTGCGCGCCGTTGGGAAGCGAATCAGTCACTTTGACACCACCGAAGGCGGTTTGGCTGTGGACGTGGCGAGCACAGTGCGGTCAGCGCAATGCCCCAAATGCTCGCACCGCAGCTCGCGCCGACACGGCCAATATCGGCGGCGACTCAGTGCTGAGCCCACCA
>JBBRZR010000193.1:0-8875 GCA_038236495.1 Burkholderiales bacterium
GGATCGTCGCTGTGGAACACCTCCTGGCCGGGTGCCAGTGCGGCCCCACACTCGAACGCCATCAACCGGCGCTTGAGCGTGCCGCGGTACTGGCTGCGCGCCACCACCTCTTGCCCGGGATAACAGCCCTTCTGAAAGTTGACGCCGCCCACCAGCTCGAAGTTGACCATCTGCGGCACGAAGTGTTCGACCGTGGCGGCAACGATGCGCACCACACCGCTGCGCACCTCCAGCCAGGCCCAGTCGTCAGGCGCCAATGGCGGCAGCGCCAGAATGGCGCCGGGCAGTGCGGACGCCGCCGGCGCCGCCAGCAGGCCGCGTGGCAAGCCTTCGGCATCGGGCAGGCGGATGAGCTGACCGTCCGCCACTGCCGAAACGGTCCACGGGCCGGCGGCACCGGCGCCCAGCGCCAACATCGCCTCCGCGCCCACCAGGCCGTGCAGCGGGATTTCGGCCGAGACATCGCTGAGCTTGCACTTGGCACGCATCACAAACATCGATAGGCGCTTGAGCGTGGGCGCCAGCAGGTCGGCACTGCAGGCCAGGAAGAAGGTCTCGCGGTCGGCGCGCCAGACCACAAAACTGGCCATCAACCGGCCCTTGGCCGAGCAAAAACCGGCCAGCCGGGCGTGGTCCTCAGGCAGCGACGCCACATCCTGCGTCAGCTGGCCCTGCAGGAAACTGGCGGCGTCAGCGCCCTGGGCGCGGATCAGGCCCCAATCGGCCAGGCGCAAGGCGCCCTGAGGAAGCGTGGTTGAGTTCATGGCGCCGATTATCATCACGCCCCCATGTCTCCTGTCGACGTGCCGGCGCTTGACCCTGGGTCACCGTGCCCGACGCGCGCGCTGGCCGAATGAAAGTCTGGCGCACCCTGTTGCTGTTGATCCTGCTGACCGCTGCCGCGTCTGCCGCGGCCGTCTGGTGGTGGCTGGACCGGCCCCTGGCGTTGGCCAGCGCGGCGGTCGAGTTGTCGATCGAGCCGGGCACGCCACCGCGCGAGGTGGCCAATGCCTGGGTGCGGGCCGGCGTGTTGACCGAGCCTGCCGCGCTGTACCAGTGGTTCCGCTGGAGCGGCCAAGCCCGCCGCATCCGCGCCGGCAGCTACGAGCTGGAGTCCGGTGTGACCCCACGCAGCCTGCTGGCCAAGCTGGTGCAGGGTGACGAGGCCTTTGATCGGGTGCGCCTGATCGAGGGCTGGACATTTCGCCAGTTTCGCGCCGCGCTGGCCGGTGCGCCGCACCTCAAGCCAGCCAGCGCCGGTCTGACGGACGCCGCGCTGATGGCCGCTATCGGCCAGCCCGGCAGCGCGCCCGAGGGGCGCTTCTACCCCGACACCTACCTTTACAGCCGCGGTGTCAGCGACCTGACCGTGCTGCGCCGCGCCGCCGTGATGCAGCGCCAGAAGCTGGACGAGGTCTGGGCCGGCCGCGCCGCCAACCTGCCGATCCAGACCGCCGAACAGGCGCTGGTGCTGGCGTCGATCGTCGAAAAAGAGACCGGCCTGGCCACCGATCGCGGGCGCATTGCCGGGGTGTTCATCAACCGGCTGCGCATCGGCATGCCGCTGCAGACCGACCCGAGCGTGATCTACGGCGTGGCCGATGCCGTGGGGCAGGATTTCAGCGGCAACCTGCGCAAGCGCGACCTGCTGTCCGACACGCCCTTCAACACCTACACCCGCACCGGCCTGCCGCCAACGCCGATCGCGATGCCGGGGCTGGCGTCGCTGCGGGCGGCGGTGCGGCCCGAGGCGACCCGGGCGCTGTACTTCGTGGCGCGCGGTGACGGCAGCAGCGTGTTCAGCGACGACCTGGCCGCGCACAATCGGGCGGTGAACCAATACCAACGCAGCCAAGGCGGCGCCAGCGCCACCAGCCCGGCTTCCGGCGCGCAGGCGCAAACGCGCCGCATCGCGCCATGACCGTCTTGAGCCGCCCTGAAGGCTTGGCGTCTCCGACCGCACTGCCGCGGACTACGGCCCCAGGCTGCTTCATCAGCCTGGAGGGCATAGACGGCGCCGGCAAGTCATCCCACATCACCGCGCTGGCCGATCTGCTGCGCGGCCAGGGCCACACGCTGTTGCTGACCCGCGAGCCCGGCGGCACGCCTTTGGCCGAGCGCCTGCGCGAACTCTTCTTGCACAGCGATATGGACGCGCTGACCGAAGCCCTGCTGGTGTTTGCCGGCCGGCGCGACCACCTGCGCACGGTCATCGCCCCGGCATTGGCGCGCGGCGAAGTGGTGCTCTGTGACCGGTTCACCGACGCCACCTTTGCCTACCAGGGCGCCGGCCGCGGCTTCGATCTGGCCGTGCTGGCGCAGCTGGAGCGCTGGGTGCAGCAGGTGGCGCCCGGCGATAGCCAGGATACACAAGGGCAGGGCGCTGCGCACCCAAGCCCTGCCCCAGCCCTGCTGCAGCCCGACCTGACGCTCTGGTTCGACCTGCCCGCGCCGGTGGCCGCGGCCCGGCGTGCGGCTGCCCGCAGCGCCGACCGCCTGGAGCGCGAGGATCTGGCCTTCTTCGAGCGCGTGCGCTCAGGTTATGCCCAGCGCGCAGCCAGCGATCCCCAGCGATTTGCGCGCATCGATGCCGACCGGCCGTTGGCGGCGGTCTGGGCGCAAGTGGTGCAGGCGGTGCAGGCCCTGCCGACCTTGCCGACCTTGCCTGTGCGCTCGGCACCCTGCGCGGCGGGCTGAAGCCATGGCCAAGGACATCCTGCCCACCACGCCGGTCGGTGTTGCTGCCGACGGTAGCCTGCCCTTGCCCTGGCTGGGCAGCGCGCTGACGCAGGCTGCCGCACTGGCCAAGGCCCACGCCCTGCTGATCGTGGGCCCTGCCGGCGCCGGCCAGTTGGCGCTGGGCCTGCTGCTGGCCCAGACCGCGCTCTGCGAGGACCCGGCGGCCGGCCGCTTGCAAAAACCGTGCGGCCGCTGTGGCAGCTGCCATCTGGTGGCCACCCGTGTGCACCCCGACCTGTTGCTGCTGCTGCCTGATGCCCTGCGCGTACAACTGGGCTGGGTTGACGACGAAGACAGCAAGCTGAGCAAAGCCGACGCCAAACCCAGCCGCGAGATCCGGGTCGAGCAGGTACGCCAGGCCATCGCCTGGGCCCAGCAGACCAGTGGCCGGGGCCGCGGCAAGGTGATGGTGGTGCACCCGGCCGACGCCCTCAACACCATCGCCGCCAATGCCCTGCTCAAGACCCTGGAGGAGCCGCCTGGCCGCTTGCGCCTGCTGCTGACCAGCGCCGACCCCGAGCACCTGCTCGCTACCGTGCGCAGCCGCTGCCAGCGCTTGCGCCTTGAGCTGCCTGCCCCGGACGTGGCGCTGGCCTGGTTGCGCACGCAGGGCGTTGCCGACCCGGACGCGCTGCTGCAGGCCGCCGGTGGCAGCCCGCTGGAGGCACTGGTCTGGGCCCGCGACGGCGTCTCCCCGGCGCTGCTGGCCGAGCTGCCCCGCCGGGTGGCCCGGGGCGATGCCTCGTCGCTGGCCGGCCAGCCGATCCCGCGGGTCGTGGACTGGTTGCTGCGGCTGGCGCACGATGCCCAGGTGGTGGCTGCGGGCGGCGCGCCGCGCTTTTTTGCCGTTGCGCAACTGCCAGTCGGCGCTGACCCATTGGCATTGCGGGTTTGGCAAGGTGCCTTGCAGCGCGCGGCGCGCCACGACGAGCATCCCTGGAACGCCGGGCTGCTGATCGAGTCCTTGGTGACGCAGGCTGGTGCGGTTTGGGCTTCGCCCTCCAGCCCAAGCGGCCAAGCCGCCGCCCGCGCAATGCCCCCCGCATCGCTACACTCCCGCCGATGAGCGAAGCAAACTCTTCCGCGACAGGGCAGGGCCCGGCCAGCCAGACCGGCGGCGCTGGGCTGCCTGCCGCGCCGCAAGGCGCCCGGCCCAGCGTGATCCAGCTCGTCTTTCGGGAAAAAGGCGCGCTGTATGCGGCCTACATCCCGCTGTTCACCGAGGGCGGCCTGTTTGTGCCGACCAACCGTCAGTACCGGTTGAACGAAGACATCTACTTGCTGTTGTCGCTGCCCGACGACCCCCAGCGCTACCCGGTGGCGGGCAAGGTCGGCTGGATCACGCCGGCCAATGCGTCGGGCGGCCGCACGCCCGGTGTCGGCGTGCGCTTCCCCAACGATGAAAAAACCCGCTTGCTCAAGCTGCGTATCGAAGAAGCGCTGGGCACCCAGATTTCATCGTCCAAGCCCACCCAAACCGTCTAGCCGCGTTGGCTGCACCGGCTGCAGGCCAATCCTGTGCGCCGTTGCAAGCCCTGCGGCGCTGCACAGGCGGGGCACTCTCCTCACCCCTCAGCTGTCACTCGCCGCTTTCTCGCTGATCGGCTTTCTGCCCCACACAGTACCGCCCGATGTTTGTCGATTCCCACTGCCACCTGAGTTTTCCCGAGTTGTACAGCCGCATCGACCAGGTGCGTGCCGACATGGCCGCCGCCCAGGTCGACCGTGCCCTGGTGATCTGCACCACGCTGGAGGAGTTCGCGACCGTGCACGGCCTGGCGCTGGCGCACGACAACTTCTGGTGCTCAGCCGGTGTGCACCCCGACAACGAGGGCGTGACCGAGCCGGATTTCGACCACCTGCGCAGCCTGGCGTTACTGCCGCGGGTGGTCGCGGTGGGTGAAACCGGGCTCGACTACTACCGGCTCAACGGCCGGAGCGTGACCGATATGGCCTGGCAGCGCGAGCGTTTTGCAGTGCACATTGCCGTGGCGGCTGCCGTGGCCAAGCCCCTGGTGATCCACACCCGCAGTGCCTCGGCAGACACCGTGGCGATGCTGCGCGATACCCAGGCAGCGTCGGGCGGCGCGATCACCGGCGTATTCCACTGTTTCACCGAAACCGCCGAGGTGGCACGCGCCGCGCTGGACTTGGGTTTTTACATCTCGTTTTCAGGCATCCTGACCTTCAAGACGGCAGCCGACTTGCGTGCGGTGGCCGCCTTTGTGCCGATGGACCGCTGCCTGATCGAAACCGACAGCCCTTACCTGGCACCCGTGCCGCACCGGGGCCGCCCCAACTCGCCGGCCTGGGTACCTTGGGTAGCGGCAGAGTTGGCGCGCATCAAATCCTTGTCTATCGAGGCGATTGCCGACACCACCAGCCGCAATTTTGAGCACCTGTTCAAGCTGCCGCGCCCAGAAAGTGAGCCATCCAATGTTGAGAATCCTCTTTAAATTTGTTTTGTATCTTGTTTTGGCGGCTGGATTTTCAGCCGCCAGGGCAGGGGCTTACGAAGATTTTTTCAAGGCCATCACCTTTGACGATGTCCGCACCGTCAGCGGCCTGCTGGAGCGCGGCTTCGACCCCAACGCCCGTGATGACAAAGGCCAGACGCCGCTCTACCTCAGTCTGCGGGAAGGCTCGTTCAAGACTGCCACCGTGCTGCTGGCCCACCCGCAACTGCGCATCGACCTTGCAAATAGTGCGGGCGAGACTGCGCTGATGATCAGCGCGCTCAAGGGCCAGACCGAGTGGCTGCAAAAACTGCTGGCCCGCGGCGCCAGCGTAGACAGCCCCGGGACCAAGGTCTGGACAGCCTTGCACTACGCCGCCAGCGGCCCTGAGGTGTCGGCCGTGCAACTGCTGTTGACGCGTGGCGCCCAGGTCGATGCACGTTCGCCCAACGGCAGCACGCCGCTGATGATGGCGGCGCGCTACGGCCCGGAGGATGCGGTGCAACTGATGCTGAAGCAGGGCGCCGATGTTCGGTTGCGCAACGACCTGGGTTTGGGTGCCGCCGACTTTGCCCGCCAGGCGGGCCGCGAAGCACTGGCCGAGCGCCTGCTGCGCGCAGCCCGCTGACCCCAAGCCGCACAGTCTGACGGGTTTTCGGTGGCGCTTTGCCGGGCTTTGCCTGACGCACTGTCAGGCAAGCCCGACACACGGCATGCAGCTTGGCTGACTGCTCATTTTGGGGGCGCGGTTCTAGAGTGGGGTCACGGGTATTCCGCCCGGCTCGCCCCAACAGGACACCCCATGCAGACCTTGCCCAGCCACATCAACCCATTTGCCATGATGATCGACCCACAGGCCGTGATCGCCCAGATCGAGCGGTCGGAGCGCCTGGAGTGTCTGCAGCGCCGAATCTGCCGCCCGCTGGACAAGCCGCTGCTGGGAGGCATGGCCGACGATGGCTCTGAGTCCGACGGCACGGCCGCCCGCAGCGGCGATCAGTCTGCTGACGACGGCTTCGACCGAGCCTTTGAATGGCAAGGCCCGCCCGACCAGCGCAGCGCGGCTTGAACCCGGCCAACATGGCCAGGATGTCAGCCTGGATGTCGCCCTGCCTGCCCGCCGCAAGCCGGTGGGCCGTGGTCGTGCTGGCCACGGGCTGCAGTGCAGTCGTCGATGTGCGCAGCCTGGCGACCGGCCGGACCGATGTGTCTGCCTATGAGTTGCGCGGGCCCGAGTTGACGATGCT
Source organism: Burkholderiales bacterium (assembly GCA_038236495.1). GTDB lineage: Bacteria > Pseudomonadota > Gammaproteobacteria > Burkholderiales > Burkholderiaceae_C > Pseudaquabacterium. Next base: position 6,443 of record JBBRZR010000193.1, read on the forward strand.
GCACCGCGAGGCCCGGCGACTGTGCCCACAAGGCGGCGAGGTGATGCGCCAAAGCGGCCGCGACCAGCGCACCGCAAACGATGATGGCAGCTTGCGCCGGTGGATGAATGCCACCAGTGCAGTGCTCGATCCGCCCAAACGACAGTCCCAGTTGGTGGTGGTCTGCAAAGAGTCCGCAGACACCCCCTGGGCCACCGCGACCGCACCGGCCATCGATGCTGTCGTGGCAACTGCTCCGGCAACTGCTCCGGCAAATGTTCCGGCAAATGTTCCGGCAAATGCACCCGCACCGGCGCCGGTGCCATTGGCGCCGATTGCGGTCGAGTGGTGAGGGCTTGTCTGCCAGCTGAACGGCAAGCGGCGCAGAAACCCCCTTCTGCTTCTCGCACTTCAAATGCGCGACGATGTATATTATGTCAAATCAAAATGATGTGGCACAATGCATGCAACTGGGCCGGATCATGTATTCAGCCGCAGTGACGTGCAGATCCCTGCGCCGCCACTTCAACGCCCAATCGCACCTACCCATGGCCAAAGCCGATACCAAGACCTCCATCGATTCCGACGGCCTGCGTTACCGCAGCAAAACGCCGGGATCACCGTTCACCGCTGCAGGCGCTTTTGGCGCTGCAACGATGTCGTGTTTTCTGTGTGGCAAGCACCGCCCCCGCAGTCTGCTGAAGTCCCGTCGCCTGCTGGGCAAGGCGCAGTTTGTCTGCTCCCCGACCTGCAAGGAAGCTGAAGCCGAGACCAGCCCCAAGCCTTGATGGCTTGACGCCAGCTCGCTGCTGGTGCGCCGTTCCTGAAAACCCGCCAGCGGCCAAGCGCTGGCGGGTTTTTTCACGCTCTGGCGGCCCCCAGTTCAGCCGGCGTCGAGCTGCTGCTCCAGGCCGTGCAACACCTGGTAACACGGCAGCACCTGGGCCACGCTGGAATTGGGCTCGCGGCCCTCGCGGATCGCGGCAAAAAACTCGCGGTCTTGCAACTCGATACCGTTCATCGACACCGCCACCTGGGAGACGTCGATCTTTTCGTCCTTGCCGGTGAACAAATCGTCGTAGCGCGCCAGGTAGGTGCCACTGTCGCCGATGTAGCGGAAAAAGGTGCCCAACGGCCCGTCGTTGTTGAAACTCAGTGACAGGGTGCAGATCGCGCCGTTGGCGGCTTTCAGCTGGACGCTCATGTCCATCGCGATGCCCAGGGTTGGGTGGATCGGGCCCTGGATGGCGTTGAATTTAACGATGGGCGAGCCAGCCTGGTGGGCAAACAAATCCACCGTGTGCGCCGCGTGGTGCCACAGCAGGTGGTCGGTCCAGCTGCGGGCCTGGCCCAGCGCGTTGATGTTGCTGCGGCGAAAAAAATAGGTCTGCACATCCATCTGCTGGAGCTTGAACTCACCCGCCTCGATTTTGTTGTGCACCCACTGGTGGCTGGGGTTGAAGCGCCGGGTGTGACCGCACATCGCTACCCGCCCACTGCGCTGGGCCAGGTCGGCCACCGCCTGTGCGCCGGCCAGCGTGTCAGCCAGCGGGATCTCGACCTGCACATGCTTGCCCGCACGCAGACAGGCCAGGCTTTGCTCGGCATGCATCTGCGTGGGCGTGCACAGGATCACCGCGTCCACGCCCGGCAGCGCCAGGCTGTCGGCCAGGTTCGTGGTGACGTGGGGGATGCCGTACTGGGCCGCCGTTTCACGGGTTTTTTCCAGCGCTCGGCCGACCAGCGAGACGACCTCGACACCGTCGATATTGCGGATGCCGTCCAGGTGCTTGATGCCAAAAGCGCCGGCGCCGGCCAGTGCGACCTTGATGGTCTTTGTCATGTCAGTTGTTTTCCAGGATCAAGTGGCCGACGGCCGTGTTGCTGGCGGGCACATGGTAGAAACGGTGCTTGAGCGTGGGCGCCGGGCCGCCGCTGATGTCGCTCATGGCGCCTCGGGCGACCAGCCACATCACCAGCTCGATGCCCTCGCTGCCGGCCTCGCGCACGTAGTCGATGTGCGGCACGGCGGCCTGGCCAGCCGGGTCGCTGATCAGCCGGTCGAGAAAGGCGTTGTCGAACTCGCGGTTGATCAGGCCGGCACGCTGGCCTTGCAATTGATGGCTCATGCCGCCGGTGCCCCAGATCTGCACCTTCAGGTCTTGGTCGAACGACTCGACGGCGCGGCGGATGGCCTGGCCCAGCATGAAGCAGCGCCGGCCCGACGGCACCGGGTACTGCACCACGTTGACTGCAAACGGGATCACAGGGCAGGGCCAAGCCGGGTTGTCGCCGGCCGGTTGGCCGTACATCAGGCTCAGTGGCACGGTCAGGCCGTGGTCCACGTCCATCTTGTTGACGATGGTCAGGTCGAAGTCGTCCTGGATCACCGATTGCGTGATGTGAGCCGCCAGCTCCGGATGGCCGATCACCGTCGGCACCGGGCGCCGGCCC
>JBBRZR010000194.1:0-8817 GCA_038236495.1 Burkholderiales bacterium
CGGCATGGCCGGCCTGGCGGCGCAGCTGGTGCCGGCGATGCTGCCACCTGACACGCCACCGGCAGTGCAAACGGGCGCCCAGGCGCTGATGGCCGGTGTGCCCGAGGCCACCTACCGCAGCGCCGTGGCCGCGCTGGTGGCTTTTGACCGGCGCGCCAGCCTGCCGCTGATCAGCGTGCCCACGCTGGTGATCACCGGTGAGTTGGACAAAACCGCCGCGCCCGAGGTGGCGCGCAAGATGGTCGAGCGCATCCCTGGCGCGCTCTTGCAGACTGTGCCGGGCGCCGGCCATTTGCTGCCGATGGAACGCCCTGACGCTTTCAATACCGCGCTGCTGGCCTTTCTGGCCCGCCGCTGATGTCACCGGAGCCCTGCGATGTCTGCCCTGTCTGATCGTCCTCAAGACCTTCCCCAAGTCGCTCACCCAGCTGCGCCCCAGCCGGCTGTCCAGGCTCTGGTATCCGGCACTGTGCCCAGCCCTGTGCCGGGCGCCGTGGCCACCCGCTACCAGCCCGCGCACATCGCCGGCAACCCGGCCAAGCTGACACCGCTGCAGCGCGAGCTGATCGCCCGCGCCGCTGCACTCGGCCCGGCCTTTGCCGCCCGCGCTGAAAGGTATGACCGCGAGGCCAGCTTCCCGTTCGAGAACTACGACGACCTGCGCGGCGCCGGCCTGTTGGGCATCTGCGTGCCCACCGCCTACGGCGGCCTGGGCGCTGACTTTGCCACCTACGTGATGGTGGCCGCCGAGATCGGCCGCTGGTGCGGTGCCACCGCGCTGAGCTTCAACATGCATGTCTGCTCCTGCCTGTGGGCCGGCGAGATTGCCGACGCACTCGACATGACGCCCGAGCAGCGCGCCGACCATGCTGCCAACCGTGCCTACCACTTTGGCCGCATCGTGGGCGAGGGCAAGCTCTACGCCCAGCCGTTTTCCGAGGGCGGCGCCGCAGCGGCCGGCGCCGTGCCCTGGGGCACCCTCGCGCGCAAGGTGGACGGCGGCTACCGCATCACCGGCAAAAAGATCTTTGCCTCGCTGGCAGGCGCGGCCGACACCTACGGCGTGTTGTGCACCCTGGACCGGCCCGACCGTGCCGGTGGTGGCAGCCGGCGCGACTCGATGTACCTGGCGGTGCCGGCCGACGCACCCGGCGTGAGCGTGGTGGGCGACTGGGACCCGATGGGCATGCGCGCCACCGTCAGCCGCAACCTGCTGTTTGCCGACGTGTTTGTGCCCGAGACGGCGCGCATGATGCCCGAGGGCCTGTACTTCCAGGCCGCCAGCCGGTTCCCGCACATGTTCGCCACGCTCTCGCCCACCTACCTGGGCGTGGCGCAGGCGGCCTACGACTTCACCGTGCAGTATTTGCGCGCCGAGCTGCCCGGCATGCCGCCCGTCAAGCGCCGCATGTACCCGACCAAGCAGTACGCGGTGGCCGAGATGCGCATCAAGCTCGAAGCCACCCGGGCCTTGTTTTTGCAGAACGCCCGCGACGCCGGCATCGACCCCGACAAAGACACCCGCATGCGGCTGTACGCCGCCCACTACACCATCATGGAAAACGCCAACGACATCTGCCGGCTGGCGATCCGCACCTGTGGCGGGCAGAGCATGCTGAAGTCGCTGCCGCTGGAGCGGCTCTACCGCGACAGCCGCTGCGGCAGCCTGATGCTGCCCTGGACGGCCGAGCTGTGCATGGACCGGCTGGGCCGTGAATGCCTGTACGAGGCGGGTGAGCGGGACGAGGTGATCGAGTAGGCGGCTGGGTTGAGCGTGCCTCCTTCTGAAGCCCAGCCCGCCGTCCAGACCGTTGTGCTGGTCATCCGACCGTGCTGACCCCGCTGTTCGACCGATTCGCAGCGCAAGCCGACCGACAGCCCGACGCGCTGGCGCTGCAGGCTGGCGACCGTTCGCTGAGCTACCGTGACTTTGCGCAACTGATCAACACGACCGCCCGCCAATTCCAGGCTGAAGGTCTGGGTGCCGGGTCTGTCATCGGCTGGCTGGGCCATAACAGCCCGGAGATGCTGGCCGCGCTGCTGGCCTGTGCCAGGCTGGGCGCCGTGTGGGTGCCGCTGAACTGGCGATTGGCCGCACCTGAGCTGGCGGCGATTGCGGCACACGCCGGCTTGTGCGTGCTGAAGCACACGCCCGAGCTGGCGGGCCTGGCCGGGCAGGTAAGGGCGTTAGTGCTGACCCAAATGACTGGGCAGACCGGCCAGCCGCCCGCTGGCGGCAGCGCCGAAACCAGCACCGACGCTGCCCCCCAGCCCGGTGACGTGATGCGGGTCTACACCAGCGGCACCAGCGGCGAGCCCAAGGCCGCCGTGCACACCCAGGCCGGCATGCTGGCCAACATCGACATGGCGCTGGCGGTGCAAGGCCTGACCGCCGACGACCGGGTGCTGGCGGTGCTGCCGCTGTTCCATGTTGGTGGCCTTTGCATCCAGGTGCTGCCGGCGCTGGCGGTGGGTGCGGCGGGCAACCTGCATGCCCGGTTTGATGCGGCAGCCTGGCTGCACGATGTGGCAGGCTGGCGGCCCACCACCAGCCTGCTGGTGCCGGCGGTGATGCAGGCCGTGCAGGCCCATGCCGACTGGCCGGTGGCCGACCTGTCGGGCCTGCGCTTCATCAACAGCGGCTCGCAGGTGGTGCCGGTGGCGCTGATAAAAGCTTTTCACGCCCGCGGCGTGCCGGTGGCCCAGGTCTATGGCAGCACCGAGACCGGGCCGTTTTCGATCGCACTGCGCCCTGACGAGGCGCTACGGCACGTCGGCAGCGTCGGCCGGCCGGCACCCGGTGTGCGACTTCGCCTGGTTGACGTGGTCGGGGCCGACGTCGCGGGGGGTACGGTGGGCGAGATCTGGCTGCAGGCGCCCAACCTGATGCGCGGCTACCACCGCCTGCCGGCCGGCGCCGGGTTTGTCGCCGGCTGGTTTGCCACCGGCGACCTGGCGCGGGCCGACGACCAGGGCTATGTGACGGTGGTCGGCCGCAGCACGGACCTGATCATCTCGGGCGGTGAAAACATCCACCCCGCCGAGATCGAGAACCTGGCCACCACCTGGCCCGGCGTGGCCGAGGCGGCAGTGGTCGGCTTGCCGGACGACCGATGGGGCGAGGTGCCGGTGCTGGTGCTGGTGGCGCGGCCCGGTGCGCCCATCGACCTGGACGGGCTGCGCGCTGAGCTCGAGCGCTGTCTGGCGCGCTTCAAGCAGCCGCGGCGCATCGTGCTGGCCGAGGCTTTGCCCCGCACCGCGCTGGGCAAGGTGCAAAAGGCGGCGCTGCGCCAGTCCTTGTCAGCGGCTGCTGGCGCGGCTAGTGTCCCTGGCCGGCTCGCTGACAGTAAGGCCGTTGACCTGGGCACCGGGGGGCAAAAAAATTCATCCAGCGTTGTCGATTGACCGGCCGGTCGGGCATCAGCGTGCAGGCGCTGCCGGACGACGAGCCGGCGCACGATGGCGTGCCCGCGCTGCCGGACAGCCGGCTCACCCTGCTGTTTGTCTGCGCCTACCCGGCGATCGATGCGGCGGTGAGTCCGGCGCTGATGCTGCAGGCGCTGGACGATTGACCTGGGCGCTTGATTTGGCAGATTGACTGGGCAGATTGATCCGCCGGGCCGCTCAGTTCCAGGTCACGGGCGCGCTGCTGCCCCCCGCATCCTGGGCTGTGCCAGCCTCGGCCTCGGACGCCAGGATGCCCCAGTCCGTCGCCACCAGGGCCTGCTCCAGCAAACGCATCAGCCCGGTGGCCAGATCGTCGGACAAGGCCAGCCGAATATTTCGACCGTCAGCCTCTCGGGCGGCCAGCGCCAGGCCTTTGCCCTCAGGCCCGGGCCCCAGATCGATGGCCACCGGCAGCAAAGGCAACTGGCCCAGCGGCAGCGCGGTGGCTTTGGCGTCGAAAGGCGTGGCAAAGTCGGTGTTGGGCAGGCTGCGGGTGCGGGCGGTCTGGGCCAGCATGTCGCGGGCTTCGGGTAGCACGGTGGCGTTTGGCGCCAGCCGCTGCACGCTGGCGTGGGTTACCAGCCGCTGCAGGTGCGGCCAGAGCTGGCGCAGCATGCGCCGCGTCAGCCAGACCGCAAACAACTCGCCACCGGCGGTGCGCAACTGCCACAGCACCCGGTCGGCGGTCGACTCGTAGCGCACTTGCATTTGATGGATGTCCACCGGCCAATTCTAGGCAGGCGGCGCAACTGGACCGCGCCGTCTGCATGGTGTGGCGCGGTGGCTTGACCCTGACGCAAGGTCAGGCTGGATACTGTCGCGACGTTTGTGCCCACCGTTGCGCGCGCCGCCGTGCCCATCGCCGCGTCTAAAACCACCTGACCTCTCGCCAGCCAGCGGGCCCACCATGCGCTTGTTAGTCGGTGAACTCGCCAGCCGCAGCGGCCTGACCGTGCGCACGCTGCACCACTTTGACCAGATCGGGCTGCTCAAGCCCTCGGCGCGCTCGGACGGCGGTTACCGGCTGTACAGCCGCGACGACGTGGCCCGGCTGCACGGTATTCAGGCGCTGCGTCACCTCGGCTTGCCGCTCAAGCAGATCGGCGAGATGCTGGCCGGCGACGGCGCCGACCTGCCGGCCATCGTGGCGCGCCAGGTGCGGGCGCTGGACCATGAGATCCGCCAGGCCACCGACCTGCGCGGCCGGCTGCAGCTGATGCTGGACCGCTATGCCGGCGGCGGTCAGCCCGACATGGCCGACTGGCTGGGCTCGCTGGCGCTGATGGCCACCTACGCGCGCTACTTCAATACCGACGAGATCAAGACCATCGTCGGCAACTGGCGCAGCATCGAGGCCGAGTGGCCCGCGTTGCTGGCCGAGGTCAAAGCCATGATGGCGAGTGGTGTGCCAGCCACCGACCTGGCGATGCAGCCGCTGGCGCACCGCTGGATGGGCCTGATCCACCACTGGCTGGGCGGTGACTTCGACCTGATAGACCGCTGGGGCCGCATGTACGGGCAAGAGCCCGGCGCCCGCCAGACCCTGGGGCCGGACCTGGCGACGGTGCGTTATGTCGAACAGGCGACCGAATTGCGCCTGGCGCACTGGCGCCAGCACTGCACGATGGCCGAGCTGAGCCGTTTTGGCTGGGTGCGGCATGAAGAATGGCAGGCGTTGACCGCGGCGGTGCGGCAACTGGTGGCTGACCGCGTTGACCCGGCGGCGCCGGCTGCGCGCGCGGTGCAGGCCAGCGCGCTGGCGCTGCTGCTGCGCACCGCCGACGGTGATGTCGCGCTGTTGCACAAGCTGGGCGGCGCGGTGGCGGCCGACCCGGTGCTGCGGGCCGGCTCGGCCCTGGCACCTGAGGTACGGGCCTACCTGCAGCAAGTTCGCGGCGCAACTGGGCTTGACACTGACGTGACGTGAGGCTGGACAGTGCGGTCCATAGCGACTTCACAGGACCACAGACCATGCACACTTCTACCGCACAGGCGGCACCGGCAAGCGCCGCCACCAGCACCGCAGCACCCCCATCGCTGCTGCGCGACCGCAATATCCGCTGGCTGCTCGGCGGCTCGATGGTCAACCTGATCGGCGACCAGTTCACGCTGGTGGCCTTGCCCTGGCTGGTGTTGCACCTGACCGGCGACAGCCTGGCGCTGGGCGGCGTGCTGGCACTGCTGGGCCTGCCGCGCGCCGCGTTCATCCTGCTGGGTGGTGCGGTGGTGGACCGCTTTTCGCCCCAGCGGGTGATGATGCTCAGCAAACACGTTTGCACTGCGCTGCTGGCAACACTGGCTGCGCTGGTGCTGCTGGACGCGCTGACCTTGCCGCGCATCGGCGTGCTGGCCTTCGGCATCGGTCTGGCCACCGCCTTCAGCATCCCGGCGGGCACCTCGATGCTGCCGCTGGTGGTGGCGCCAGCGCGTTTGCAGGCGGCCAACAGCCTGTTGATGGGCCTGCGGCAGCTCAGTTTTTTTGTCGGTCCCTTGCTTGCCGGGCTGCTGATCACTGGGTTTGGCGATGGCGGTCAGGCCCCCGCGCCGGGCGCAGTGACGGACGCCCGTGGCCTGGGCCTGGTGTTCGGGCTGGACGCGCTGAGCTATGCGTTCTCCGCGTGGACGCTGTCGCGGGTGCGTTTTGCGCCGCCTGCGGTCAGTGCGGCAGGCAGCCCCGCGGCTGGGCCAGCGCAGTCGGTGCTGGCCGCTGTGGCCGAGGGACTGCGTTGTTTCTGGCGCGACCAACCGCTGCGCACTTGCCTGCTGTACTGGTCGGCAGTGGCGCTGCTGATCACCGGCCCGGTGCAAATTGCGCTGCCCGTGCTGGCCGCCAGCCAGCCCGGCCTGGGCGCCGCCGCCCTGGGCAGTTTGCTGGCGGCACACGGCGCCGGCACGCTGGCCGGCATGGGGGTGTCGGGTGCCCGGCCGCGGCTGCGCTGGGTCAACCTGGGCATCACGATCCTGGTGGTGGATGCGCTGGTGGGGCTGCTGTTCATGCCCATGGGCCGCATCGGCGCGCTGTGGCAGGGCGTGGCGCTGTTGTTGGCCATCGGCTTGTTGGGTGGTTACATGCAGGTGACCGTGTTCACCTGGATCCAGCGCCGCGTGGCGCCGGCCATGCTGGGCCGGGCGATGAGCGTGTTCCTGTTCATCTTCATGGGCCTGGCGCCGCTGTCGGCGGCGGCCACCGGCTGGCTGCTGCGCTGGGTGGCGCTGCCCAGCCTGTTTGCAGCCGCTGGCGGCGCGCTGCTGGCCTTGTCGCTGCTGGCGCTGGCGCTCTCGCCGATGCGCCGCGTCAGCGACGATGGGCCCGCCCGTGCCGCAGACGGCGTTTGATCCTACGCAAGGTCGGCGCGCCTACAACCGGGCCGCTGGGCTTGAAAAGCGGTTGCAAAGCCTAATCTCGACACGCAACCGGAGGACTTTTTACATGCGTGCCGACAAACTCACCACCGCCTTTCAACAAGCCCTGGCCGAAGGCCAAAGCCTGGCCGTTGCAAGGGACAACCCGTACATCGAGCCCAGCCATGTGCTGGCGGCGATGCTGGTGCAGCCCGACGGGCCCAAGGCGCTGCTCGACCGCGCCGGCGCCAACACCGCCGCGTTGAAAACCGCGATGGACACGGCAATAGCCGCGCTGCCCAGCGTGCAGGGCGGCGGCGCGGTGCAGGCTGGGCGCGACCTGGTGCAGTTGCTGCAAGCGGCCGACAAAGAGGCCACCAAGCGCGGTGACCAGTTCATCGCCAGCGAGATGTTCTTGCTGGCGCTGGCCGACAGCAAGACCGACATCGGCGGCATCGTGCGCGGCCACGGCCTGAGCCGCAAGGCACTTGAAGCCGCAGTCGAAGCGGTGCGCGGCGGCGCCACGGTCGATTCAGCCGAATCCGAAGGCCAGCGCGAGGCGTTGAAAAAGTACACCCTCGACCTGACCGAGCGGGCCCGGCTGGGCAAGCTCGACCCGGTGATCGGCCGCGACGACGAGATCCGCCGTGCCATCCAGGTGCTGCAGCGCCGCACCAAGAACAACCCGGTGCTGATCGGTGAGCCGGGTGTGGGCAAGACCGCCATCGTCGAAGGCCTGGCCCAGCGCATCGTCGCCGGCGAGGTGCCCGAAACGCTCAAAGACAAGCGCGTGCTGGTGCTCGACATGGCCGGCCTGCTGGCCGGCGCCAAATACCGGGGTGAGTTCGAGGAGCGACTGAAAGCGGTGCTCAAAGAAGTGGCGCTGGACGAAGGCCGCATCATCTTGTTCATCGACGAGCTGCACACCATGGTCGGCGCAGGCAAGGCCGAGGGCGCGATGGACGCCGGCAACATGCTCAAACCGGCGCTGGCACGCGGTGAACTGCACTGCATCGGCGCGACAACACTGAACGAGTACCGCAAGTACGTTGAAAAAGACGCCGCGCTGGAGCGCCGTTTCCAGAAGGTGATGGTCGATGAGCCCAGCGTCGAGGCGACGATTGCCATCCTGCGCGGCCTGCAAGAAAAGTACGAGGTTCACCACGGTGTCGAGATCACCGACCCGGCCATCGTCGCCGCCGCCGAGTTGAGCCACCGCTACATCACCGACCGCTTTTTGCCCGACAAGGCCATCGACCTGATCGACGAGGCGGCAGCCAAGATCAAGATCGAGATCGACAGCAAGCCCGAGGTGATGGACAAGCTCGACCGCCGCATGATCCAGCTCAAGATCGAGCGCGAGGCGATGAAAAAAGAGCACGACGAGGGCTCGCAGCGCCGGCTCGGCCTTATCGAAGATGAACTGGTCAAGTTGCAGCGTGAGTACAACGACCTGCTGGAGATCTGGAAGGCCGAAAAAGCCGCCCAGCAAGGCGCCGAGCAGGTGCGGGTGCAGATCGAGAAGGTCAAACAGCAAATCGAGACCTTGAAGCGGCAGGGCGACTTCAACACGGTCGCCGAGCTGCAGTACGGCCAGTTGCCCGAGCTGGAAAAGACGCTCAAGGCCGCGCTCGACAAGGAAGCCGGCAAGACCAAGGGCGCCAAGGACGGCACCGGCGGCCCGCAATTGCTGCGCACCCAAGTGGGCGCCGAAGAGATCGCCGAGGTGGTGTCACGTGCCACCGGCATCCCGGTGTCCAAGCTGATGCAGGGTGAGCGCGACAAGCTGCTGCAAATGGAGGACAAGCTGCACCAGCGGGTGGTGGGCCAGGACGAGGCCATCGTCGCGGTGGCCGACGCCATCCGCCGCAGCCGCGCTGGCTTGAGTGACCCCAACCGGCCACTGGGCAGCTTCTTGTTTCTCGGCCCGACGGGTGTCGGCAAGACCGAGCTGTGCAAGGCGCTGGCCGGCTTTTTGTTCGACAGCGAGGACCACATGATCCGGGTCGACATGAGCGAGTTCATGGA
>JBBRZR010000195.1:0-8789 GCA_038236495.1 Burkholderiales bacterium
AAAGGGGGCCGAGACCGCCAGCAGCAAGGCGCGCTTGGCGCCCATCGCCTTGAGCAACTCGCAGGCCTTGTCCACGCCGGCCTTGCTGCCCGATATCACCGTCTGCTTGGGATCGTTGAAGTTGGCCGCGGACACCACCTCACCCGTCTCGGCGGCAGCCTCGGCGCAGCCCGCCAGCACCTTGTCGACGTCCAGACCGATGATCGCCGCCATCGCGCCGGCACCCACCGGCACCGCTTGCTGCATCGCCTGGGCGCGCAGCCGCACCAGCGGCAGCGCGTCGGCCAGCGTCAGCACACCGGCGGCCACCAGCGCGCTGTATTCACCCAGCGAATGACCCGCTGCGGCCGCAGGCAAGGCGCCACCTTCAGCCCGCCAGGCGCGCCAGCAGGCGATGGCTGCGGTCAGCATCACCGGCTGGGTGTTGGTGGTCAGGTCGAGCAAGTCCTTGGGACCGGCCGCGATCAGCGCCGCGATGTCCTTGTCCAGCACCGCCGAGGCCTCGTCGAGCGTGCTGCGCACCGCAGGGTGGTCGCCCCAGGCATCGAGCATGCCCACGGCTTGGGATCCCTGGCCAGGGAAAACGAAGGCGAATGAAGTCATCGGGATGCCGCTGCAGGCGGGGTGAGAGGATCTGAGGCCGGGTCGGGAGGATGAAGGCGCGGGGCGGGCCGGCACAGCCCGTCAGAAATCGAGCAGCACGGCGCCCCAGGTGAATCCACCGCCGACGCCTTCGAGCATCAAGGTGTCGCCACGCTTCACGCGGCCAGAGCGCACCGCCACGTCCAGCGCCAGCGGGATCGATGCGGCCGAGGTGTTGCCGTGCTCGTCCACGGTGACGATCACCTTGTCCATCGCCATCTTCAGCCGGCGCGCCGTGCTTTGCATGATGCGGATGTTGGCCTGGTGCGGGATCAGCCAGTCGATGTCGGCCTCGGTCCGGCCGGCCTTGGCCAGCGTGGCGCGCGCGGCGGCCTCCAGCACGCCCACCGCCAGCTTGAACACCGCCTGACCGTCCATCTTGAGCAGCGGGTCACCCAGCACCTGGCCGCCGGACACCGTGCCCGGCACGCACAAGATGCCGACGTGGCGGCCATCGGCGTGCAGGTCGGTGGCCAGCAGGCCGGGCGTGTCGCTGGCCTCCAACACCACAGCGCCCGCGCCATCACCGAACAGCACGCAGGTGCCGCGGTCGGTGAAATCCAGAATGCGCGAAAACACCTCGGCGCCGATCACCAGAGCGCGACGCGCCGTGCCGGTGCGGATCATTGCGTCGGCCACCGTGAGCGCGTAGACAAAGCCCGAGCAGACCGCCTGCACATCAAAGGCCGGGCAGCCGACGATGCCGAGCTTGTGCTGCACGATGCAGGCGGTGGACGGAAACACCATGTCAGGGGTGGACGTGGCGACGATGATCAGATCGATGTCCGACGCCTGGCATCCGGCGGCCTCGATCGCATGGCGGGCTGCGCCGGCCGCCAGATCGCTGGCCGTGGTGGCGGCATCGACAAAATAGCGCGCCCGGATGCCGGTGCGCTCAACGATCCACTCGTCCGAGGTCTCGACGCCCTTGGCGCCCAGTTCGGCCGCCAGCTCGGCGTTGCTGACCCGCCGTGCGGGCAGCATGCTGCCAGTACCGGCAATGCGGGTGTAGGGCGGCAATCCGGGTGCGGGGTTCAATGGGCGGGCATTCATGCAGCTTGGGCTGGCGGCGTAGCGGCAAAACCCGCCACGCCTACGAGGGTGATATCGGCAAGGCGGGCGGCGCCGGGTTCTGCCGCACCGGGCAGGACAGCAAATGTGTTGCGTATGCGGTCATGCACCCGGTCTAGCAGTCGATTTCGGGCGGCATCATAAGCCCGGGCCAAGGCGCGCTCGAAGGCAAATGCATCCGATCCGCCGTGCGCCTTGAAGACCAGCCCGCGCAGACCCAGCAGCGCACCGCCGCTGTAGCGCCGATGGTCGACCCGCGCCTTGAACCGGTTGAGCACCGGCATCGCCACCAGCGCGGCCAGCTTGGCCAGCGGCGTGCGGGTGAACTCTTCCTTGATGAACTGGCCCATCATGCCGGCCAGGCCCTCGGAGGTCTTGAGCAGCACATTGCCCACAAAGCCATCACACACCACCAGGTCGGTGGTGCCCTTGAAGATGTCGTTGCCTTCGACGTTGCCATGGAAGTTGATCTGGCCGGCGGCATCGGCAGCGCGGAACAGCTCACCGGCACGCTTGATCACTTCGCTGCCCTTGATCGCCTCTTCGCCGATGTTGAGCAGTCCCACGGTGGGCTGCTCGTTGGCGTCGAGCGCGCTCACCAGCGCGCTGCCCATCACCGCAAACTGCAGCAGGTGCTCGGCACTGCAATCGACGTTGGCACCCAAGTCCAGCACCTTGGTGAAGCCGCCCCGCATATTGGGCAGCAGCGCGGCGATGGCCGGCCGGTCGATGCCGTCGAAGGTCTTGAGCACATAGCGCGCCACGGCCATCAAGGCGCCGGTATTGCCGGCTGAGACGCAAACATCGGCCGCTGCAGATGGCGACGCGCCGTCAACCGACAGGCCAGGCTTGAGCTGCGCGATGGCCACCCGCATCGACGAATCGCGCTTGCGGCGCAACGCCACCTCGACCGCGTCGTCCATGGCCACGACCTCGGTGGCCACGACCAGCGTGCACCGCGCCCAGCCCCGGGCCGGTTCTAGCGCCTGGGCGGTGCCGACAAGCACCAGATCGGCTTGCGGATGTGTGTCAAGAAACTGCCGGCAGGCCGGCAAGGTGACCGACGGGCCATGGTCGCCGCCCATGCAATCGACGGCAACGCGTACACGCGTCAAAGGCTGCAGGGCAGAAGTTGGAGACGACTGGAAAGGCACTTAGAACCTGCGCTGGCGACCCACCGGGCCGGAGGCTGAGACGATGGGGCAAGCAAGCCGGGCAGAGTGCCTGCCCGATGAAGCCCGACGTACGGTAGGTGAAGCCCGCGCAAGGCACAAGTGGAGCAGCGCTGAAAAACCAACAGGCCCGAGGCGCACCGCGCAAACACCAAAATCCGGCTCAGCCATCAGCGGATCCGGGTCACGGCGCCGGCTGCTGGCCGGCAGACGCAGAGGGCAATCGCCGAGCATCATCCGCCTGGCCCGCCGCAGGCCGTTGCCGACACGGCAACCCGACCGACCCAGGCTTGCGGCAGGATCAGGCGTCGGCTTTGGTCTTGAGAACCTTGCGCCCGCGGTAGAACCCGGTCGGGCTGATGTGGTGGCGCAGATGCACCTCACCGGTGGTGGACTCGATCGCGGTGCCCGGCGTGACCAGGGCATTGTGCGAACGGTGCATGCCACGCTTGGAAGGTGACTTCTTGTTTTGTTGAACGGCCATGGGGGGATCTCCTGATCGGACTTGGGCACCCTTGCATCGGGCGCCCGGCAAATAGTGCTGCGGCTGCTGTTGTGCTCACTGCCCAGGCTGCAAACCCCAGGTTGCAAACCTGACACCGGTTTGCGCGTCGGCGCAGCCAGCCTGACCACAACGGTTAGCCTTTGAGTATAGCACCCGGCTGCTGCGCAGTCGCGATTCAGGCCTCACCAGACCCGGAACCACCGCCACCCGTTTTGAGACCGCGCAGCACGGCGAACGGGTTGGGTCTGTCCTGAGACCCATCCGGAAAATCGCTCGGTGACTTGTCAGACCCGCCCTCCGGCCAAGGCTCGCCGCCCTCAGCGCCATCGAGACTCTCGCTTTGCCCCACCGCAACCGGCAGCGGCTGCGGGCACTTGTCATGCCGGGGGACCAGGGGCAGTGCCAACAGCAACTCGTCCTCGACCAGTTCGCGCAGGTTCAGCCAGCGCGGCAGCGCCAGCACATCGTCCTCAAGCTCGGCGTCCATCGTCTCCGCCTGCGATTCACCCACCACAAAGCGCAGACGCCGGTCCAGCGAGACCGTCAACGCCAGTGGCTGCAGACAGCGCTGGCAGGTCAGCCAGACGGGGGCGGTGGCCTGCAGCGCAAGCCAGATCTCGGGCTCGCCTGCCGGCAGCGTCCGGCGCTCACCCTGGGCCTGCCAGGCAACGTCGGCCAGCGCGCCGTCTTGTGGTGGCGCCTGCGACTCGGCCAGTCGACCCAGGTCGGCACCGGGCCAATGGCCCGCCAGTGTGGCGCCTTCAGCGGCAAAAGCAGCCATATCCAGCCGCAACGGATCGTGGCGCGTCGTTTTCATCGGGCCAGTGTACGGTGCGGCTCTACGGTGCCACGATGGGACAATCCGCCCCATGCCCCTGCCAACCTCCGCCAGCCCGCCCCGCCTGATCCTGGGCTCGACCTCGCCCTACCGCAGAGAGCTGCTGCAACGCCTGCGCTTGCCTTTCGATGTCGTTGCGCCGGGTGTTGATGAGTCCGCTCGCCCGGCCGAAAAGCCGATCGACCTGGCGCTGCGCCTGGCACTGGAAAAGGCCCAGGACGTCGCCTTGCGCCATCCGGATGCGGTGGTGATCGGCGCCGATCAGGTGGCCGATCTGGACGGCGTAGCGGTGGGCAAGCCCGGCAACTTCGAGCGCGCACGTGCCCAACTGCAGGGCTTGAGCGGCCGCCAGGTCGTGTTCCACAGCGCTGTTGCCGTGGTCTGCCACGCCAGCGGTTTTGCGCAGGTGATGAACGCGCCGGTGACGGTGCGGTTTCGCACCCTGACCGACGCGCAGATCGACAACTACCTGCACCTGGAGCAGCCCTACGACTGCGCCGGCAGTGCCAAGTGCGAAACGCTGGGCATCACGTTGCTGGACGCCATCCAGTCCGACGATCCGACCGCCCTGGTGGGCCTGCCACTGATCCGCACCAGCGCCCTGCTGCGTGCCTGCGGTCTGGACGCCCTGGCGGTGCCGGCATGAGCGACCCGGACGCGCCACGCAAGACCCTCGGCAAGCTGGTCCTGGTGCCCAACACCTTGGACCTGGGCACAGACCATGAGGTCGATTTGGGCGATGTGCTGCCGCAAGCGGTAATCCACCGCGCAGCCCAGCTGGGCTTTTGGGTCTGCGAAAACGCCAAGACCACGCGGGCCCTGCTCAAGCGGGTGGACCGGCTGGTGCCGCTGGCGCAGCCCCTGCAGCAGATCCAGATCAGCGAGTTGCCGCGTCCGCCCAAAGGCGGTGCGGCCAAAGGTGCGGCGGCTGCGGCACCCGACCTCAAACCGTTGCTGGCGCCGGCCCTGGCCGGGCACGATGTGGGGCTGCTGTCGGAGGCCGGCCTGCCGGCCGTGGCCGACCCGGGCGCGGCGCTGGTGCAAACGGCGCATGCGATGGGCCTGACGGTCGAGCCGTTGGCGGGGCCCAGCGCCTTGTTGCTGGCACTGGCGGCCAGCGGCTTGAACGGCCAGAGCTTTGCGTTTGTCGGCTACTTGCCGGTGGAGGCCAGCGCCCGGGCCGCCCGCATCCGCGAGCTGGAATCAATCTCGAAACGCCATGGCCAGACCCAGCTGGCAATCGAGACGCCCTACCGCAACGATGCGTTGCTGGGCGCGCTGATCGAGCATTTGCAGCCCGGCACCCGATTGAGCATTGCCTGCGGCCTGACGCTGCCCGGCTGCCGCTGCGAAACCCGAAGCGTGCAAGAGTGGCGCGCATCAAAAGCGCCCGCATTGGGCGGGCGGTTGCCGGCAGTGTTTTCGTGGCTGGCGGGATGAATATCCGGCCAATCCCGGACAGTTGCCGCCAACGCAAAACGGCCTAGAAAACCGGCCTAGAAAACTGGCCTTAAATCTTGCCGCCACCCAGCAACGAGCCGACCTTGCGCTTGCTGCGGATATTGGGCGACAGCCCCCGCGCTTGGGCAGCAAGCGTCACTTTCTGCTCCCAGGCCGGCTTGTCGGCAGAGATCGAAGTGGGCTCGTAAGGCTTGTCGAAAAACGGATCGGCCGGCGGCGCGGGCGGGGCAAAACTGCGGCGCGGTCGGTCTGGTTCGCGCACGTAGCGCTCGGGCTCTCGGGCGAAGCGCTCGACATCGCGCGGCGCGCGGTCGGCCCCACGCAGTGATCGTTCAAACTCGCGTTCAAACCCGCGCTCAACCCCGCGATCAACCGCACGTTCGGCGCTGCGCTCGACCGGACCGGCCTCGCGGCCAATAGCCAGATCAGCCGGGGCCGCGACAGCATCGCGCACCGGCCGCTCATCGCCGCCCTCACGGGCGCGGTAGGGCGCACGGCGGGGCCGGTCATCGACCAGCTCAAACGGTTCCAGCTCGATCTTTTTCTTGATCAAACGCTCGATGTCACCCACCAGGCGCACATCGTCCCGGTCTACCAGCGTCACCGCCAGGCCTGAGGCGCCTGCGCGGCCGGTGCGGCCGATGCGGTGCACATAGTCTTCGGCGTTGTAGGGCACGTCAAAGTTGAAGACCGCCGGCAAGTCGGCGATGTCCAGACCACGCGCCGCCACGTCGGTGGCCACCAGCACATCAACCTCGCCGCGCTTGAAGGCCTCCAGCGATTTGAGCCGCTCGTCCTGCGACTTGTCGCCGTGCAGCGCAGCGGTTTTCAATCCGTCACGCTCGAAGGACCGGGCCAGCCGAGCCGCGCCGAGCTTGGAGTTGACAAACACCAGGGCCTGGGTCAGTGCCCGGGTCTTGATCAACTGGCGCACCACGGCGCGCTTGTCATCCTCGTCCACACTGTAAAAACGCTGCTCGACGTTGGTGGCGGTGGCATTGGCACGTGCCACCTCGACCGTGATCGGGTCTTGCAAATAGCTGGTGGCCAGCTTTCGGATCTCGGGTGAAAACGTGGCCGAGAACAGCAGCGTCTGCCGGGTCTTGGGCAGGTAGCTCAAGATGCGCTGCAGGTCGGGCAAAAAGCCGATGTCGAGCATGCGGTCAGCCTCGTCGAGCACCACGTACTCGACCTGATTCAGCACGCAGTTCTTGGCCTCGATATGGTCAAGCAGCCGGCCCGGCGTGGCGATCAGCACTTCAACACCGCGTTTCAGTTCCAGCGTCTGCGGCTTCATGTCGATGCCGCCAAACACCACCGCCGCCCGCAACTGGGTGTGCTTGGCGTAGGTCTTGACGTTGTTGGCCACCTGGTCGGCCAGCTCCCGGGTGGGTGTGATCACCAGCGCCCGCACCGGGTGGCGCGCCGGCGACATCGACGCCGTCTCGTGCTTCATCATCTTTTGCAGCAACGGCAGCGAGAAAGCCGCGGTCTTGCCGGTGCCGGTTTGCGCCGCGCCCATCACGTCCCGCCCGGCCAGCACCAGCGGGATCGCCTTGGCCTGGATCGGCGTCATCGCCGTGTAGCCTGAGTCGTTGATCGCCCGCAGCAGCTTGGCGTCCAGCGGCAGGGTCTCAAAACGTTGCGGGGCGGCGTCGATGGCGGACTGTTCGTCGGCATCAAAAACCGGATCGGCGGTAGGTATGTTTTGCGTCATGAACCCAGGATTATCCCTGAGACGTGAATTTGGTGTATTTACAGCAGGCTTGCGACAGAGAGCCCAGGCCATCGATCCTTAGAATGCGCCGCCTGATACCCGCTGCATTGACAGTAAAACCCCGGGGCTGCCAAGCGCTAATTCACGCATGAAAATTGTTTTGCTGGGGCCGGATGGTCAGGTCGGGTGGGAGTTGCAACGCGCCTTGGCGCCGCTGGGTGAGGTGACAACGTTGCGGCGCCTGAACCCGCAGGCCGATGGCAGCGGGCTGTGCGGCGACCTGGCCCAACCCGAGGCGTTGGCCGCCAGCCTGCGGACCCTGCGGCCGGATGTCGTGGTCAATGCCGGCGCCTACACCGCTGTGGACAAGGCCGAGAGTGAGCCGGAGTTGGCCCGCGCCGTCAACACCCAAGCCCCTGGCGCCGTGGCCAGCGTGGTGGCCGAACTGGGCGGCTGGCTGCTGCACTTCAGCACCGACTACGTTTTTGACGGCAGCGGCGACCAGCCACGCGATGAGGCCGCAGCGACCGGGCCGTTGTCGGTCTACGGGCGGACCAAGCTGGCAGGCGAAGACCTGATCCGCGCCAGCGGCTGCCAGCACTTGATCCTGCGCACAAGCTGGGTACATGCCGCGCGCGGTGGCAACTTTGCCCGCACCATGCTACGGCTGGCAGCCGAGCGGGACAGTCTCAACGTGATCGACGACCAGATCGGCGCGCCCACCGGCGCCGACCTGCTGGCCGACATCAGTGCGCAGATCCTGCGGCGCGCCTTTGCGGACGCCAGCGTCAGTGGCACCTACCACGCAGCCGCCGCCGGCCAGACCAGCTGGTGCGGCTACGCCCGGCATGTGCTGGCCTGGGCCCAGTTGCACGGACAAACGCTCAAGGCCGGGCCGGACGACGTGGCACCGATCCCCACCAGCGCCTACCCCACGCCGGCACAGCGGCCGCTGAACTCGCGGCTGGACACCCGCAAACTGCGCCAGACCTTTGACTTGCACCTGCCCAACTGGCAAGCCGGGGTTGAGCGCATGCTGCGCGAGTCCCTCCAACTGCCCTGACCTGCACGCCGCAACCACCGTCACCAAGGCATCCACCGACACCCCATGAAATTCACCGCCACCCGCCTGCCCGACGTCGTCGTGATCGAGCCCGCTGTGTTCAGCGACGAACGCGGTTGGTTCATGGAAAGCTTCAGCCAAAAACGCTTTGCCGACGGCCTGGCCGCACTCGGCCTGCCGCAGCCCCGGCCCTTTGTGCAAGACAACGAGTCGCAGTCAGCCCGGGGTGTGCTGCGTGGCCTGCACTACCAGCTGCCACCGCACCCACAAGGCAAGCTGGTGCGGGTGGTGCAGGGCGCAGCGCTGGACGTGGCGGTGGA
>JBBRZR010000196.1:0-8789 GCA_038236495.1 Burkholderiales bacterium
CTCGGCCCAATGGAAGCTCAGCCTGCTTGCCGCGCTGTTCTCCAAGAGCCTGGCCGCGCAGATGGGGGCCAAGGCGGTGCACGGCCTGCACGAGTTCGGCCGAATGGTCAACGACCTGCAGTTCAAGGCTGAGCGCACCACCGGCGCTGAAGACGCCAAGGCCTTGTTGCTCGGCTGGGTCAAGGACATCGGCTACGAGCAGTACCTCTACGACAGCGAAGACAGCGAAAAGGCCGCCGCCTCGCGTTGGACCAACGTGCTCGACTTCATCGACTGGATAGCCCGCCGCTGCGGCGGCGAAAAGCGCAACGACGGCGGTGTTTACGAGGACGAAAAGCAGACCGTGCTGCAGGTGGCGCAAACCATCAGCGTCATCATCAGCCTGGCCGAGCGCGACGAAGAGCAGGACGTGGTGACGCTGTCCACCCTGCACGCCAGCAAGGGCCTGGAGTGGCCGCATGTGATGCTGGTGGGGGTCAACGAGGGCCTGCTGCCGTTCAAGAGCGACGCCGAGGAGATGACCGCCGAGGTGTCAAAAACTCGGCTGGAAGAAGAACGCCGGCTGATGTACGTCGGCATCACCCGCGCCCGCACCACGCTGGTGGTCAGCACACTGCGCCGGCGCAAAAAGGGCCGCGACACGGTGCAAGGTGTGCCCAGCCGCTTCATCGGCGAGATGAAGCTGCATGAGGCGACGACGAAGGAAGACCCGCGCGAGCGGCTCAAGCGCATCCGGGCCGAGCTGGCGGCCAAGGTGGCGGCGGCGCCGCCGCTCAAGCCCTGACCCGGGCCCTCATCTCGAGTTGAACCCATGCCGTTGCTGTTCATCACCTTCCTGGCTTCTGCCGTCGCAGCCATCGCCTGCCAGCAATTCTGGCCCGCGCAGTTCTGGCCCTATGCCCTGCTCAAGCCGCTGACCACCGCACTGGTGATCACCTTTGCCGCCGGGCGTGGCCAGCCGGGTGAGGCTCGGCGGCGGGCCTTGCTGGTGGGCTTGTGCCTGTCGTTGCTGGGTGACGTGGCGCTGCTCTGGCCGCAGCAGGGCTTTTTGCCCGGTTTGGTGGCGTTTTTGTTGGCACACCTGGCTTATCTGGTGGCCTTCACCCGGGGTGTGCGGCTGGGCGCCAGCCCGATCGCCTATGCCGCCTACGCACTGCTGGCCGGCAGCGTGCTGGCGCTGTTGTGGCCGGGTGTGCCGGCGGGCCTGCGCGTGCCGGTAGCCGCCTACGTGCTGTGCCTGGCGGCGATGGCGGCGCAAACGGCCAGCGCCTGGCGGGTGGCGCGTGGCACGCCGGCTGCGGCCTGGCTGTGGCGCGCGGCGCTGGGCGGGTTGCTGTTCTTGACGTCGGACGCGCTGCTGGCCTTCAACCGATTTCACACGCCACTGCCGCTGGCCGGGCTGTGGATCCTGGCGACCTACTGGGCCGCGCAATGGCTGATCGCCAGCGCGCTGGCGCGGCGTGGCCGCCCACAAACTCACGCCGGCACGCCGTAGTCGTTGCGCTCGGCCGGCAGGTCCGACAGGTACTGCACAAACTCGATCTGCACCAGACCGTCGGCCTGGTAGTAGGCGCTGCGCCGGTGCGGGTGGCTGCCGCCGGGGTGGTCCATGGTGTAGCCGGCGGCTAGCAGGCGGGCCACCACGGCCGCCAGGTCGGGCACGGCGATGCCCAGGTGTTTGACGCCAAGCTGGTGCGACTGCCAGTGCGGCCCGGTGCCCTCGCCGCCGTCCTGCAGCGCGAGGTAGTGCTGCTCGCTGCCCACATGCAGCCAGCGGATGGTCTTGCCAAACCAGTGCATGCGGCCCTCGCCGCGCACCCGCCAGCTGGGCAGAGCGGTGAGCAAAAAACGCAGCGGCGGGTCAATCTGCTGCACGGTGATGTTGGCGTGTTCCAGGGTTTCGGGGGACATGGGGCGCTCCAGTTTGGGCGGATGCTTGGGTGGTTGGGGACTTGACGGCGTCATCTTGCAAGTTAAAGTTAACTTGAAGTCAAGGGATTCAATGAGAAAACTTTGATGAAGCCCTCTGCACCAGCCCGCAGCCCCAACCCGCGCAACCCATCCACCATGAACCCCGACGACAGCCTGGCCATTGGCGAGCTGGCACGCCGCGCCGGCGTGGCGGCCAGTGCGTTACGGTTTTACGAGGCCCAGGGCCTGATTGCCGGTGGGCGCAGCGCCGGTGGCCGGCGGCACTACCCGCGCCATGTGCTGCGGCGGGTGGCTTTCATCCGGGCGGCGCAGGCGGTCGGCCTGGATTTGACCGAGATCCGGGGGGCGCTGGACAGCCTGCCCAACAGCCGCACGCCCTCGCCCGAGGACTGGGCGCATCTGGCGCTGTCCTGGCAGCCGCTGCTCGATGCCCGCATCGCCGCGCTGACGGCGCTGCGCGACCGGCTGAGCGCCTGCATCGGTTGCGGTTGCCTGTCGCTCAAGGCCTGCGCGCTGTACAACCCGCAAGACACTGCGGCCAGCCAAGGCGCCGGGCCGCGCTACCTGCTGGGCGACCGGCCTGGCAGCCCGACCGGCCCATGAGTCAACGCTGGGCCGTTCCCGAGTTGACGCCGCCCTCTCGGGGGGGCGGCGGCGCCCATGAGCCGCACGGGCAGGGCCAGATCCGCTACGCCTACATCCCCTTGAACAAATTGCTGTAGCTGCGGCTCACCTCCAGCTTCTCGGGGTGGCCCCGCACGCTGACGATCTGGCGGCCGCGAAAGTCCCGGGTGATGCCCGCGATTGCCTTGACGTTGACCAGGGTGCTGCGGTGGATTTGCCAGAACTGCTGCGGGTCCAGCTCGTCGATCAGCTCCTTGATCGGCTTGCGGATCAGCGCCTCCACGGTGGGCGTCTGCACCCGGGTGTACTTCTCGTCGCTGATGAAAAACAGCACCTCGGCCACCGGGATCATCTGGATGCCCTGGCCCACGCTGGCCTGGATCCAGTCCAGCGGTTTGGGCGCCCCGCCCGGGTTGAGCTGGGCCGCCAGCCGGTGCAGCACCTGCTGCAGCGCAGGTACGGGTGCGCCGGCGAGGCCGGGGTTGGCGCGGCCGTCCGGGTCGGTGTCGGGCGCGTCGCGGCTGGCCAGGCGGGCGCGGATGCGCTGGGTGGTCAGCGCCAGGCGCTCTCGCTCGGCCGGCTTGAGCACGTAGTCGCAAACGCCTTGCTCAAACGCCTCCACCGCGTACTGGTCGTAGGCGGTGATGAAAACGATCTCGGGCAGGTGCTCGTCATCTGTCACCGCCATCTGGGCGATCTGGCGCGCCGCGTCCACGCCGGTCAGGCCGGGCATGCGGATGTCGAGAAACACCAGCTCGGGCCGGTGCTGGGCCACCAGCGTCACCGCCTCCAGGCCGTTGCGGGCCTCGGCCACGATCTGCAGCTCGGGCCAGACCTCGGCCAGCCGGGCGCGCAGCTGCTCGCGCATCAGTCGCTCGTCGTCGGCGATCACGGCGCTGACAGGAGCAGCGACAGAGGCGGTGGTGGGTGTGCTCATCGTGGTGGGTATTCGGCGTTTTTGGGGTGCTGGCGCTGCGTGGCGAAGGGGCACATCAGGCCGCGACGTTGAACGCTGGGCTCAACAACCCTGCACTGTGGCCCAGCTGCCCAGTGGTGCGCAACCTGGATCGCGGGCGCGTTGTGCCTGAGGGCTGCTAGTTCCTTGTTTTTGCGCGTTCTTTGGCGTACTTGTCGGGGTCGGGGTAGGTTTCCGCGGTGCACCTGCGCCGGTCTTCAGGGTGGGTGAGCTTGTTGCACTGGTCGTATTGGGCAGTTTGAACCTGTGTGTACCAAAACGATGTCGAGCAGCCGGTGCTTGCGAGCAGGCCGGAGATCAGTACGGTGGCGTAAGCGAGTCGCATGGTTTTTTGATGATCGGTGACAGGAATTGTCGTTGTGCGGTTTGCGCAGGCGCCAAGCGCTCAGCCCGCGCCGTCCACCGGCTTGTACGGCACGGCCAGCGTCACGCGGGTGCCACCGCCGGGGTTTTCGGTGATGGTCAGGCTGGCCTTGGCGCCGTACAGCAGCTGCAGCCGCTCGCGGATATTGGCCAGGCCAAAGCCGGTGCCGGCTGTCGTTCCGGATGACGCGGCGCGGCCAAAGCCCAGGCCGGTGTCGGCCACGGTCACGCTCAGCTTGCCATGCACCACCTCGGCCTTGAGGTTCAGCTTGCCACCCTCTGGCTTGGGCTCCAGGCCGTGCTTGATGGCGTTTTCGACCAGGGTCTGCACCATCATCGGTGGGAACTCGGCCGACAGCAGGCCGTCGGGCACGTCGATGACCGTCGTCAGGCGCTCTTCCATGCGCACTTTCAGGATTTCCAGGTAGGGCCGGATCACCGCCAGCTCACGCCCCAGGTCCCGCACGCCACCGTCGGCCGCCTCGCGCAGCGTGGGCATGCTGGCCCGCAGCAGCGCGATCAGGTTTTTCTGCATCTGGCTGGCACGCGGCGGGTCGGTCTCGATCAGGTGGTCGATCGAGGCCAGCGTGTTGAACAGGAAATGTGGCTCGACCTGGGCCTGCATCGCGGCCATGCGGGCCTCGACCACCTGGCGCTTGAGCGACTCGGACTCTGCTGTCTCCACCGCCTGCGCGGCCTGGGCCTGGGCCTGCACCTGGCGCTTGTAGCTGATCTTGATCACCACCGACACGATGATCCACAGCATCGCCAGGCTGGGCAAAAACTCGCCCAGGCTGACCTGGTGTACCTCGCGGGTGCGGCGGCGGGCGTCGTCCCGGGCCCGTGCGGCGTCGCGCCTGGCGATTTCGGCCGCGCTGCGGGCTTCGGCGCGGGCGGCTTTGGCATCGGTCCGGGCGGCTTCGGCGTCGTCGCGGGCTTGCTGCACGGCTTCTTCGATCGCCTCGCGGGCGGTTTCAACGGCGGCGCGCACCGCCTCGCCGGTGGCGCCTGGCGGCACGTGGATCTCGATGGCGGACTTGGCGTCGGCGCTGGCGGCCGGGGTCGCGGCGGGGGCGGCGGCGGGCGGGGCCGGGCTGCTGGCAAGCGGCGTGGCGGGGGCGGCAACCGCCGGCGCTGCTGAGGCCGCCTTGGCCCGGGGCCGCTCGACGATGTGCACGCCGCGCTCGCCGATCGAGATGTCCACCCCGCCGGTCTTGCCCGCACCGGGCTGGGTTTCGATGTGGATGATGGGCGCGTTGGACCTGCTGGGCGCGGCCGGCGGCTCGGGCGACTCGGGTGCCTCAGGTGCTGCTGGCGCGTCGGTGGGCAGTGGATCGCCGTCGACCCGCTGCACGGTGGTGGTGTAGGTCCAGCTGAAGGGCGGGATGTTCTGCAGGATGCCCGAGACGATCAGCAGCAGCACCGCCAGCACGATGAAGCGCCGCCAGCTGATGCTGATCAACCAGCCCGCATAGGCATGGAACGCTTGCACGAAGGCGGCCGAAAGGCGCTGCCAGCGTTGGGGCCAGGGGTTCACGGGGGCGGCGGTCATGGGCGTCGGCAGGGGCGGCGTGCAGCAGAAGGATGGCGCACTGTACGCAAGCTGACCCCCTGCGATGGCGCCCGTGCGACGCGGCAGCGCCCCGGGGCGACAGGCTGCGGGCGCGGCAGACAGGCCGCACAGACAGGCCGCACAGACAGGCCGCACAGACAGGCCGCACAGGCAGGCGCCATGCGGCTGCGGTCAGGCGCCTGCGTCGGCTGCTGCGGTTATGCAGGCGGCAGCGATCAAGGCGCCTGCCGAATCGCCTCGATCGCGATGTTCAGCCGCACGACATCCGACACAAAAGGCAGGCTGTGGGTGATACCGAAGCTGCTGCGCGAGAACTCGGCCTCGAAGTCGCCGCCGCAGACCTCGCGCCGGAACAGCGGGTTGAGGTAGCAGCGGAACCGCTGTGCCACCAGCCGCAGCGGCTGGCTGCTGCCCCGCAGCGTGAACTCGCCGGTGACCGCGGCCACATTGCCGGTGGCGTCGAACTCGAAGCGCTCGGCCACGAAGAAGGCCTGCGGGTGCGCCGCCACCGCCAGCATGTCGTCTTGCTTGATGCGCGCATCCAGCACGCCCAGGCCGGTGCTGGCTGCTGCGGTGTTGATCACCACCTGCACCCGGCCGCGGCGGGCTTCGCGGTCCAGCGTGATGTCGCCGGTGATCGGGCCAAAGCGGCCGCGCAAGGTGCTGGTGTCGAAATGCAGCAGCTCGAAGCTGACAGCGCTGTGCGTCGGGTCCAGGCTGTAGGCCACAGGTTCGGCACGCGCGCTGGCAGGCACGCAGGTCAGACCGGCCAGCAAGGCGCCAAGCAGCGTGAGTTTGATCATGGGATAGGCCATGGCCTGATGCTCGCAGAAGCAAAAACGCCCCGCTCGGCCAGGGGCCGTTCGGGGCGGTGCGGTTCAGCGCGTTGCCGTCAGCTGCAGCGCGGGTACAGCGTGCTCGCTCAGGGTTGCTTGACGGCCTCGACCTGCACCACCAGGCGCACGTTGTCCGAGAAGCCGAAGTTCAGGCCCCACACCATGCCGTACTGGCTGCGCACCAGCGTGGTCTCGAAGTCTCCACCGCAGACCTCGACCTTGAGCATCGGGCTCATGTAGCAGTTGAAGTTGTTGGCCTTGAGCACCACCGGGTTGGTCTTGCCCAGCAGCGTCAGCGTGCCGGCCACCTCGGTCACCTTGTCGCCGGTGAAGCTGAACTTGTCGGCAACGAACTTGGCGGTCGGAAATTCAGCGGCGTTGAAAAAATCCTTGCTCTGCAGGTGCTTGTCGAACGCCGCCGTGCCCGAGCTGATTGAGCCGGTCTCGATCGTCAACTCGACCTTGCCCGTCTTGGCGGTTTTGTCCAATTGCACCGTGCCGCTTTTCTTGTCGAAGCGGCCGCGGTTGGTGGAGGTGCCGAAGTGCGAGATCTCGAAGGTGGCAAAGGTGTGCGTCGGGTCGATCGCGTAGGTGGTGGTCTGGGCCTGGGTGGCCAGGGCGGTAACCGCCAGGGTGGTGGCGATCAGGGTGTTGCGGATCATTGAAAAACTCCTCGGGATTGAATCGGGTTTGAGAGCGCAGCGGATCGGGGCGGCACCATGCCGCCGGACAGTGGTCAGAGCGGCACCATGCCGCCGGATAGTGGTCAGAGCGGCGCCATGCCGCCGGATAGTGGTCAGAGCGGCGCCATGCCGCTCAGGGCAAGCTTGAATTTCACCTGCACGTCATTGGCCACCATCGAGGTATCAGCCCATTCGCCGTCGCCGATCTTGAAGTCCAGCCGCTTGATCACGAAGCTGCCGCTGGCGGTGCTGGTGCCACCGGCCTGGGTGAGGGTGACCGGCACGACCACGGGCTGGCTGGCGCCCTTGATCAGCAGCGTGCCCTGCACCTCGAACTTGGCCCCGCCCAGCGCCTTGACAGCACTGCTCTGGAAGGTGGCCTGTGGAAACTTGGCGGCGTTGAACCAAGGCGCCTTGGGCACCTCGGCATCGGTCTCGGCCGAGCCAAAACTGGCGCTGCCGGTCTGGATCGTGAAGCCGACCTTGCCGGCTTCGGGCTTCTTGGGGTCGAAGCTGATCTGGGCTGTCCACTGTTTGAACTTGCCCTCCACCGGCACGCCCATCTGCTTGCTGACAAAGCTGATCTCGCTTTGCGCCGGCAGCACCTGCTGGGCGTGTGCGGCGGGGGCCAGAGTGGCAGCAGCCAGGGCGGCGATCAACAGCGGGAAACGGGTCATGGTCGTGGGGCCTCAAGCGGGGTCGGTAAAAACGGTTTTGGCAAACAGTCCGGGCCAGCGCTGCGCGGGGCAGTCCGGCGGCCAGCAAGCGGCGGTCAGGCGGTGCGGCGGCGGCCGGGCCGCATGCGGTTGATCAGGCCGTCGCGGTCTATCCATTGGTGTTTGGCGACGCCGGCCACATGCAGCCCCACCGCTATCACCAGGCCCCAGGCCAGGTTGCCGTGCAAGTCTTTGAGGGTTTCGGCCAGCGCCTTGTCCACCGGCACAAAGTCCGGCAGCGGCAGCACGCCGAACCACACCACCGAAAACCCCGCCGCCGAGCTGTAAGCCCAGCCCGCCAGCGGCACGGCAAAAAACAGCACGTACAGCAGGCCGTGGGTGATCTGCACCAACCGCGCCTGCCAGGCCGGCATCGGCAGGTTGGCCGGCGGGCGGTGGGCCAGGCGCCACAGCAGGCGCAGACCCGACAGCGCCAGGATCGTCACGCCGGCCCATTTGTGCCAGTTGAACAACTTGAGCCGGGCAGGCGAGAACGGCAGATCGGCCATGTACAGGCCGACGCCGAACGAGGTCACGATCATCAGCGCCAGCAGCCAGTGCAGCGCGATGGCGGTGCCGGTGTAGCGCAAGGTGGCGTCGGGCGGGTTGGATGTCGAGGGAAAAGCCATGGTCGTAGTGTCACGCGGCAGGCGCCGCACCGGGTTCAAGCGCCTTGACCTGCCACTTCAGTTTGACTGAATGCAAACCCCCCACAGATTGTTGGGGATTTCAGTGATCGAGCTGGGCGCGGCCTACCCACAGCCCTTCGGCCAGCGTTTGCAGGTGCTGGTGGCGGTTGGCCGGCAGCAGGCGGTGGCGCAGCGCAAAGTCCAGCGTTGCCAGCGCGGCGTCCACCGTCATGTCGCCGGCCGCAGCATGGGCCAGGGCCTGGTCCAGCGTCATCAGCGTGTGGCTGTGCACCTCGCCGTCCTGGTTTTGCGGCAGCAGGCCCGCCGGCAGGGCCAGGTCGAACACGCTGATCTCCTCGCGCTGGAAGCCCTCGGCCACGTCGTGCGCCACCCGAAAGCGTCGGCCGGCCACCAACCCGGCCATCTGCGCCGGCAGCAGGCCCGCCTCCTCCCAGCC
>JBBRZR010000197.1:0-8762 GCA_038236495.1 Burkholderiales bacterium
GCTGCCCTTGAGGGTGTGAAAGGCGCGGCGCAGGTTGCCCAGCGCCACCGGGTCGTCGTGGCGCGACTGCAAATCCCCCAGGGCAGCGCGGGCGCCTTGCAGCACCTCGACCGCCTCGTCGAGAAACACCTCGCGCATTTCAGGGTCGTCTTCGAGCCCGCTGACCCAGGCACTCGGCGACGGCTCGCCCGGCGCGGACGCGAGCACCGACGGCGCACCCGCAGCCGGCTCGGCGCCTGCATCGGCCACCGCCTCGGGCCCGGACGCGGGATCGGACAACGACGCCAAGTCGAGCATCGGCAGACCCTGGCTGCCGAGCAGGGGCAGGCCGCCGTGCCCGCCGGCCCCGGGTGGCGCCGACCAAACCGGCCCAGCAGCAGGCGGCAGGCTGGCCCCGCGCTGGGTGGCGCGGGCTTGCTTGACGATGCGGTCGAACTCCAGCGTGACGGCCAGCGCGTCGGTATCGGGCTGGGCCCGGGCCGCATCACTGGGCCGGGTGTCGAGCTCGTCGAAGCCGGTGGGCCGGTCTTCTCGGGCCATCACCGCCGACAGGCTGCCAGTCTCGGGGTCGAAGCGGAACAGCGACTTGGCCATCTGCGGCTGCACGCTGACCATGTCGATCAAAAAGCTCAAAGCGCCCAGGTTGTCGGCCAGGCGGTCGAAGGTGCCGGTCTGGATGGCGTGCTGCGGATTGACCTCGGTGTTGGCCAGCGCATCGACATCGTCGCGCATGCGCAGCACGGCCTGCGAGGCCTGGTCCAGCCCCAGCACCGACAGCACACCCCGCATGGCCGACAGTTGGGCCGGCACCGGGATCAGCACATCACGCTGGGCCGGGTTGCGGAAGTACTGGTCGATGTGCTTTTCAATCTCGGACAAGGAGGCGCGCAGCTCTTGCACCACGCTGCCCATGGTCTGGCGGTCGGAGACACGGCGGTACAGCTCCTCCATCCAGAGCTCGAGCACGCCGGGGTCGCGCGACTGGCGCACCGCGTCCACCCGCTGTGCCAGGCGGTGAATCCGCTGGGCGCCGTCGGGGTGGTCGAAGTCCCCGTCGTCCAGCGAGGCGTCGATGTAGAGCAGCGCGGTGGCCACCTCCATCGCCAACCCGGCGGGCGGCTCGCTGCTGGTGGCGCTGGTGTGCGCTGCGGCCACCTGCAGGGCCCGGCCCAGCACGCCGCCGTCGGGGTAGAGCCGGGCCAGCGAATCGCTGACCAGCACAAAGGGCTCGGACAGCCCGGTCAGGCGCGCCAGGTCACCGCCCGCCACCGCCGACCAGACCTCCTTGGCAGCCGCCACACGCTTGCGGGCCTGGGCGATCCAGGCCGGATCGAAGCGGCCCAGCCGGGGTTGCTCGTAATCCACCGCCGGCGTGGCGGCCAGGTCGTAGCCCCGCCGCACGGCAGACAGGCGCGGCCCGACGGGCAGGCCCTCGCGCGGCGCCGCCTGCGCACAGAAAAACAGCAGGTCATGGGCCAGACGCTCGGCCGGCTCGGCCTGCCCGCCGGCCCGCAGCTGGGCCAGCAGCTTGGAGCCGATGCGCTTGCTGTAGGCGTCGGCCACCAGCAGGCCGTCGGCCTGGGCTTCGAAAAAACCCGACGCCAGCTGCCACAGCGTGGCCAGGCGGCGGCGCTGACCGGTCAACGGCAGCGCTGCGCCGCTGGCATCCAGCAGGCCGTCTTGCAGCACACCCGCGGCCAGGCCGGCAAACAGCTCGCTCATGCGGGCCGCGACACTGGGCGGTGCGCCGCGCATCAGTGCCAGCAGGTCGGCCTCGATGCGGTTGACCGTGGCGTCATCGGGCGGGCTGGGCAGCACGCCGGCATCCGGCGCCAGATCGCGCCAGGACCAAGGCACCGTCCACAGGTCGGACGGGTGCGCCCGGCTGACCCCGGCCAGCTCTTGCAGTGCCCGGTACTGCGGGAACAAGGCCAGCGTAGCTACCGGCTTGTCAGCCAGCCGCCGGGCGATGAAGTCCAACACCGCAAACGAGCCGCGCTCGATGGTGTCCACCGCTGTGGCAGTGAACAGCTTGGGCCGGGTGCTCAGGCGCTGCAATGCGGCCTCGGCGGCGCGCAACACCTCCGCGAGCGGGCCCAAGCCGACCAGTTCGAGCACGCCCACGCTCTGGTGCAACTGGCTGCGCGCCTGGCGCAGCACCGCTGGATCGACCGTGTCCAGGTCGGACCGCTGGGCCTGCTCCTTGAGGTAGCGGCGCAGGGCCTTGTTGGCGGTCTCCAGCGAGCGGCGCAGTTCCTCCTGCACCCAGGACAGCGCACTCAGGTCATCCCGTTGCAGCGGGCTGCCGACCGGGCCACCCACCGGGCCGCCCATCGGGCCACCCCCCGCACCATTCGTTGCCGCCATCTCGCTCACTGCGCTTGCCGCCGGGCGCCGGTCAGGCAATCTTGAAACGCGACACCGACTGCCTCAACTCCTCAGCCGTGCGCGACAACTCGCGCACCATCTGGGCGGTGGACCGTGTGCCCTCGCCGGTTTGCTCGGTGACGGCAAAGATGTGCTGGATGTTGCTGGCGACGACGTTGGCCGAACTGGCCTCGCGGAGCGCCTGGGCCGAGATGCTCTCGATCAGGTCGGCCAGTTGCCGGGTGACCCGGTCGATGTCGCCGAGTGCCGACCCGGTGGCGTCCGACAGGCGCGCGCCTTCGACCACACCCTGGGTCGAGCGCGCCATCGCGGCCACGGCGTCCTGGGTATCGGTCTGGATGGTCTTGACCAGTGCCGAGATCTGGCGGGTGGCGTCGGCCGAGCGTTCGGCCAGGCGCTGCACCTCTTCGGCCACCACCGAGAAGCCGCGGCCGGCCTCGCCGGCCGAAGCCGCCTGGATGGCGGCGTTGAGCGCCAGCACGTTGGTCTGCTCGGTGATGTCGGAGATCAGTTCGGTGATCTCGCCGATCTCCTGCGACGACTCGCCCAGCCGCTTGATGCGCTTGGAGGTCTCCTGGATCTGGTCGCGGATGGCGTTCATGCCGCCGATCGAGTTTTGCACCGCGGTCAGGCCCGACTCGGCCGCACGCAGCGATTGCCGCGCCACCTGGGCCGACTGCTGCGCCTGCGCCGAGACATCGTTGATCCGCGTGGCCATTTTCAACACCGAGTCACCGGTCTCGCGGATCTCGCGCAGTTGCTCGTCGGACGCGGCCAGCAACTCGATCGAAGTGGTTTCGACCTGGCCGGTGGTCTCGGTCACGCGGCCGGCGGTGGTCTGCACCTGCGACACCAGGTTGCGCAATTCTTCAACGGTGTAGTTGACCGAGTCGGCGATCGCGCCGGTGATGTCCTCGGTAACGGTGGCCTGCTGGGTCAGGTCGCCCTCGGCCACCGTTTGCAACTCGTTCATCAACCGCAAAATGGCGGCCTGGTTGGCGTCGTTGACCCGCTTGGCCTCCTGCTCCTGGCGCTCGGCCTCCAGACGCTGGGTCTCGGCCAGCCCGGCGCGCTGCGCCTGGTCGGCCACGTACAGCTTGAGCAAGCCCCAGCCGCCCAACACCACCAGCGCCAGCGACAGCAGCATGGCCACGCCGTGGCTGGCACGCAGGCCACCGCCGGCGGTCAGCATGTCCTGCACCGCTTGCAGGGCCTTGCGCAGCGGCTCGCTGTCGGCGACCACCGTCGCCTGGGCGTCGCGGGCACTGACCAGCCCCTGCAGGTTGTCCAGGATCGGACTGGCCTGGGCGCGGGTCTGCGCGTACAGCTTCTGCAAGGCCTGCAGCCGCTCCCGGGTTTGCGGGTCCTTGGCGGCGGCAAGCCGCAGCTCGGCGCTGCCGTTGAGCAGCCCCTCGGTGATGTCGCGGAAGCTGGTCAGGTCCTTGCCCAGCAAGAACACCGCCTCCGAGCTGCCGCTCTCCAGCGTCAAAAACTCGTTGGCACTCTTGCCGATACGCTGGGTCAGCATCACCAGCTGGCCGGCCTGCGCCAGCTCTGTCGCCGGTGCGCCCTGCTGCAGCTTGAGCGCAGACACGGCCTCGGCGGACTCCAGCAACTCATTGGCCTGGCTGTTGAGGGTGCGCAAGGCCTGGCCCACCTGCACCAGGGCGTTTTGCTGGGCCAGCACCACGCCGGCACTCTTCTCGGCGCGGTCTACCAGCGGCGCTATCGGCTCCATCAACGGCTGGGCATCGGCCGCCACCGCGGCCAGGCCCGGCATGCCGTCGCGCAAGGCGCGGGTGTTGGTGGCCAGGACGCCGACGGCCTCCTTGATTTCGGCGAACGAGGCCGGGTTGCCGCTCAGCGCCTGGGACACCGCCTTGGCCAGACGCTGGGATTGCATCTGGGCCTGGCCGGTGGCGGCCACCTGGCTGCCGTTGCGGCTGGCGGCATTCAGGGCCAGCACCGTCACGCCGGCCAGCAGCACCATGCCCAGCAGCACCATCACGCCCAGGATGCGCTGCTGTTGTGGCAGCGGGCGGTCGCCGATCAGCGGCAAGGGCGCCGCAGCCGGTTGAGCCGCCAGCGCCGCCGCGGCTGCCGCGCCAGCCGCCGCCGCACCCGGCAGGGCCCGCGAGTCGGCGTAGTCGTTGAGCTGGCTGGACGCGGGCAACTCGGAGATGATCGAGTGCATGTTGACGGTGGGCGTCAGGCCGGTGTTGACCGTGGTGCCGCCAAGATCGCCATGGCGGCTGTCGATACCGATCACCGCGGTGACTTCATCAGCATCGACCGCGGCCTGCAATTCATCGAAGTTGGTCGGCGCACGCTCTGACCCGCCATCGGCATCACGCCGGTTGTTCTTGAGTCTGTCCATCAAGCCCATCACGTCCCCTCGTCTGTGCTGCAGCCGGCCGACACACTGCGGCCGGCGGCCGTACTTGGCCTAGATATGTCGCCTCAGCCGGTGATGGCGAGAAACTGCGGCAACCGCGCGAGTTCGGCGAGGTCGATTTCCTGCCACACCCGACCGGTCGCATCCTGCCAGCGCGCCAGGGCAAACGCCGGACGCGCCGCATTGTCATCGCTTTCGGGCACGACCCGCAGGTCGGCGGCGTGACGCAAACCCTCCAGTCGATCGACCCACAGTGCCACGTTGACGCCAAAGGCGGCGTTCAAGGCCACCAGCCGGGCGGCCGCGGGTGAGGACAGGCTGGCCTGCTCGCGCAGACCCAGGAACACCCCCGGGTCCACCACCGTGTACAGCCCGCCGCGCAGGTTGACCACACCAGCCAACCAGGGCTGCGTGTGCGGGACCGGCAGCACCGTGTCCAACTTGAAGATCTCGCCCGCCTGACGCAAGGCAAACAGCAAGCCGCAGCCCGCGCAATCGACCGCCAGCCAGGACACCCCGGGCTGCTCGGTACGCACCTGCTTCATGCGCTCGGCCAGGCGGGTCTGCAGGTCACGCAGGGCTTGCTTGTTGGCCATGGGCGGATCGGGTTATGGCGGACTGGAGCGCGATCAGGCGACGAGGCGAACGGCAGCGGCGCGACGTCAGTCGAATTTCTTGATCTTCGCGATCAACTCATCGGCCTGCACCGGCTTGACGACATAGTCCTTGGCACCCTGGCGCATGCCCCAGACCCGGTCCGTCTCCTGGTTCTTGCTGGTGCACATGATCACCGGCAGGTCAAGGTAACGCGGGTCGCGGGTGATGGTGCGGGTGAGCTGAAAACCGTTTTGCCCCGGCATCACCACATCCATCAGGATCAGGTCGGGCTTTTCTTCGGCCAGGCGCTTGAGCGCCTCTTCGCCGCTCTCGGCCGTGCGCACCGAATAGCCGCGCTTGTGCAGCAACTCGGACAACACATGCAGCTCGGTCTTGGAATCATCGACCAGCAAGATCTTGTGCACAGCCATGGTGTTTACTCCTGCCTATCCTGCAAAATTTGCGCAATCTGCCTGCCCTGGCCGCCAGCACCCGGACATCCCCGATCCCAGCGGGCAGCGCAGCAACTGCCGTGCGCCCGGTCCATCCTGTACATCAGGGGGTTTCGCCCGCCACCGCCGCCTCACCCGCGGTGTCCTGCGCCCCACGACCGCCGAACTGTTGCACGGCACGCAGCAACTGATCCTTGGTAAAGGGCTTGGTCAGGTAGTCTTCAGAGCCCACCATGCGGCCCCGGGCCTTGTCGAACAGGCCGTCCTTGGACGACAGCATGATCACCGGCACATGCGCAAACCGGGCATTGCGCTTGATGATGGCGCAGGTCTGGTAGCCATCGAGCCGGGGCATCAGGATGTCGCAGAAGATCAGTTGCGGCGCATGGTCGTTGATCTTGGCCAGCGCGTCGAAGCCGTCCTCGGCCAGCAGCACCTCGTGGCCACCCTGGCGCAAGAAAATTTCCGCGCTGCGGCGGATGGTGTTGCTGTCGTCGATCACCAGCACCTTGACAGCGGCAGCGGGCACTGCGGCTTGGGGCTCATCCACGTCGGCTCCTTGGCAGGACTGGTGACTCTTGGCGGCAGGCCAGTACCTTGCGCATGGCCTGCCGGACCCCGGACAGGGTCAAACCTGGACCATCTCGAAGTCTTCCTTGCGGGCCCCGCATTCAGGGCAGGTCCAGTTCATCGAGACATCGGCCCACGCGGTACCGGGCGCAATGCCGTGTTCGGCGTCTCCCACGGCTTCGTCGTAGATCCAGCCGCAGATCAGGCACATCCAGGTACGGGGTTCGGTCACGTTGTTTGGGCAGGTCACTACAATGAAGCGGTCATTGTAGCCACGCCGTTTTACCGTCAAGCCGGGTTGCGCCCGTGCTGCTGCAAGTTGTTTCAGTTATCTGAGGTCGCTGGCAGATTCGACCCTGTTTCCCGATTTTCCACGGACCCGTACATGACCGTTAGCTCCAATCCCACCCCCGACGCCAGCGCCGCCGAACCCGGCAGCGACGCGCCGCAGGATGCAGCAGCGCCGGCCTGCGTGATGAGCTTCAACGCCGCCGACCCCAGCGGCGCCGGCGGTCTGGCCGGTGACATCAGCACGCTGGCCGCGATGGGCGCACACGCCCTGCCCGTGACCACCAGTGTGCTGTTGCGCGACACCGCGGAGATCTTCGACCACCACGCCATCGACGCCGAGGTGGTGGCCGAGCAGGCCCGCACCGTGCTGGAAGACATCACCGTCTCGGGCTTCAAGGTAGGCTTTCTGGGCAGCGCGGACGCCGTCAGCGCGGTGGCCGAGATCCTGTCCGATTACCCTGACGTGCCGCTGGTCACCTACCTGCCCAACCTGGGCTGGCTTGACGACGACCAGGCCCAGCCCTATCTGGAGGCCTTCCGCGAGCTGATCCTGCCCGCCACCGAAGTGCTGGTGGGCAACCACAAGACGCTGACCGACTTTTTGCTGCCCGACTGGGACAGCGAGCGCCCGGCCTCGGCCCGTGAACTGGCGGTGGCTGCCGGCGAGCACGGCACGCGCTTTGTGCTGGTCTCCGGCATCATGCTGGCCACCAAGGGTGGCAAGGCCGGCGGCGACCAGTTTATCGACAACGTGCTGGCCTCGCCGCAAGGCGCGCTGACCGGCGAGAAGTTCGAGATGTTCGAGACCTCGTTTGTCGGCGCTGGCGATACCTTGAGCGCCGCACTGGCCGCGCTGCTGGCGGCCGGTGCCGAGTTGCAGGCCGCCGTGGGCGAGGCGCTGGCCTTCATGGACCAGACACTCGACTCGGGCTTCCGGCCGGGCATGGGCAATGTCGTGCCCGACCGCTTTTTCTGGGCCCTGCCGCCAGATGAAGAGGGCGACGACGGCGCGCTCGAAGGCGGCGCTGTGCCAGAGCCCGAGTTGCCCGAGACCAAGAGCAAGGGCGCACCGCGCCGCGTCCACTGAACCCACACACCGATCCCGATCCCGCGCACAGCACGATGACCACCAACCAAGCCCTGTTCGAGCGCGCCCAGCGCGTGATCCCCGGCGGCGTCAATTCGCCGGTGCGCGCTTTCCGCGCCGTCGGCGGCACACCGCGTTTTATCAGCCGCGGCCACGGCGCCTACATCTGGGACGCCGAGGGCCAGCGCTATACCGACTACATCGGCTCCTGGGGCCCGATGATCCTGGGCCACGGCCACCCGGCCGTGCTGGAGGCGGTGCAAAAAGCCGCGCTGGATGGCTTCAGTTTTGGCGCACCCACCGAGCGTGAGATCGAGCTGGCCGAGGCCATCATCAGCCTGGTGCCGTCGGTCGAGCAGGTGCGGCTGGTCTCCAGTGGCACCGAAGCCGGCATGAGCGCGATCCGGCTGGCGCGGGGTGCCACCGGGCGCAGCAAGATCGTCAAGTTCGAGGGCTGCTACCACGGCCATGCCGATGCGCTGCTGGTCAAGGCCGGCTCTGGGCTGGCCACCTTCGGCCACCCCACCAGCGCCGGTGTGCCGCCTGAGGTGGTGCAGCACACCCTGGTGCTGGAGTACAACAACGTCCAGCAGATCGAAGACCTGTTCGCCAGCCAGGGCGACGAGATTGCCTGCGTGATGATCGAGCCGATCGCCGGCAACATGAACTTCGTGCGGGCGTCGGTGCCCTTCATCACCCGCATCCGCGAGCTGTGCACAAAGCACGGGGCGCTGTTTGTGTTCGACGAGGTGATGACGGGTTTTCGGGTAGCGCTGGGCGGCGCACAAAGCGTCTACGCCGGCCTGATCCCCGGCTTTGCGCCCGACATGAGCGTGTTTGGCAAGGTCATTGGCGGCGGCATGCCGCTGGCCGCGTTTGGCGCCAGCAAAAAGGTGATGGGCCTGCTGGCACCGCTGGGCCCGGTCTACCAGGCCGGCACCCTGTCGGGCAATCCGGTGGCCACCGCCTGCGGCCTGGCCAC
>JBBRZR010000198.1:0-8655 GCA_038236495.1 Burkholderiales bacterium
CAGCGCCACGCCGGCGTTGTTGAACACCAGGTTGACACGCCCGTGCTGCGCAGCGGTCTGGTCGGCCCAGGCATAGACCGCGGCGCGGTCGGCGGTGTCGACCCGCGCGGTGGTGATGCGCACGCTGGCATTGGCCTGCCGTGCCGCGGTGGCAGTCTCCGCCAGGCCGGCCGCGTCGATGTCTGACAAGGCCAGGTGACAGCCGCGGCGCGCCAGCGCCAGGGCCAACTCGCGACCCATGCCGGACGCCGCACCGGTGATGGCCGCAACCTTGTTGTCAAAGCTTTTCATCGTCGCCCCGGGCTGTGAAGCCACGCACCGGCAAGGCCGCGCTGCGCCGCAGCCAGTTGTGCTCGGCATAGTGCGCACGGCCATCGGTGGCGTGCAGGGTGTAGGCATGGCGCGATACCGCGGACCGATTGGGCGCGCTCCAGTGCGGCAGCCGGCCGTGGAAGCAGACCAGCGTGCCCGCGGCCACCTCCACCGGCACGGCAGTGCGCACATCCGGCCAGGGCGTGGCATCCAGCGCGTCCATGCGCACGGCGTCCTGAGGGCCGCCATCGCTGAACCGCACAAAGCGCTCGCGCAGCGGGCCGCGGTGGCCGCCGGGCTGCACCCACAGGCAGCCGTTGGCCTGGGTGGCGTCCTCCAGCGCAAACCAGAACGCGGTGACCGAGGACGGCGAGGTGTCGAAGAAGCTGGCGTCCTGGTGCCAGTTGACCTCTCCGCCGATGCCGGGCTGTTTGAAGATGTACATGGATTGCCAGAGTTGCGGGTCCACCAGCCCCAGATCTGCCGCCAGCTCGGCCATTGCCGGGTTGCGCGAGAAGCGCTCGAACACCGGGTCCAGGTCGTGCATCGCATGGCCGATCTTGTTGATCGACAGCGCCTTGGCCTGGCGCAGGTGGCCGGCATCGTCAAACGCCTCCTCCTCGAAAAAGCACTGCATGCCCTCGGCTGAATCCAGAAAGTCGGCGCCGGCGCTGCGCCTGGCCTGATCGGTGGTCGAGAAGATGCTGCGGTGTGCATCGGCATCGAAGGCCTCGACGATCTGCAGCGCACGCTCGCGCAGCGCAGCCAGTTCGCTCGCCGGTTTGAAGCCCGGCAGCACGAGGTAGCCGTCGGCCTGGTACTCGACCTGCTGGTGGGTGGAAAGCATGGCCGGATGATGCCACCGTGCCCTGTCCCGGGGTACGCTGCGGCCCATTGCCCCATCCACCCGACATTGCCCCATCCACCCGACATTGCCCGACACCACGCGAGAACACCCATGCTGATCCGCAACGCCACCCTGCCCGACGGCCGTACCGGGATCGACCTGCTGGTCCAAGACGGCCGCATCCAGGCGCTGGGGCCACAGCTGTTCGACGGCCAACCCGCACCCGACGGCACCGAGCTGATCGACGCGGCGGGCTGCCTGCTCAGCCCGCCGTTTGTCGATGCCCACTTTCACCTGGACGCCACGCTCAGCCACGGCCTGCCGCGCATCAACCGCAGTGGCACCCTGCTGGAAGGCATCGCGCTGTGGGGGGAGCTCAAGCCGCTGCTGACGCATGAGGCGCTCGCCGCCCGTGCGCTGCAGTACTGCGACTGGGCGGTGGCCAAGGGCCTGCTGGCGATCCGCAGCCATGTGGACATCTGCGACGACCGGCTGCTGGCGGTGCGGGCGCTGCTGGAGGTCAAACAGCGGGTGGCGCCCTACCTCGACCTGCAGCTGGTGGCGTTTCCGCAG
This sequence comes from Burkholderiales bacterium, assembly GCA_038236495.1. Lineage (GTDB taxonomy): Bacteria > Pseudomonadota > Gammaproteobacteria > Burkholderiales > Burkholderiaceae_C > Pseudaquabacterium. The sequence continues at coordinate 1,733 of JBBRZR010000198.1, forward strand.
GACGGGCTGTTGCGGTCCCCCGGCGCGCTGGCCAACCTGGTGCGCGCACTGGATCTGGGCGTGGACGTGGTGGGCGGCATCCCGCATTTCGAGCGCACCTACGACCAAGGCACCGACAGCGTGCGCCAGCTCTGCGAGCTGGCCGCCCAACGCGGCCTGCGGGTGGACATGCACTGCGACGAAAGCGACGACCCGCAGTCGCGCCACATCGAAACCCTGGCCCACCACACCCAGCGCCTGGGGCTGCAAGGCCGGGTCACCGGCTCGCACCTGACGTCCCTGCACTCGATGGACAACTACTACGCGTCCAAGCTGATCCCGTTGATTGCCGAGTCCGGTGTGCACGCGGTGGCCAACCCGCTGATCAACATCACCTTGCAGGGCCGGCACGACAGCTATCCCAAGCGGCGCGGCATGACCCGGGTGCCCGAGCTGATGGCCGCCGGCGTCAATGTGGCGTTCGGCCACGACTGCGTGATGGACCCCTGGTACAGCCAGGGCTCGGCCGACATGCTGGAGGTGGCGCAAATGGGCCTGCATGTGGCCCAGATGACCAGCGCAGACCAGGTGCGCGCGTGTTTCGATGCGGTGACCGTCAACGCCGCCCGGGTGATGGGCCTGCCCGACTACGGGCTGGCGGTGGGTTGCCACGCCGACTTCGTGCTGCTGCAGGCCAGCTCACCGGCGGAGGCACTGCGCCTGCGTGCCACCCGCCTGGCAGTGATCCGGCGCGGCAAGGTGATCGCGCGCACGCCGGCGGCCACCGCCTCGCTGGCCCTGGCCGGCCGGCCGGCGCAGGTCGACTGGACGCTGGGCCGCTGAGCCTGCGCACCCCGCCCACCCCGCAAACCACCATGGCTAAAATCAAAACGTCAGGGATGTCCCGCCAATAGAACCACCATGAAACTTATCGGATCGTTGACCAGTCCCTACGTGCGCAAGGTGCGCGTGGTGATGGCCGAGAAAAAGCTCGACTACCAGCTGGTGATCGAGGACGTGTGGGGCAGCGACGCGATGCTCAAGTCCAACCCGCTGGGCAAGGTGCCCTGCCTGGTGATGGAGGGCGGCGAGGCGGTATTCGACTCGCGCGTGATCGTCGAATACGTCGACACCCTGTCGCCGGTGGGCAAGCTGATCCCGCCGTCGGGCCGGGAGCGGGTCGAGGTGCGCACCTGGGAGGCGCTGGCCGACGGCCTGTGCGACGCGCTGCTGCTGGCCCGCATGGAGGCCACCTGGGGGCCACGCGAGGGTGCCCGCTGTGAGGCCTGGATAGCCCGCCAGATGAGCCGCGTGGACAGCACGCTCAAGGCCATGAGCGCCGGCCTGGGCGACAAGCCCTGGTGCAACGGCAACCACTTCACGCTGGCCGACGTGGCCGTGGGCTGTGCGCTGGACTACCTGTCGTTCCGCTTCGGCCATGTCGATTGGCGCGCTGAGCATGCCAACCTGGCCCGGCTGGCTGAAAAGCTCGAAGCCCGCCAGAGCTTCATCGACACCGCGCCGCCAAAGGCCTGAGCCTGAGCCGGCGTCCGGTGACGTCCGGTCAGGCCAGGCGCAGATCGCCGGCGCGCAGCGCCCACTGCATCTTGCGGTAGATGGTGCGCACCCGGGCAGTCAGCTCGCGAGGGCGCACACCTTCGTGCTGGGCCAGGTCGGCCAGCCGCTCGCCGATCGACAGCCGCCGCAGCAGCGTGCATTCACCGGCGGTCAGCGCCAGCGGGTTGCTCAGGTCCTCCACCGCCCGGCGGGCGGGCTCGCGTCCGCTGATGGCGAAATGCTCCAGCAGGCGCCTGGCGATGAAGGGGGCGATGGCAGCGCCGCCCGCCAATGTGTCGAGCACCTGGGCAGCCAGTGCGCCAGGCTGGGCGTCGGTGACCATGAAGAAGTTGTCCGCCCCGGCCTGCAAGGCGTCCAGCAGCAGCGGGTCGGCCTCGGTCGTGGTCAGCACCAGCACCTGAACCCGTTGCGTCCATGGCCCACCACATAGCGCCTGGATCAGCTCGATCACGCTGCCGTCCAGCAGCCTCAAGTCGGTCACCAGCACGGCAGGTGGCTGGCGGACCAGCTGGCGACGGGCCTCCAAAAAGCTGCACACCGGGTCACGAACGGTCCAGCCCGCGGCGTGCAAGTCATGCTGCCAGGCCGAAGCCTGGGTCGTGTCGTTCACAGCCAGCAGTACGGATTTCATGGTCCCAGTAACAAATCGTCTCGACGATCATTCTGGGGATTCGGTGTTCGGCGGGCATCCCCGCCCTGCGGGGGTTGCTGCGCGATTTTGCTGGTTTTGGATCAGGCGGGACCGCCCGGCGTGCGGTTTGTCACACCGGCAGAGCGACCTCGACGCTGCGGCTGCCAACAGCGGCCGGCGGCTTGAAACGGCCAGCGGCGTTGGCCGCGCCAGCGGCAAGGGCCTGGAAGCTGTCGCTGCGCGCCAGCGGCCAATACAGGCTGAACACCGCATGCGGCCAGTCCACCTCACCCCGCTCGGCCGCCAGCAGCGCACCTGGGGCGACGGTGGTCAGCAAGGTGCTCATCAGCCGCACCTCCTGGTCGGCGGTGCGGCGCACGATATGCGAGGCGCTGATCTGGTTCGGGTGGGTCAGGCCGGCGGCTTGCACCAGCTCCTGCAGGGCCTCCAGCGTCTGGCGGTGAAAGTTGAACACCCGCTGGGTCTTGTCCGGCACCACCAGCGCCTGCTGGCGCAGCGGGTCCTGGGTGGCCACCCCTGTCGGGCAGCTGCCGGCATGGCAGTGCTGGGCCTGGATACAGCCCAGCGCAAACATGAAGCCGCGGGCCGAGTTGCACCAGTCGGCACCCAGCGCCATGGCGCGGGCGATATCGAAAGCACTGACGATCTTGCCGGCGCAGCCGATGCGGATGCGCTGCCGCAGGTTCAAACCCACCAGAGTGTTGTGCACCAGGCGCAGGCCTTCTTGCATCGGTGCGCCGACGTGGTCGGTAAATTCAAGCGGCGCAGCACCGGTGCCGCCCTCGGCGCCGTCCACCACGATGAAGTCGGGCAGCAGATCGCTCTCGACCATCGCCTTGGCCAGCGCAAACCATTCCCAGGGGTGGCCGATGCACAGCTTGAAGCCCACCGGCTTGCCGCCTGAGAGCGTGCGCAACCGGTCCATGAACTGCAGCATGCCGATGGGTGTCGAAAACGCGCTGTGCGCCGCCGGCGAGACACAGTCCACCCCCACCGGCACACCGCGTGCGGCGGCGATCTCGGCCGACACCTTGGGGCCGGGCAGCACACCGCCGTGGCCGGGCTTGGCGCCCTGGCTGAGCTTCAACTCGATCAGCTTGACCTGCGGGTCACGGGCATTGGCCTCGAACTTGGCCTCGCTGAAGCTGCCGTCGTCGTTGCGGCAGCCGAAATAGCCCGAGCCGATCTCCCAGATCAGGTCGCCGCCGTGTTTGCGGTGGTGCGCGCTGATCGAGCCCTCGCCGGTGTCGTGCGCAAAGCCGCCGGCCTTGGCCCCGCCGTTGAGCGCCATGATGGCGTTGGCGCTGAGCGCACCAAAGCTCATCGCCGAGATGTTGAACAAGCTGGCCGAGTAGTGCTGGCTGCAGCGGTCGCCACCGATCGTGATGCGAAAGTCGTGGTTGGGCAGTGCGGTGGGTTGCAACGAGTGGTTGATCCACTCGTAGCCGGGCTGGTGCACGTCCAGCTGGGTGCCGAACGGCCGCTTGTCGGATTCGCCCTTGCTGCGCTGGTAGACCAGTGAGCGCTGCTGGCGAGAAAACGGCACCGCCTCGCGGTCGCTTTCCAGAAAGTACTGGCGGATCTCGGGCCGTATCCATTCGAACAAGAAGCGCAAATGGCCGATGACGGGATAGTTGCGCAGCAAGGCATGGCGGGTCTGGCGCAGGTCGCGAATGCCGATCAGCAAGCCGAACGCGCCCAACCCCGCCAGCACCGCGGCCCAGGCGGGCGATGCCCCGGCAGTCCAGAGGTACCCGCCCAGCAACAGCAGCATCGAGGCCGCAAGCAGGGTCAGGTAGCGGATCGGGAAGTGCCGGTCCAGGGCAATCAACCAGGTGGGCATGGAAGTCCTCGGTCAGGCAGGTGGGTCGGACAAGACGGCTCGATCATTACAGCGCAAGCTGTGCTGCCGCCATCGGACCAGAGGCGGGCGTTTCCGGGGTCAATCCAGGGTTTGGCGATACCGGGCCAACGCCAGCCGGCCTGCCGCCGCAGGCGCCGCCATTCGAGTTGCGCACCTTCACGCCGGCACAGGCCGTCAAGCCGGCGGTCGGGGAACCAGGCGGATAGCGTCTTCGGGGCAGGCGTCGATGCACAACCGGCAGGCATGGCAGTCGTCCGGTCGAATGACGTAAGCCTGGCGGTTGCCATGCGCCCACGCTTTGATCCTGCCGACGAACGACAGCGTGGCACGGTCCGACGGCTCGAGGGCGCGGATCTCGAACACGTCGAACGGGCATACCTGCACGCAGCCGGCTTTCGCCTCGCAACGGTTGCGGTCGATCACCGGCGCGACTCGGCCAGCTTCGCCCTTGCATTGCGGCCCGCCATCGTTTTGCGTGGTGTTTTGCGTGGTGTTTTGCGTGGTTTTTTGCATGACCGGCAAGCCATTCATGTGCCCGACACCCAGCGTTGCAGCACCAAGGTGAGCACAAACGCGCCGATCGCGAGCGCGCACGGCAGCCATTGACCGGCCCCCGCAAGCATCACGCCATCGAGCACCGACATGCCGGCGATCAGCGTCACGACGGCGCGGGGCACATCGCCGCGGGCGCGGCGCCGCAACAGGCTCAAGGCAAAGGCCAGCACGGCCAGGTACAGCGCCAGCGGCAACCAGACCACTGGCGCAGACCAGGCCAACACGACGCCGTAGAGCAGCGGCAACGCCAGAAAACCCAGCGGCCACAGGCTGCCGATGCGGTCCAGGTATTCCTGTTTGGCGATGTACGTCAGGCCGATCAGGTGGCACAGCAGTGCGGCTGCGGCCAGGATCACCGCGCCGGGCAGCACGGCTGCCATGCTGTACGCGGCCGTGACCACCACCAAGACCCGGCACAGGCCCATGACCAGCGGGCTCAGCGGGTTGTTCTTGTGATGGGCGTTGTAAAACACGATCGCGGCGCCTAGCGCGGCACCCGACGCCAGTGCGCGCCAAGGGCTCAGGCCGGCCGAAACACCAGCGACCCCGGCGACGACCACCATGCCCAGCGCGAGCATGCCGAAACCGAAGCTGAAAACCTGCCGCGCGGACACCTGGCCCGACGGAATCGGCCGTTCCGGCCGGTGCAACGCGTCGAACTCGCGGTCGAAAGCATCGTTGAGGAACATGCCGCCGGTATAAAACAGCGACAGCGCCACCATCAGCAGCGGCAAACGCGGATCGGCCAGGCTGCCCCCGGCGAGCAGCGCACCCACCAGAACGTTGGTCCAGACCGTGGGCAGGTTGGAGATGCGGCTGAGCCGCAAGGCAAGCGACAGGTTCAAGCGCCGAGCTCCGTCCGTACCCACGCCACTTCGCGCGCAATCGCGGCGTCTACCGTGCCGCTGCGGAACGGCTCGGGCAGCACGCCCCAGGTATAGGTTTCGACCTCAAGATGGGCTGAGATCGGCTGCTCACGCTGGATCGCCAGCACCTCGCGGATGAACGATTGCGTCGAGCCAAACGTCCCCAGCCGGTCGAGGAAGATGGGAACGTGAAAGTGCACCCGCCATTCGAGGTCTGTGGTCGGCCCTTGCAGCGAGGCGAAGGCCTCGGGCAGATCGGCAAAACGGGTGATGCCGCCGGGCCCGCGCTGCACCACCTGGTGCAGGTAGACCGGATCGTTGAAGTGCTGCAGCGCGACAAGCGCATCAGGGGCCAAGGTGGGCAGCCGCAGGCCGGCGCTGATCTGCATCTTGTGCACACGGATACCGGCCTGCGCCAAGCAACGGATGCCATCCGCCGGGTGCTCGAATTCCACCGCGGCATGGCACAGATCGAGGCACACGCCCAAGTGATCGTGCAGGGCGCGGCTGGCCGCCGCCGGGTCGAGACCGGTGAGTTCGGTGATGCGGCGCACCGCTGCCGGACCATGCAGCTCGCCCTGAAAGAAGGCCACGGTCTCGGCGATGGTCTCCAGGAAACAATACGGCTCGGGCTCCAGCGCCAGTGCGATCAGCCGGCCGGTGCGCGCGCGCAGTGCAACCAGGTGCGCCACGTGGCGCAGCAGGTGCTCGACCATCAAGGCGACATCGTGCGGCCCGCCCAGCGCCGGCTTGTACGCACCCGGTACCGTGCTGACGCTGCCCTCGACCGCGCTGTCACCGGGCAGGGCCTGCGGCAGCAGATCGGCCAGCAGATCGGCCAGCAGGTTGGTGTAGCGCAGGCGCTGCGGGTCGCGCCAGTCGGGCAGGTAGACCTCTTCTTTCACACGCGTGCCGTGGAAGGTGCCATAGGGAAAGCCGTTGAGGGTGAACACATACATCCGGTTGCGGCGCAGAAAGTCGCGAAACTCGGCCAGCACCGCCGGCTCAGCCAACTCGGCGGCCGCGCGTGCCGACAGGCGCAGGCCGATGCCGAAATCGCCTTCGCTCACAAGCCGGTCGCGCACCGCCACCACGTAGCGGTCGAAGTTGGCGCGCACCTCGGCCCAGGACTCGCCCGGATGGATGTTGCTGCAGTAGCTGAGGTGAACGCCGTTGCCCAGGTTCACGCGCCGTACTCCCGCCGCCGCAGCCAGGCCAGAGCGCGCAGGATCTCGTCGGCATCCATGCGGTGCACCTCTTCGCCCACGCCGATGTCACGCAGCAGCGTGATGGTCAGCTCGCCGCCGAGATGCTCACGGAACTCTTGCAACCCGCGCAGCAGCAGCCATTGGCCGCTGGCGTCGCGCGACTCCAGCGCCGGGTGCCACAAATGAAAGCCCAGGCGTTTGAGCAGCGCGTACACCCGGTC
>JBBRZR010000199.1:0-8607 GCA_038236495.1 Burkholderiales bacterium
AGCGCTGGCACGTGCTCATTTCGCACGTGCTGCAGGTACGAAAAACTCAGCAGCGCAATCCAGGCCGTGCCCAGCGTGGGGCTGCCAAGCACGTCGGACATCCAGTGCGCCCCAAGGTACAGGCGCGAGAACGACACGAGCGCAATCATCAGCACGGCAGTCAACGCAGCGGCCCACTTGTCTGAAGGCGCCCGGCCAGGGCGTATCCGCGTCACCGGTCGTTGACACACACCAACGCAACCGCAAACGCGCCGAGCTCGAGCTTTTTCAGATTGAGCGCCCGAACGCCTGTCTGAAATGCCGACGGCGCGGTGGTGGCGCGCTCGAAGCTCGCTTCGTCGAGCACGATGCCGAACGGCCGCGCACCTGCATGGGTCACATTCACCTGCCGCGTTTGCGCAGACATGTTGGCAAGCCAAAGCAATGTCGCACTCGCTGCCCGGTAGGCGAGACAGCACACGCTGGCTGCATCGGACGACATGGACGCGACCCGCGGCGCACCGGCCGCCCGCGTCAGCCCGGCGACGACGTGAAACGCCGGGTAGACCGCAATGCCGGCAAGCGCGTCGTAGTACGGCAGGGCCGCTTCCCCGCGGCGGTGAATCAGGCCCAGTGGCCCGGTCGGCGAGCCGAAGCTGACCGCCTCAACGCCAGTGGGCGCGAGGCTTGCAACGTAGCCGAGCGTCCACGCCGCGCCGAACAGGCCGCGTTGCCGCGGGTCGTTCTTTGCGAGGCAGATACGCTGGTTGTCGGGGTTCGGCGTGGTCGTCTGCCCATAGGGGTTGTCGCGGCAGCCGATCGAGCTCGGGCCGATACGGTAGGCGGCTTTGCCGATAAAGCCGCGCGCGGTCGCGACCTGGTACGGCAGCGCCTCGTGGGTTTCCATCACTGAACGATCATCCGCCGCATGCGCGATCGGGCAGGTGACGTTGTGCACGAAGTCGAGCAGCTCGGCCGGCGGGCGTTTGCGGTTCAGTTCGGTGAAGAACGAGAACACACCGCCACCGATACGGATGCCGGGAAACGCCGCACGCGCGGCGCGGTACAGCGCATCGAGTGGCGGCGCTGGTGGCCGGGTGCTGCCAGGCAACACCCCCTTTAGGTCGCCCACTGGGCACAGTGCGACCGCGTCGAGCGGCAGCGCGGCCTCACGCACCAGCGCGGCGACACGCTGCAGCTCGGACCCGAATGCGTCGACGCTGGCGACCACGATCTCGAGCTCGCAAGCTGCGCCTGTCGCCGCGCACAGCGCCTTGTAGCCGTCGAGCTCGCGGCGCCCGTGCTGCGCACGCGGGTCGAACTGACAGATCAACAGCTGCGGCGCTACGCCCTTCAACAGCTCAAGTGCGCCGGTCGCCGCGGCGATCTCTTCAGCTGGCATGCCCAGCCCGATCATCGGCATGCGGCCGCGCGTCGCCTTGCCGAGCGTGATCTCAATCAACCCGGCATTGGCTCGCGGCTTGGGCTTTTGCGTGCGCCCCTCAAGGGTAAGGCTGACGCGCTGTGTCACCGTCTCGCCGGATTTCAGGGTATACGGCCATGGCAGCGCGAGCGGCCGCACGTAGGTCTTGAACGACGCGTCGGTCCAGTTGCGGTGGTCCTCCATCTCGAAGGTGTCGCCCTCCATGCGCACGACGGCCTTCAGCCCGGGCGCGACCTGGTGCGTCAGCGCGCGGACGTTCAGGTACGGCTGCACCGGGTCGACCTGGGCCGGAAAGGTCGATGCCTGCACCGTGCCGTCGACATGCTCGACCGTGACGGGCTGCCCCGCCACGCCCTGCAGCGGGTGCAGCACGACGAAGCCGGTGCGGCAGGTGACGAAGTCAGTGGCCGGCGTGGCGCTGGCGCTGAATGTGAGGCAGCCGTCGCTGCGGCCTTCGATGCGGGCGTCGAAGTCAAGTCGCCTGCCGCCGCGCTCGCAGGTGGCGCGGTAGCTGACGCTGAAAGCCCCCGCACGCTGGTCGACGACCAGGCCGCTCAGGGTCGGCACATAGGTGCCCCAGTTCTCGTCGCGCACCAGAAACGCGAGCGCCCGCAGCACCTCGACGCCGCCGACCTTCAGGTAGCGCAGGTTGCCGTTGTCGAGTTCGACCGACAAGGGTCCGGCACGCAGAAGGCGGCCGACCCCATCGGGTTGTTCAGTGCCGCAACGCTTGATCGCTGCGGAGACGGTGACGCCGTTCATGGCTTGCCCCTTGAAGAATATCGCCGTTCGATGACAGCGCTGTCGCCGGACACTGCCCGTCAACGCCGCAAGATGCCGCGGCTCTCGAGCACCACACCGATGGCCGTCACGCCGATGATCAGCACGCCCCAGATCGCCACGGTGAGGAACGGGCTGAAATCGAGCAGATTGAAGGCCGACGAGATCACTTGCAACAAGATCAGCGCCATGACGAGCCCACCGACCTTGCCGAAGCCGCCAAACGGGTCGACACCCCCGAGCACGGCGGCCAGTATCGTCACCAGCAGGTAGCTTTCGCCATAGGCAGCATTGGCCGAATTGAAGCGCGCCATCATCACCAGCGCTGCGACCATCGCGAGCAAACTCGACAGCACATAAATGCCAAGCAGCGTACGCCGGGTATCGACGCCTGAGTAGCGGGTGGCCTTCTCGCTCGAGCCGATCATGTAGATTTTGTGGCCGAACGGGCTCTTGTTCAGCAGCACCGCAATGGGCACGCACAGCGCCAGGAAGATCAGCAGCACCACGGGCACGCCGGAAATCGTGCCGTTGCCGAGAAACACGATCGGCTCAGGGAAGCCCGATATCACGTTGCCGCGCGTCAGGCCTATCGACAGACCCTTGCACATCGTCATGGTCCCCAGCGTCGCCAAGATCGGCGATACGCCGAGGTACGCGATGACAAAGCCGTTGATCAATCCGACGATGAGCGCGACCCCGACGCCGGCCAGGATGGCGATGACCTGCCAGCCGCCCGCCATCAAGCCCTGCGCGCCAGGCACCTGCGTGGTCAGTACATAGGCCATGGTCAGCGCGCACAGGTTGGCGGTGGCGATGATCGACAGGTTCAGCCCGCCCGACAGCAGCGTCACCATCATGGCCAGCGACAAGATGCCGAGCTCGGGCAGCTGGAAAGCCATCGACCGCAGCGCGCTCGCACCCGCGATGCGTTCGCCCAACAACAGCCAGAAAACCACCACGACGGCCAGCAGCACCAGTGTCAGCATCGGCACTGTCCCGCCGCGCAGGAAGCGTTGAATGATGGTTCGCGTCATGGCGAGCCTCGCGTGCGCCGGCGGCGCTCCGACCAGGCGGTGATCGAGACCGCGAGCAGGATGGTCAGCCCCACGAACCACTGGTTCCAGTACGACGAGACGCCGATGAGCACCAGCCCGTTTTGCAGGATCGCCAGCAGCGTCACGCCCAGGATCGCGCCGAGCACGGTACCGACCCCGCCGTTCAGGCTGGCGCCGCCCAGCACGACCGCAGCGAGCACGTCGAGCTCCTTGCCGACGAGCACCGTAGGCGTCACCGATTGCGCGAGTTGTGCCTGCACGATGGACGCCACACCAGCAATGAAACCGAGGTAGACATAGACCAGCAGGTTGATGCGAAAGACGTGGAAGCCCAGGCGCTGCGCCGCGTCCTTGTTGCCACCCAGCGCATAAATCTGGCGGCCGATGTTGGTCCGGTTCAGCAGCAGCCAGGTGACGGCAAACGCGCCGACCAACAGCAAGATCTGCAGGTTCAATGCGTACGGCACGCCGCTGGCGTCTTCGTGCTCAAACCATGAGATGCCGTTGCGGAAGAACTTCGGCAGCGAGGTGATGTAATTGCCGCCGGTCGCAAAAATCAGCAGGCCGTAGAAGATGTTCAGCGTCGCGATCGACACGATGATCGACGAGATGCGCAGCTTGGTGACGAAGACCGCGTTGATCAGCCCGCAGAGCATGCCGGTCACGCCGGCCAGCGCGAACAGCGCGAACCAGCCCAGGCCATAACGGATCCCGACGGTCAGGGCCAGGTACTGCGCAACCGATGCAGTTGCAGTGAACGAGATGTCGATATGACCGGCGATCAGCACGACCAGCAGCCCCGCAGCGAGGATGCCGACGAAGGCGTTGGACGTCAGCAGGTCGAACAGGTTCTGTACCGTCAGGAAGCTGTCGGTCGCAATCGACAGCGCCAACACCAGTACCCCGATGACCGCGAGCAACCAAAACTCGTGGCTGCGCCTGAAGCGGGCCAACGCGGCGCTCATCGGCTTGGGCTTGATCGGGTCAGGCATCGACCAGCGCCTGCAGTTCTTCTTCGCTCGACGCGTGCGGCACGCACTCGCCCGCGATCCGCCCGCGTCGCATCACCAGCACGCGGTGCGCGTGGTAGAAGACCTCGGGGATCTCGTCGGAGATCAACAAAATAGCCACGCCCTCCGCTGCGAGGGTGCGCACTACGTCGTAGATGCCGTCTTTGGCGGCGATGTCGACGCCCACGGTCGGGCTGTCGAGGATCAGCAGCTTCGGCGCCGTGGCCATCCACTTGGCGAGCACCACACGTTGCTGGTTGCCGCCCGAGAGCGTGCGCACCGGGTTGTCGGGGTCCGGGGCCTTGATCGCCAGGTCAGCAATCCATTGCCGTGCGGTGCGCTGGCGGGTTGCTTCCGAGATCAGGCCGAAGCGCGCGGGCAAGGTGTCGAGCACAGTCACAAGGATGTTCGATGAGATCGGCTGCTCAAGCACCAGGCCGAGGTTCAGCCGGTCTTCGGACACGTAGGCGATGCCCGCCTTGATGGCCTGCGCGTTTGTCTTCAGCGCGAGCGACTTGCCGTTCAGGCGGATCTCGCCCGAGGTCGGCCGGTTCATGCCAAACAGCGACAGCGCAAACTCGGTGCGCCCGGAGCCCAGCAGTCCGGTCAGCCCGACGATCTCGCCGGCGCGAATGTCCAGGCTCACATCATCGTACTGGCCCGTGCGCGACAGGTGGCTGACCGACAGCACGGTCTTGGCGGCATCTACCGTTGCAGCCGAGGTCTGGTAGGCGAAGGCCTTGCCGGTCATCAGGGTGGCGAGCTTTTTGTCGGTCATCTCGCGCGCCGGGTAAGCGCCGACCTTGGCGCCATCGCGCAGCACGGTGACACGCTCGGCAATCTCCATCACTTCGTCGAGCCGGTGCGAGACAAAGACAATGCAGATGCCGGCGCGCTTCAGGTCGGCGACCAGGCGGATCAATGCGTCGACCTCGTGGCGGGTCAGCGAGGCGGTGGGCTCGTCCATGATCACCAGCTTGGCGTCAGCGGCCATCGCTCGGCAGATTGCGACGAGTTGCCGGTTCGCAATGGACAGGTCTTCGACGCGCGCATCCGGATCGAGCACGGCGCCCACGCGAGCCATCGCCGCCTGGGCGGTCGCGTAAATCTCACGCCAGTTCACCAACCTGGGCGCACCGAGGTGTTTGCCGACAGCAATGTTCTCGGCCACGCTCAGGTTCGGAAACAGCGACAGGTCTTGGTAGATAACCTGGATGCCGCGCTCGGTCGACTGCACGGGGGTCAGGTGAGGGTACTCTCGGCCCTCGATAAAGATGCTGGCGCCCTGCTCGGGGCGGAGCACGCCGGCGATGATCTTGATCAGTGTCGACTTGCCCGAGCCGTTTTCACCGACCAGGCAATGCACCTCGCCGGGCGCCAGCGTCAGATCGACATTGCGCAGCGCGACGACGCCGCCGAAATTTTTGGAGATCGCCTGGAGTTCGAGAAAGTGGGCCAAATCCGGGTAACCTGTAGCGAAATCCATGCCAAAAAAAACGGGCGAGGGAGGCCTCGCCCGTTGTGTACCCCTGGCCGGTCAGACCGACGCGCTCAAGCCCATGTGGCTTTGCCGCTCAGCTTGACCCCTGGGGTCGGGAATGACGAAGTCATGGCCTGGGGGCTCAAAGCCCGCTGGCCATCAGGCCCGCAATCGTTTCGTTGTTGATGCGCATGATCTTGTCAACCTTGATGAGCTTGCCCGGCACGTCGACCGAGGCCTTGCCCAGGCCAGGGATGTCGACGCCGTCCTTGATTTCCTTGCCGTCGAGCAGCAACCGGGCGACTGCAACCATGGCGTAGCCGGCGTCGGTCGGGTTCCAGAGGAAGCCCTCGCGAATGATCCCTTCGGCGATCAGGTCTTTGGCCTGCGATGGCAGCACCGTGCCGACAACCGCGATCTTCTTGCCCAGGCGCTTCTCGCGTACCGCGTTACCAGCGCCGATCGGGCCGTTCGAGCCGAAGCCGAGGATGCCCTTCAGGTTCGGGTAGGCCTTGATGACGTCGAGCGTGGTCTTGTACGCGCTGTCGATCTCGTCGGCGCCGGGGTAGCGGTCGGCCACCAGCTTCATATTTGGGTAGTTCTTTTTCTGGTAGGCGATAGCCGCATCGGCCCACTTGTTGTGCAGCGGTGTGGTCAGTGTGCCGACGTAGACCACGTAGTCGCCGCTCTCGGCCATGTCCTTGGCCAGGCGCTGCATCTGAACTTCGCCGAATCGCACCGAGTCGATCAGCTCGACGTTCCAGTCACGCCCTGCTTGTTCCGGGCCTTCGTGCGTGATGACCTTGATGCCTGCGGCTTGCGCGCGTTTGAGTACCGGCTCGCAGACCTTCACGTCCAGCGGCACGAGGCCGATCACGGTGACCTTCTTCGCAATGAGATCTTCCAGCAGTTTGACCTGCTGCGCCGGGTCGACATTTGCAGGGCCAACCATGGTGGCATCGATGTTGAAATCTTTCGCGCCCTTCTTGATGCCTTTTTCTACCGCGTTGAACCACGGAATGCCCGCAATTTTTACCACCGTGACCATGGTTGGATTTGCGGCTAGGGCGAGCCCTGCGGTAAGGCTGGACGCGCCGGCCAATGCCGCGGTGCCCAATGCCTTGAGAGTCTTGCGTCGATTCATCGGTGGTCTCCATGTCTCGCGCAGCGCGAGGTTGTTTGTTGATTTACCCTGCAGAAACTCGACAATCCTAGTGCGGGCTGCAGCGAAAAACAAATCCTGGTTTACGCGGTGTTCACGCTGGCGGCGACGGTGGAACAAGTGACGATCAAAGGGTTGGCGCGCTCGCATCGAGCAGACCGGCCGCCTTCAGATCCGCCCACAGCGCTGCCGGCACCAAGGCCCGCGCGTCGGCCACGTTTGATTCGACCTCGCTCGGCTTGACCGCGCCGAGCACCACCGACACCACCGCCGGGTGGGCCATCGGGAACTGCATCGCGGCCCGACGGATAGACGTGTTGTGCTTCGCGCAGAGGGCTTCTATCTTGCGCACCCGCTCGAGGATCTCTGGCGGCGCCACGCCGTATTCAAACTTCGCGCCGGGCACGGCGCCGGTGGCCAGAATGCCCGAATTGAACACGCCGGCGAGCATCACGCCCATCTTCTTTTCAACCGCGAGCGGCATGAATTCAGCCACGCCGGACTGGTCCAGCAGTGTGTACCGGCCCGCCATCATTGCCAGATCGAAATCGCCAGCGCGCGCAAACTTGACGCATGTGTCTGCCTCATTGATGCCAAAGCCGATCGCGGCCACGGTCTTCTCGCTGCGCAGTTTGTCGAGCGCGCGGTAGGCGCCGTCCATGGCTTCGGTGAAGCGGCGGCCGGCATCAGCGCCGTGGGTCCAGACGTCGCAGTCGTGGATCAGCAGGATGTCGAGCCGGCTCAATCCGGTGCGCAGCAGCGACTGTTCGACCGACCGCATCGTGCCGTCGTAGGAATAGTCGAAGCTCGGCGAATGCGAATAACCGCCGACAAAGCCGGGCGAGAAGACGTCTTTGTTGCGCTCGGGCGGTTTACCGAACGGGTTCATGACGCGACCTATCTTGGTCGAGACAATGATCTGATCGCGTGGAATGGCGCGCAGGCCTGCACCCAGGCGCGCTTCGGCAATGCCGTTGCCGTAGTGCGGCGATGTGTCGAACAGGCGGACGCCGCTGCGGTAAGCCTGCTCTACGGTGGCGATCGTGGTAATTTCATCGAGCACTTCGTAGATCTCACCGATCGGGCCCATGCCCAGGCCCATGGTGGTGAAACTCAGCTCTGACCCGTTGCGGGTCTTGAATTGGCGCGTGTTCATGGTGTCTCCGTATCTTCGAATGAGGGTCGGCAAGAAGCAGGGCAAACATGCAATCAAATCAGGATAGCGCACATCGTTCGAGCCGTGCTACCGTCGCCAAAGATAGGGCATGGCAGCCCGCAAGAAAGGCAATCACGGTGAACAAGCTCGGTGTGCATGCGTTGGTCTGGGTGGGTGGCTGGAGCCACAACGAATGCGAGCGTGCAATTGCACAAACGGCCGAGATCGGGTTCGATCTGATCGAAATCCCGGCACTCGACCTGGCCGCGATCGACAGCGCGTTCACGCGCAAAATGCTCGAGCGGTATCGGCTCGGTACGACGATGTCGCTCGGTCTCGATGCGTCGACCGACATCTCGAGCCAGGACCGTGACAGCCAGGCGCGCGGCGAAGCCCGGCTGATGCAGGTGCTCGAGGTGGCGCGCGACATCGGCGCCACGCATGTCTGCGGCATTCTGTATTCGGCATTCCAGAAGTACTTCGACCCGCCCACTGAGGCGGGGATCGCTGCGTCGGTAGACGTGATGCGGCGCATCGG
>JBBRZR010000200.1:0-8596 GCA_038236495.1 Burkholderiales bacterium
CGTGATGCCGTCACGGCCCAGGCCGTGGGCCGGGTGTCGGATGCGGTGGTGATCGGGTCCCGGTTGGTGCAGATACTGCACGCCGAGCCCCGCGCCACGGTGGCCGCCGCCGGGCGGGCTTTCATGACCGAGATCCGCACGGCACTCGATTCGCTGTAATTTCCGCCGCAAACGCTGCCGCAAACGCTGCCGCAAAGCTGCTGCACAAACCGCCGTAACCGCTAGGAGCGCACCTGATGAGCTGGCTTGAAAAACTGCTGCCCCCCAAGATGCAGCAGACCGACCCCACCGAGCGCCGCTCGGTGCCGGAAGGCCTGTGGATCAAGTGCCCGGCTTGCGAAACGGTGCTCTACAACACCGACCTGGCGCAGAACATCAACGTCTGCCCCAAGTGCGGCCACCACCACCGCATCGGTGCCCGCGCCCGGCTCGATGCGTTTCTCGATGCCGAAGGCCGTTACGAGATCGGCCAGGAGGTGGTGCCGGTCGATCCGCTGAAGTTCAAGGACAGCCGCAAGTACACCGAGCGCCTGAAAGATGCGCTCGAATCGACCCGCGAGACCGACGCGCTGGTGGTCATCGGTGGCGCGGTGATGAGCGTTCCGCTGGTGGTGGCGTGCTTCGAGTTCGACTTCATGGGCGGCTCGATGGGCTCGGTGGTGGGTGAGCGCTTTGTGCGCGGTGTCGAGTCGGCCGTCGAGCAGAAGGTGCCGTTTGTGTGCTTTACCGCCACCGGTGGCGCGCGCATGCAGGAGGGGCTGTTCAGCCTGTTCCAGATGGCCAAGACCAATGCCGCGTTGACCCGGCTGGCCAAGGCCAAACTGCCCTACATCAGCGTGCTGTGCGACCCGACGATGGGCGGCGTGTCGGCCAGTTTTGCCTTCGTGGGCGACGTGGTGATCGCCGAGCCCAAGGCGCTGGTGGGTTTTGCCGGGCCGCGGGTGATCGAGAACACCGTGCGCGAGAAACTGCCTGAGGGCTTCCAGCGGGCCGAATTTTTGCTGACCAAGGGCGCGATCGACCAGATCGTGGACCGGCGCCAGTTGCGCAGCACGATTGCCAACATGCTGGCAATGTTGCAACGGCAAAGCGCCGACGCGGTGGCCTGAGGCCTGTCACCAGCACCGGGGCCTGACGGCCTGACCGGCAGGCTGCGTTGGCGCCGGCCTCCGACCGGGCCCTCGCGGGTCCGGTTTTGTTTTGTCCTTCAATTTTTGAACCCGACGTTCACTACCGATGATGCATCCCACCACCTTGGCCGGCTGGCTCGCCCACTGCGAGCAGCTGCACCCCGTGACCATCGACATGACGCTGGACCGGGTGGCCACCGTGCGTGACCGGCTGGCCCTGCACTTCAATGCGCCGGTGGTCAGCGTGGCGGGCACCAACGGCAAAGGCTCGTCCTGCGCGATGCTGGAGGCGATTGCGTTGCAGGCCGGCTACCGGGTGGGCCTTTACATCAAGCCGCACCTGGTGCATTTTGAAGAGCGCTGCCGCATCAACGGCGACATGGCCAGCGCCGAGACCTTGCTGCCGCACTTTGCGGCGGTCGAGGTGGCCCGTGGCGAGATCACGCTGACCTGGTTCGAGTTCACCACGCTGGTCATCATGCGGGCGCTGGCCGCAGCCCCGCTCGACCTGGTGATCCTGGAAGTGGGCATGGGCGGCCGGCTGGACGCGGTCAACGCGGTGGACGCCGACTGCGCGCTGATCACCTGCATCTCGCTGGACCACACCGAGTTCCTGGGGGATACCCGCGAGGCGATCGGGGGCGAGAAGGCCGGCATCATGCGGCCCGGTCGCCCGGTGGTGGTCAGTGACCCGGAGCCGCCCGTGTCGCTGCAGGCCCGTGCCGACGCGCTGGGTGCTGACCTGTGGCAGTTGGGCCGCGACTACAACTTCCAGGGCGACAAGCAGCAGTGGTCCTGGCGCGGCCGCCAGCAGCGTTTCAACAGCCTGGCTTACCCGGCACTGCGCGGTGCCAACCAACTGCTCAACGCGGCCGGTGTGCTGGCGGTGTTCGAGGCGCTGCGTGAGCGGCTGCCGATCAACGCCCAGGCGGTGCGCAACGGGCTGGCGATGGTGGAGCTGCCCGGCCGCTTCCAGATCATTCCGGGCCAGCCGGCACTGGTGCTGGACGTGGCACACAACCCGCAGTCGGTGGCGGCGCTGGCCAACAACTTAGACCAGATGGGCTACTTTCCGCAGACCCACGCGGTGTTTGGCGCGATGCGCGACAAGGACCTGGCCGGCTTGCTGGCGCACCTGGTGCCGCTGGTCGATCACTGGCATCTCTGCAAGCTGCCGCCGGCGCGTGCGGCCTCCACAGCCGAGCTGGCGGCTGCTTTGGCGGCTGCGTTGGCGGCGGCACCGCAGGCCGCCAGCTCGGGCCGCAAGATCACCACCACCCAGCACGCCAGCCCCGAGGCGGCCCTGCGGGCGGCAGCGGCCGCGGCAGACCCGGCTGATAGAATTGTCGTGTTTGGTTCGTTCTACACCGTGGGTGGCGTGCTGCTGGGCGGGCTGCCCCGCCTGAGTGCCCGCCACATGGTCTAGCACCCCGGTTTGCTCCATTGACGCCTGCCAAAACAGGCGCAGTACCCCCTCACTCCACACGGCTGCGGCCTCAACCCACGCCCGTCTCCCCGCATGGGTCTGTTGTCTCACTTCAAGCGCAAGCCCGAACCGTCTGCCGATGTGCAAAGCGCCTCATCGGCCGAGCCGGACGCGGTCGCGGCGGCCCGAACCCGTGCCCGCCGCCGCCTGATCGGTGCAACCGTGCTGCTGGGCGTCGGTGTGATCGGGTTTCCGCTGCTGTTCGAAACGCAGCCGCGGCCGGTGCCGGTCAACATTCCGATCGAAATCCCCCGCAAGGACGGCGCGCCCCCGCTGGTGCTGCCATCCGCAGCGCCACTGTCGGCGGCATCGGCCGCGGTGCTGGACGAAACGCCCGCAGCCGCACCGGCCCGGCCCTACCCGCCTGCAGCGGCCGACATCGTCGAACGGGCCACGGATCAGGGCCGCGAAGTGCCCGCGGTGGTTGCCGCGCCGCGCGCCGAGTTGCCGATCACCCGCGCCAACCCCCCAACCGCCACCGTGCCAGCACCTGCCAAGCCGGCGCCCGTCGAGTCCAAACCGGCTGCTGCCAAACCCACCGCCGACGACGGCGCCCGCGCCCGCGCCTTGCTGGACGGCCGGGGTGCGGCCAACGCCGCTGCCAGTGCCCCCGCTGCACGCCTGGTGGTGCAGGTCGGCGCCTACGCCGATGCCGCCAAACTGGCCGAGGCACGGCAGAAGCTAGAGGCACTCGGCCTCAAGACTTATACGCAGGTGGTCGAGGTGGACGGCGCCAAGCGCACCCGCGTGCGGGTGGGGCCGTTTGCCAGCCGCGCTGACGCCGACAAGGCAGCCGCCCGCATCAAATCGGCGGGCTTGCCGGTGGCGATCCTGACGCTGTGATTTCAGCCGGCCATCCGTTGGGTTCACTGACAGGCGTGCCAGGCACAGCGTTTGACACATGAACACCCTCAACGACCTGGGTTGGGTCGACCTGACGCTGCTGGCACTGCTGGGTGTGTCGGTGCTGATCGGGCTGGCGCGCGGCCTGGTGTTCGAGTTGATGTCGCTGGTGGGTTGGGTGGTGGCCTATGTCGCAGCGCAGGCCTATTCGCCCCGGCTGGCGGTCCATCTGCCGATCGGCTCGCCGGGCTCGGCCTTGCAGTTGGGCGTCGCCTTTGTCCTGGCCTTTGTCGGCGTGCTGGTGGTCTGGGCGCTGCTGGCTCGGCTGATCCGCATGGGCCTGCATGCCACGCCGCTGACATTGATCGACCGCTTGCTGGGTGCCGGCTTTGGCCTGTTGCGCGGTGCCGTGCTGCTGCTGGCGGTGGCCACGGCGGTGGCTTTCACGCCGGCGTTGCGCTCGCAACCTTGGCGCGATTCCCACGCGGCGGGCTGGCTCAACCTGGCCTTGCTGGGTCTCAAACCGCATTTGCCGGTCGAGGTGGCGCGCCACCTGCCGGTTTGATGGGCCGCGGCAGTTGCCCGACCTGACTTCGTCGCCGTTTTTCGTCTCCTCAGCCTTTCAGGATCCACCCCCATGTGCGGCATCGTTGGTTTGATCTCCAAAGCGCCCGTCAACCAGTTGATCTATGACGCGCTGCTGCTGCTGCAGCACCGCGGCCAGGACGCTGCCGGCATCGTCACCATGCAGGGCACGCAATGCTTCATGCACAAGGCCCGCGGCATGGTGAAGGATGTGTTCCGCACCCGCAACATGCGTGCGCTGCCCGGCAATGTGGGCCTGGGCCAGGTGCGCTACCCGACCGCCGGCAACGCCTTCAACGAGGAAGAAGCCCAGCCCTTCTACGTCAACGCGCCTTACGGCATCGTGCTGGTGCACAACGGCAACCTGACCAACGCCCACGCACTGAAAAAAGAGCTGTTCGACGTGGACCGCCGCCATATCAACACCGGCAGCGATACCGAGGTGCTGATCAACGTGTTGGCGCACGAGATGGAGCTGGCCGGGCGCGATGTGCCGCTGACACCCGAGCTGGTGTTCCGCGCCGTCAGCGCGGTGCACAAGCGCATCCGCGGCTCGTACGCGGTGATCGCGCTGATCGCCGGCTACGGCCTGCTGGCCTTTCGCGACCCGTACGGCATCCGCCCGCTGGTCTACGGCGTGGCCGACTTGCCCGCGTCGGAGGGCGGCGGCACCGAGGTGATGCTGGCCAGCGAGACCGTGGCGCTGGAGGGCACCGGCCACCGGGTGGTGCGCGACGTGGCGCCCGGCGAGGCGATCTTCATCGACACCGCCGGCCAGCTGCATGCCCAGCAATGTGCCGACAAGCCATCCTTGCACCCCTGCATGTTCGAGTACGTCTACCTGGCGCGGCCCGACTCGGTGATCGACGGCATCTCGGTCTACCAGGCCCGCCTGAACTTGGGCGAGAGCCTGGCGCAGCGGGTCATCAACGCCATGCCGCCGTCCGATATCGACGTGGTGATCCCGATCCCCGAGTCGAGCCGGCCGTCGGCAATGCAGCTGGCACAAAAGATCGGCAAGCCCTACCGTGAGGGCTTTGTGAAGAATCGCTACGTCGGCCGCACCTTCATCATGCCGGGCCAGCAGGCCCGCAAAAAAAGCGTGCGCCAGAAGCTCAACGCCATCAAACAGGAGTTTGCCGGCCGCAACGTGCTGCTGGTGGACGACTCGATCGTGCGCGGCACCACCAGCAAGGAGATCGTGCAGATGGCGCGCGAGGCCGGTGCGCGCAAGGTCTACATGGCGTCGGCGGCGCCACCCGTGCGCTTCCCCAATGTCTACGGCATCGACATGCCCACACCTGAAGAGCTGATCGCGCATGGCCGCACGCAAGAGCAGATCCGCCAGTTCATCGGTGCCGATGCGCTGATCTACCAGGATGTGGACGTGATGAAGCGGGTGGTGGGCGCCTTGAACCCGGCGATCCAGGGCTTCGAGGCCAGCTGCTTCGATGGGGTCTACATCACCGGCGACGTCAGCGCGGCCGATTTTGAGGCCATGGGCGCGCAGCGCACCGAAGCCCGCAATGCCGATGAAGGCAGCGACGACCGCACCCGTTTGACCTTGCAAAGCCGGGCTGAATCGCCATGACCGACCGCGACAACGAAGCCGCCCGCATCGCCCGCGCCCGGCTGCCCGAAGGCCTGCGGCCCGAGACGCTGGCGGTGCGCACCGCGCTGGCGCCCAGCCAGCACGGCGAGAACTCCGAGGGCCTGTTTTTGACCAGCGCCTATGTGCAGCCCGATGCCGAAACCTCGGCCCGGCGCTTTGCGCAGATGGAGGACTTCACCTACTCGCGCACCGGCAACCCCACGGTGCGCAGCTTCGAGGCGCGGCTGGCGGCAATGGAGGGCGCCGAGGCGACAGTGGCCACGTCCACCGGCATGAGCGCGATCCTGCTGCTGGCGATGGGTCTGCTGAAAGCCGGCGACCATGTGGTGTGCTCGCGCTCGGTGTTCGGCTCCACCATCAGCCTGTTCGCCAAGGAGTTTGGCAAGTTTGGCGTCGAGACCAGCTTTGTCTCGCAGACCGACCTGGCCGAGTGGCGCGCCGCGCTGCGCCCGACCACCAAACTGCTGTTCGCCGAGACGCCGACCAACCCGCTGACCGAGGTCTGCGACATCCGTGCACTGGCCGCGCTGGCGCACGGCGCCGGCGCGCTGCTGACGGTGGACAACACTTTTTGCTCGCCCGCGCTGCAGCGTCCGCTGGCGCTGGGCGCCGACGTGGTGATCCACGCCGGCACCAAGTACCTGGACGGGCAGGGCAGGGTGATGGCCGGCGCGCTGTGTGCGTCCGACAAACTGGTGCGAGAGGTGTTCTCGCCGGTGGTGCGCACCGCCGGCATGACCTTGTCGCCGTTCAACGCCTGGGTCGTGCTCAAGGGCCTGGAGACGCTGTCGCTGCGCATGAAGGCGCAGAGCGAGGCCACGCTGACGGTGGCGCGCTGGCTGGAGGCCCACCCCGCCGTGGCGCGGGTCTACTACCCCGGCCTGGTCTCGCACCCACAGCACGCGCTGGCGATGGCCCAGCAAAGTGGCCTGGGCGGCGCGGTGCTGTCCTTCGACGTGCAGGCAGGCACGCCCGAGGCCGCGCGCACGGCGGCGTTCCGGGTGATCGACAGCACCCGGGTGCTGAGCATCGCCACCAACCTGGGCGACACCAAGTCCATCATCACCCACCCGGCCACCACCTCGCATGGCCGCCTGACCGAGGCGCAGCGCCAGGCCACAGGCATCGGCCAGGGGCTGATCCGCCTGGCCGTCGGCCTGGAGCATGTGGACGACATCACCGACGACCTGCAGCGCGGCCTGGGCGCCTTGTGAATCCCACCATGACCACTACCGCCCCCAACCCTGCTCCCACCACTGGCCGCAAGCCTGTCCGCAAGACTGTCCGCACACGCATCGCGCCGTCGCCCACCGGCTTTTTGCACCTGGGCACGGCGCGCACAGCGCTGTACTCCTGGGCCTATGCGCGCCACTTTGGCGGCACGTTTGTGCTGCGGATTGAAGACACCGATGTCGCGCGCTCGACCCAGGACTCGGTAGCCCAGATCCTGGCGTCCCTGCGCTGGCTGGGGCTGGACCACGACGAGGGCCCGATCTACCAGATGCAGCGGCTGGACCGCTATCACGCGGTGGTCGGACAGATGCTGGCCGCCGGCACCGCCTACAAGTGCTACAGCTCGCCGGAGGAGCTGGACAAGATGCGCGAGGCCCAGCGCGAGCGTGGCGAAAAAACCCATTACGACGGCCGCTGGCGCCCCGCACCCGGCAAGGTCTTGCCCGAACCGCCCGTCGGCGTGCTGCCGGTGGTGCGTTTTGCCAACCCACAAGGCGGCATCGTCAGCTGGGACGACCTGGTCAAGGGCACCATCAGCATCGCCAACCATGAGATCGACGACCTGATCATCCTGCGCCCGGATGGGGTGCCGACCTACAACTTTGCCGTGGTGGTGGACGACTGGGACATGGCCATCACCCATGTGTTCCGCGGCGACGAGCACATCAACAACACGCCCTGGCAGATCAACATCTTCCGCGCACTCGGCGCAGCCTTGCCGCAGTTTGGCCACTGCCCGGTGATCCTGGGCGAGGACGGGCAAAAGCTGTCCAAGCGGCGCGGTGCGGTCAGCGTCACCGCCTACGAGGAAGTCGGCTACCTGCCTGAGGCCATGCTCAACTACCTGGCCCGCCTGGGCTGGAGCCACGGCGACGAGGAGCTTTTTTCCATCAATCAGATGGTGAGTTGGTTCGACGGCAGCCATCTGTCCAAGAGCCCGGCGCAGTGGGACGCCGCCAAGCTGACCTGGGTCAACGCCCAGTACATCAAACAAGCCGACGACCTGCGCCTGGCCGGCCTGGTGGCGGCTCAACTGGCCAGCCGGGGCGTGGTGCTGCCAGCCGGCGCCCCCGCCCGGTTGGCAGCGATGTGTGCACTGTTCAAGGACCGCTGCAGCACCACGGTCGAGCTGGCCGACTGGTTGTCCATGTACTTCTTGCCGGTGACACCCGCCGCTGATGAGTTGGCGACCCACCTCACCGACGCTGTCCGGCCCGCGCTGATCGCCCTGCGCGACCGCTTGGCCGCGCTGGAGGCCAGCGCCTGGTGCACCGCGGACAAGGCCGCCATCAGCCAGGCCATCAAGGACACTTTGACGGCGCACAAACTGAAGATGCCGCTGCTGGCCCATCCGCTGCGCCTGCTGCTGTGCGGCCGGCTGCAGACACCGTCGGTGGATGCGGTGGTGGCCTTGTTCGACGCCCAAACAGCGCTCAGCCGCTTGCGACACCTCTGACGCCTGTGCTATAGTCATGGACTGTCTTGAACAGCACGGGGGTATAGCTCAGCTGGGAGAGCGCTTGCATGGCATGCAAGAGGTCATCGGTTCGATCCCGTTTACCTCCACCAAATTTTCTGGGATCGTTCCAGTCAGGCCAGGTGGCGCTGTTCAAGTCAAGACCGTTTAAATGTCCCCTTCGTCTAGAGGCCTAGGACACCACCCTTTCACGGTGATTACAGGGGTTCGAATCCCCTAGGGGACGCCAA